>JAGBSG010000048.1 GCA_017632035.1 Oscillospiraceae bacterium | reverse complement strand
TGTCAAAAAACTAATTTTTGACACACTGGCAGAGGTCAAGGAAGACGCAAAGACAAGCAAACGGTCAGCGTCGGCGTACATAGGTACGCTAGTCTGAGGGTTTGCTCAGTAAGTCAAAATGCCTTGCGCAGCAAGCATTTTCACCCACATCCGTCAAAAATCAAAGATTTTTGCCACCTTCTCCCGGTGGGAGAAGGCTTATTTCTAATGTTGCTTGATAATACCGCATTTTGACGGTTTGCGGCTTTTTTGACACTCTGAAGCCCTCTCCCAATGGGAGAGGGCTTATATCCCCCCGGCTGCTGACGCAGCCACCCCCCTTTAGGCAAGGGGGGGCTTTGGGGCGGGCAATTTTCAACCTTCAATTGTCAATTTTCCATTTTCTTCTCGTGCTGGGTGCCGAAGTAGAAGGCGATGACCGTGGACACCACGATCATCACATTGTCGGCAGTGATATCGCCCCGGAGGGCCAGGGTGGCAAACACGGTGATGACCACCATCGTCACGATGGTCTTCACCTTCAAAAGGGATGCCAGGTTTTTCAGAATGTCCATAGTTGCTCCTTTTTATAGGTTTTATTTTCCCCTCATCCGTCACGGCTTACGCCGTGCCACCTCCCCCCCAGGGGGAAGGCTTATTGCGGAATTTTCAATTTTCCATTTTCAATTCTTAATTTAATTGTTTGGTCTGTGGAACTGCTTCAGGTCCTTGATATCGTGCTGCACCTCCTGCATCTGGCCCTCCAGAACATAGGTGCGCTCGATGATGTGATTGTGCCGGTTGACCTTATCCTCCAGCTGCTGCAGCCGGTACTGGGTCAGCTTGGACGCAGCCACCACGCCCAGAAATGAGCCGGACAGTGTGCCGACCAGACCCAGAAGGGCCACGATGATCTCACTTGTCATAGAGATTCTCCTTGTATGTATTCTTGTAGGTAAGGGCGGATAGGTCTGACTCCCATGCTGTCATTCTGAGGAACGCGGCGACGAAGAATCTAAAAGAGATCCTTCGGCTTCGCCTCAGGATGACACGGGAAGACAGGGAGATCATTCCACATCCATGTGGATGTAATTGCTGTCGATGGCGTAGGCGTAGCGGAGCTCGGGCTGCTGCTGCACATAGGAAAGGACCTGGGCGGCAGTCTTGCCGCTGATGCGAAAATCCATGGCCTTGCCGGTGAGATGTCGGCTGTTTGCCACACCGCCTACGGCAGCATTGTGCTTTTCACATCTTACGCCGGAGCTGACCAGAGCGGCAGCGCCGAAATGGCCGCGGACTCTGTCAGCTGCGGCAATGAGCCGGGGATGCATTTCCGCCGGGTAGCCGTTACAGTGCTTGCCGCCGCAGTTGCACTTGAACTCAGAGCGGTCAAAGAATCTGACCTTTGCCCAGTCTACCCTGCAGGGCTCGTCCTTATAGATGACCTCCCTGATCCGCGCTTCGGTCAGCGGGCCGAAGATGCCGTCAGCGTCCAGGCCGTAGTCAGCCTGAAAATCCTTGGTGGCCTGCTTGGATGCCGGGCCGAAGTCGCCGTCGATGAGACCTGTGTAATAGCCCAGATACTGCAAAAGACACTGCTTTTGTTTATTCGTCATTGGCAGTTACCTCCTCTGTAACATCCTTCCAGAGCGCCTCCGTGCCTGCAGCGCCGGGCTCCCAGACATTCTGGCCGTTATGGGTGGATTCCCAAATACGGTCCTTGTGCGCGACTATTGCACCCAGCTGGTACTTGTCGCTGATGCCGTCCCAGGGCTTCCATGCCGCATACTGGGGCTGTTCCTCCCCGGCATCCTCCTGGGCTGCCAGCTTCTTTTCCAGGGCTGTGACCCGGTCTGCGAGGCTGCGGAGCATGTCCATGACCTCCGGGCGCTCAGCATCTGCAGATACGCCATGGGAAGCCATTGCGAGCAGTTCGTCGGTCTGCTCTTCGGTCAGGTCTCCCAGAACATACAGCTTCTTGACCTTGTGCTGGATCTCCCCCAGCTTAAAGCCTCCTGCAGCAATGTGGGTCTTCAAAATTCCATACATAGGCTTGTCCTCCTTAAGTGTTATTTACGATGGCCGCAGCCAGCTCGTTGAATTTGTTGTCGATATACAGCTTGGTATCGGCCACATAGGCAAGAGCCATGCCTGCCCCGGCGTCGTTGAGAACGGTGGTGGCAGGCTTGTTGGTATGCAGTGCAGAATACTGTGCCAGTTCTTCGGCGCTCAGCGGCGTTTCGATGGGCTCGGCAAGGGCATATACCACAGTAATTGGGTTTCCGTTGCTGTATTTCTCCTGCAGCAGCGATTGAAAAGCCGCAAGGTTGCCGTTGCAATTTACATTATCCACAAAATCCAGATACGATCCGGATACATCGCAACCGATATATCCTGCATTATCCCTGTTATTATAGTTTGTGAAATGCTCGAATGTAGGATAGTGCGAACAGGTAGCCGCATTTACTTGACCTGCTCCTTTGGAGGCAGCGGGTAGTTTTGTGCGAAGCATTTTATTATAGTAAGTGCTCCAGCTCTCTGTGCCGTTAAGTTCTAGTTTTGCTGTTCTGCGCACCAATATGCCCTTTGCAAAATCCACCTCATCACAAACCCACTGCTGACCGCTTTCGTCGGTGTAGTTACCGCCGGACTCCACCGGGATACCGGGTAAGCCGTTGGGGGTGGGAACTGTGAGGGTCTGCTTTGTATACGGCGTAAAATCTGCCGCAGTTGTGTCAATCGCCCATTGCAAATTTTCAATCCTTACCTTGCTGGAATGCAGGGAAATATTGGTTCTTTTATAGCTTCCGTCCGCTTGAACCGTAGCCGTATTGCTTATGCGGTATGTTCTGCCGATTTCCGCCGAAGCAACGTTAAAGGCTGAAAGATTCATGGATATGCCATCAACGAAAAAATCCACATTGCCAGAAATAGCTGAATGTTTTTCAAGTACCGTGTAATCGCAGGAAACGGTAATCACCGTTCCTGCTGACAGGCGCAATGCTGAGGTTCTGTCTATCATCGCCCAGCCGTTTGACCAGGCTCTTGTTCCCGGATTTGAACCTTCGTTTCCCCGGAATGTAGCGCCGTTTTCTGTTTGTTCTATGACAGTGGCGTTTTGCTTCTGTGTATAATTATTGGTGTAGAAAAGGTTCTTTCCGTATACATTCACAGCCACGCTGCCGCCTGCGCCGGTGCTTTCCAGGGGCACAGGGCTCTCCGGCATAGGCGTGCCGTTCTGGGTGGTCTTGCCGTACAGGGTCAGGCCCCGGAGGGGTCTGTCACTGGCATCGCTTACAGATACGACCTGGCCCCGGGCAGTGCAGACGATGGCGGCAGAGCTGTCTGCCGTGTCTATCGCCTCCATGATCCGTCGGGACGACCAGGCTTTCTCCCCGACGGCGGTGTCGTCGATATGGGCCGCGTCCGGGTCGGCTACGGTGTAGCTTCGCCCGTTTACGGTAAGTGTCTTGATCTCTGACATCGGATATCCTCCTTATAAAAAATGAAAGGGCTCGGCGCTGAGGGCTGTGAACCAGTCCCAGGCCCATGTCGGTAAGGTCAGCTCCACTTTGCCCTCCTCCATGGCCGTGACCGTAATACTGCCTGTGCCGCTCCAGCTGACGGACCCGCCGTTGTTGACCTGCAAAAGGCCGTGTACCGGACTGAAATTGGCTGTACCGAACAGGAAGATGCTCTGCCGGTTGTCCCCAGCGCCGGAAAAGTCCGTATACTTGGTCTGGATCTGCATGGCGGGCGTGCCGCCCACATAATGGGTCTGCAGATACGCGCCGTTGAGCCCGGCGGTAAAGTAGGCGGGCATGGCGCAGTCGAAGCCCTCCCGGTCGGCGGCTTTGCCCATGGATATGCCCTTGCCCCCTGCCAGAAAATCCAGAGTGGCGTAGCCGGTGGACAGGACCATATCCCGGGACACGGAATAGAGCCTGTCCTCCAGACGGGCGGTAATGGCCAGGGTGTTTACAATGGGCGCGGGGACGATGACCTGCCCGCCGACAGCCTCAAAGCTTTGGCTGCCGCCCTCCCAGCTTATGGTCAGGGCCGGGGCGTTCAAGCCGGAAAGGTCCGTGATGCTGCCCTCAGCGGTGATCTGGGCGTATTCGCCCGCATCATTGGCTGTGCCGTCGGCTGTACAGCGGTGGGCCGTCAGCTCCAGGGCAGGCAGGCTGTAGGCTGCCACGGTCAGGTCATACCGGGCAGTGGCCCTGTGGCCGCGGCTGTCGGTGACGGTAACTTCCAGGGGTAGTATGCCCTCGTCCAGGATGGTCTGGCCCGTATAGGGCTTGCCGTTCAGGGTCACGGCGCTGGTCTGTACCTGGCTTCCGTAAGCGCCGGCGGCGGTAATATCTATTTCCAGGGCCGAGGCGTTCTGGACCAGCGTACCGAAGAGGCCGTAAGCCCCGGTGGTATCCTGCCAGGCAGCAGAGACTGTAGGGCAGATATTATCCGGCACCCAGAGGGTCAGATAATTATCCTTCGAGCCGATGAGCCGGCCGTTTTGGTAGGTGTGGCAGGTGATGATGGCGGTGGCATGATCCGTATTGGGGATCTGCCAGGCCAGCTCCAGGGAGGGTATCCACTGGGCCTGGTCGGTCACATTCTCAGCGATGGTCCCGGTGACCCCCGCAAAGCTGTAGGTCAGGCCGCAGGTAAAGCCGTCGCTGAGGCGGTTGGTGTAGACCGTCACCGCCTGACCCATATCCACCGCCTCTGCGGAAAAGCTGGCAGTTCCGGCCTGGGAAAGGGTGTCCAGCACCGCCTGGCCGCCGCCGGAGGTGGTATGCCCGGCAAGAGATGTGCCGGACGGACCGCTGACAGAGCCCCACAGACTCAGGACGCAGCTGCCGTCAGCTTCGTGGGGACAGCCACTGACAGTGTGGATGGCTACCTTGACCCAGTCCAACAGTACAGAAAGGTAGACACTGCCTGTAATGCGGCTGCCGCCGATCTCCAGCGCGTAGCTGTAAGTGCCTGTGGTGGGGACAGTGAGGATCTGATTGGGGTTATACTTACAGATGTAAAGCTCCGCCGTGACGGTGGAGGTGTGGCTGGTGGTGTCGGCTTCCGAACGCCATTCTATCTTGCTCCGAAGGTAAGCACCGTAGGTGCCGGAGTCGGTTAAATAAATCGTTCCTTGTGCCATAATTGCTCCTTGGTAAATTGAAAATTGAAAGTTGAAAGTGGAAAATTGCAATAAGCCTTCTCCCGGGGGGAGAAAGTGGCTGCCCTATTGGGCAGCCGGATGTGGGGTGCTGGTTTTTCCCCACACCCGGCCCTGTCGGGCCACCCACTCCCCAGGGAGAGGGCTTTGGCAGGCAAGCACTGTTCGCCCCTACGGGTTCTATCGAGGGTGGGTGTAAGGGTGGATTGAGGCACATCCACCCTACAATCATAATTCAAATCGTCAGCGGAGCTGACACATCAATTTTGCATTTTGCATTTATATCTGCCCTGTGCAGCGGAAGCTGAGATTGCCGTTGGTCCGGGGGAAGAAGCTGAACGCGCCCAGGTCCAGCCGGGTGCCCACTCGCAGATTGGCGGTCTCCATGGCATTGGGCCGGACGATGGTGGACGGATTCTTGCCGCCGGTGAACACGATGCGCTCCTCGCTGATGCCCAGACCCATGCCGCTGACCGCGTTGGTGATGGTGATGCCGTCGGCCCGGACGAGAAAGTGCTTCTCGATCTCGGTAACGGCAGTCTTGTCCGCCTTGTCGCCTATGGCTGTGTTGGTTTTGGAAATAGACAGCTCCAGGCCCTTGGCCGTCTGCTGCAGGGTCGTTGTGGTGCTTTGCAAAGCCGTGTCCGTCTGCTCCAGAGAGGTGACCCGGGAGGTGATGCTCCCCAGCTTCAGCTCCAGGCTGGAAAGATTCCCCCGGGCATCGGCGTTTTCTGCCTTCAGGCCGTCTACATCCGTGCGCAGGTTCAGCACCTTGCCGGACAGGGCCTGGTAGCTTTGGTTATTGACGGCTGTGGAGCTGCTGCGCCGGTGACTGCCGGTGCACTCCAGGGTATCCCGCTGCCCCTTTGTGGTCCTGGTCATGACCAGCGTCCGGAAGCTGTGGCCGTTGGCATCGGTGACAGTGACGATGCTGCCGGCCCGAATGTCCATATTGGCAGGAACGGACACCTTGCAGGGGGTATAAGAAAATTCCTTCAGCTGCCCATACAGGGTCTGGGCGATGGGAAGCAGCTCCTCTGCCGTGGAGGCGGTCAGCAAGTAATTGCCGGAAATCACATAGGTATTGGCCTCTGCTTCCGTATTGGGCCAGAGCGTGCCCACATCCTCTTCATTCTGCCGCAGCTGCACCTTGCCGATGGGGGCGACTGTGTAATCCTCACGGGTCAGGGAGCTTCGGTAGTACCACAGCTGTATGGGGGTATTGTCAACGGCAACGGTCACATGACCGTTGCCGTCGTCGCTGATCTGTAAATGGGATGATTGGAGACTGAGGCTACCGTCGGAGGCCTCTGTGGATATCCGGGAAGAGGTGATGACCAGCTCTTCCTCTTCATAGCGGATATCCACAGGCAGCACCTGGGCCGGGCCGACCGTGGGCTCTGCCACAGGCTCGTACCAGGCAAATTCGATATCGCCGTCGGCTGTGGCCCGGCAGAACCTGCCGGCGATCTGCCCCACCCATTTCATGAGATGCCGGCCTGTGATGCCGTCGGCGGAGAATTTTCGCACCATATACTCCCCATTGGGGATGCTCTGGTTTGCCAGCGTAAGTCCGCAGGCATCACAGACCATGCCTGCAAAGCTATGCAGGCTGTAAGGCCAGCCGTCCAGACCGGCAAGCCAGCCGGTCAGGTCCTGATCCAGCCGGATCACCCGGTCGTAGGCGGTGATGGAATAGGTATTGGCGGAGGGCCGTGTGGGCTTTTCCAGAAGGAAAACGCCCACCTTGTGCCGGGATCCCTCCTGTTCCCGGTAAAGGGTGATCTGCTGCCCCGCGGCAAGGACTAAGCCGCCGCCGGGGGTGATGACCCTTGCCTCCAGCATGGATGCGCAGACAGAGCCTAAGGAAAGCTCCTGGCTGTCGTTGACGCATTGGGTGACGGTGACGCTCTGGATGGCGTTTACCGTACCCGGACCGGAGGAAAGCTCTGTGCCGTCGGGCAGTACCAGGATGGATTTGAACACAGCGATCCCTCCTAGCACTCTATGATGCTGAATTTACAGCTCCGGTACAGCCCTCTGGCCCCATCGTGGAGGGTGATGCTGTGATCCGACCGGTAGGCCTGACAGGTGGCGCTCTTGCCGGACAGATCCCGGTAGGTAAATGCAAACTGGGTCTTGCCCGCGAATAAGCCTTGCAGATAGGCGTATTCCTGGGCGCTCAGGCGGCTGTACTGCAGCTGCCAGGTGCCCATGCCCAGGCGCACCGGAAAGCGGTGCAAAAAGCCGCTTTCATCCCGGCCGGAATCCTCGCTGTCCAGATCGGCCCGGGACATGACCACATCCTGATCCGGGGCAAGCAAGGGCTTGCCGTCGATTTGGTAATCTTCAAAAAATCTCATATTGCGCCTCCTCTCATGACAGCCTGCCGGTGGCTGTACCGGGCCGCCGCCTGACCGATCACCGTGTCACCCACCTCAATGGCCTCCACAGTCCGGCGCAGCTGCCGGTTTTCCGCCAGCAACGCTTCCAGGCCCGCATGCATGGCGGCAGCCAGGTCCCCCAGCTCCATGCGCACCGCCTCCTGAATGGTGGTCAGGGGGGCTTCGATGTTGGTGCCGTGGCGCTGATCGCCCACCACCGCCATAAAGGGCTTATTGGCAGGCAAAACCGCCCCCTGGGCCAAATAGGGGATCTGGGGAGCGGTGACGGGATTCAGGTGGAAGCCCAGAGTCTTACCGCCGATGCCGGGGATCCAGTCCGGCACGGCAAAGCGCAGCTTGTTCAGCACACCGATAACGCCGTTGATTCCCTGGACGATGCCGGCGATCATGCCGTTGATAAAGCCGATAACGCCGTTGATCATTCCCTTGAAGCCGTTCACCACAGGGTCGGCCACCGTATCCCGGAACCACGCCCAGGCATTGCCCAAAGCATCCTTGATCGCCTCCCAGGCACCCAGGACCGCGGATTTTACCGTGTCCCAGTTCTTCACCAACAGGACAACGATGGCGATCAGCGCGGCAATGGCCGCTACCACCAACCCAATGGGGCTGGTCAAAAAGGCCATGGCCGCGCCAAAAGCGGTGGTGACAGTAGTGGCTACAGCGCAGAGGGCGTTCCAAGCGGTGGTGGCCGCGATCTGGGCCCACTCGGCTGCGGTGCTTGCCACCTTGGCCGCGGTATTGGCGACCCACGCCGCCGTACTGGCTGCCAGTTGCGCCACAGCTGCGCCAAAGGCTTTTATGTAGTCCACCGCATACAGGGCAATGATTTGCAGATCCACGGCTTTATCGGCGATCTTCGCCCCCATCTGCGCCGCCCACGCCGCCGCACTCTCCTTGAGCTTGGCGATCAGGTTTCCAAGGGATTGCAGCAGATCTTCATCCGATCCAAGGAAAGCCAGATCGCCCAGATTGCTGAAAGCGATCCCCATATGGTCTGTCATATCACCGGATGCTGAGGCTTTATCGGATTCACCGGTCTTACGGGCTTCATATTTTCCTACATATCCGCCAGATCCTGCCGTATTATTTGGCCTGTCCTTGGACCATATCGTAGACAGGGCCTGTATGCCGGTATCCGCAACGCCTAACCAATCAATCTCTTTCATTTCTTCCAGAATACATACGATATCTGCCGAAATCGTATGTAAAATTTCCAGAAGTCCGGAGAAGGAATCCCCGATGCTCCCGGACAGCCCCTCCAGGGATGCCGCCATCGTATCGATCCCGTTCTCAATGCCTGCCGTGTTCACTTGTATCTTAATAATAGGAACTTTGCTTTTGCTCATCATTTCACCTCTCAAAAGAAATAAGACCTATCATAAAAATGATGGGTCTTATTTGTTCTTGTATTTGCCGGGCATCTTAGGGAAACCAGCAGTATCCACAATTTTGGCACTCCAGTTTCTTTCCCTCTAAGAAGATTATGCTGTACAGTATCAGAATCCTGCAGATCAGTCTGGTCAAAGAATGTTTGTTGTAAGGAGAAATAAACCTGGAGAATCTGTGTATCTGATACCGTTTCGAG
>JAGBSG010000047.1 GCA_017632035.1 Oscillospiraceae bacterium | reverse complement strand
ATCCTGCATAAGTATATCAAAAAGGAGGAACAGCACATGTTGTACAAGAATGTTGAGATTTTCAATGCGGCAGAGCTGATCCATAACGACGACGGCAGTGTGACATGGCTGCGGGTGCCGGAAACTGTGTTTCAAACAATGGAGTCCAAGAGCGCCAACGAGGTGGCTCACAATGTTACCGGCGTGGAACTGCGGTTTGTGATCAAGGGCGAGTCCGTCAAGCTGTTGATGAACGCGTCTAAGGACGATGATACCGGCTTCTGCACCTTCCATGTGTACTACGGCGGCGTGCAGGGCGGCTGGGAGGATCATGAGGTACATAAGCATATTACCGCTGAGGTTCAGGAGTTTGAGATCAAGCGGCCTAAAAACATGAAGAACCTGGAGAAAATGACCGCGATGAGCGGCTGGGATTGGGATCCTCAGGTGGTCCGGGTGATCTTTGACCGGGGCCGCGTCAATCTGCACGGTGTGATCGGCGATGTGGAGCTGCCCAAGCCCTCCCAGTGCCCCAGGAAGACGCTGCTGTGTTATGGCTCTTCCATTACCCACGGGAGCAATTCCATCGATATGTCCCATGCCTGGGCCAGTGTGCTGGGCTATAACCTGAACATGGATGTGCGGAATCTGGGTATGGCCGGCAGCTGCTGCATGGAGCCTGCCATGGCGGACTACCTGGCTGCCGAAGGTGAGCGGGGCAAATGGGATGTAGCAGTGCTGGAGCTTGGCATCAATGTGCTGGGTTGGGAAGAGGAAAAAATTTGTGACCGGGTGGACAATATCCTGCAGCAGGTAGCTGGACGCAACCCTGAAAAGCCGATTTTTGTGGTTTCTCCGTTTTATTACGGCGGTGAGGACCTGCGGGATTCTGTTACGGGACAGAAGTGGCGCAGGCTGATTGCGCAGATCATTGCCCGCCGGGCTGATCCCAATGTGACCTATATCAACGGCTTGGAGGTGCTGGATCATATCCGCTACATGTCTGCAGATGAGATCCACCCCAATATCTACGGACAGCAGCGCATTGCCGAGGTGCTGACCCAAAAGCTGATGCAGGCATTATAAGGAGAATATCATGAGAATTATTTTTATCCGGCACGGTCACCCCAATTACAAAGAAGATTGTCTGACGGAACTGGGTCATCTGCAGGCGGAGGCGGCCGCAGACAGGCTGTCCGGAGAGAAGATCGAAGGCTTTTTCTCCTCTTTCTGCGGTCGGGCGGTGGAAACAGCAGAGCATATCGCCGCCCGCTTTGGTGCAGAGGTGACCCAGCTGGAGTTTATGCGGGAGATCTCCTGGAGAGCGATAGACCCTGAGGAAACCATTCCCCATAACGGCCATCCCTGGTCTTTGGCGGGGGAATTGGTGCGTAAGGGTGAAAGCTTGATGAATATTAACTGGAAACAGAAATATCCGTTCTGCCGCAGCAGGCTTCTTGCCAGCATTGACAAGGTGGAAGCTGGTTTTGACTCCTGGTTGGCGCAGTTTGGCTACATCAGAGAGGGAGAATTTTACCGGGTAAGAGGCGGCGATGGCCGTACGGTCCTTTTGGCAAGTCATGCCGGTTCTTCCACGGTGGTACTGAGTCATTTGTTTAATTTGCCGCCCATGCTGCTGTTCAAGGCCATGGGGCCGGATGTGACGGCTATAACAGAAGTGGAGTTTGGCGGTGAGGACGGAGAGCTGATCAGTCCGAATCTGGAGCTGATGAACGATGCCAGACATATCCGTGGGTTGACAACGGAAAAGTACTTTGGAAACTGATTGGAAGGAGTATCGCTATGAGAATTGTTGACGGAATGCAAAGTGCAGGCATGGACATGGATGCTGTGCTGATGATCGGGCAGTCTAATATGGCTGGCAGGGGTGAGCTCGATCAGGTCAAGCCCATCCGCAACCCCAAGTGCTTTATGTTGCGCAACGGCCGGTGGCAGCCTATGCGGGAGCCGGTGAACCCGGACAGGCCCATTTTTGAAGGGCTGTCCCGCAGCGGCGTCAGTCTGGCTGCCAGCTTTGCGGATAGCTATGCGGAGTATTTCGGCACCAATGTGGGTCTGATCCCCTGTGCCGACGGTGGCACCAGCCTGTCTGAATGGATGCCCGGCGGGCTGCTTTATGACCATGCGGTATGCCTGACCAGGCTTGCCCAGAGAACCTCGGAGCTGAAGGCCATCATCTGGCATCAAGGAGAAAGCGACTGCGCAAGGGATGAACTGGTGGAAAGTTATCCGGAGCGGTTTGCGGCTATGCTCACCCAACTGCGCAAGGATCTGGGGGCGGAGCATGTGCCTGTGATCCTTGGCGAGATATCTCTGGATATTCCGGAAAAATGGTGCGGAGGCCGGCAGGCAAGGCTGAACCAGCTTCTGCACACCATACCGCAGACAGTACCCCATTGTGCTGTAGCTTCCGCAAAGGATCTGCCTTTAAAGCCGGATCAGCTGCATTTTGATGCCCAGGCCAGCCGAATTTTGGGGCAGAGATATTTTGAACAGTATTTGACCTTAATAAAATAAGCAACGGCTCCGTCCATGTGGACGGAGCCGTTTATACTATAGAAAATTACAGACCGAAGTAGCGCTTGGCGTTGTAGTAGCTGACACCCTCCACGATCTTTTTCAGGGAAGATTCGATATTGGGGTACTCGCCATTTTCAACCCAGTTGCCTACCAGGTTACACAGAATACGGCGGAAGTAATCGTGGCGTGCGTAGCTCAGGAAGGAACGGGAGTCGGTGAGCATACCGATAAAGTTACCCAAAAGGCTCAGGTTTGCCAGAGACTTCATCTGCTCTTCCATGCCGGACTTGGTGTCATTGAACCACCAGGCAGAACCGTGCTGCAGCTTGCCGGGCACAGAGTTATCCTGGAAGCAGCCGATCAGGGTGCCCAGCTGGGCATTGTCCGCAGGGTTCAGGGAGTAGAGGATGGTCTTGGGGCATTCACCGGTCTCGTCCAGAGCGGACAGGAACTGGGCGATATTGCCGCCGCAGGTGTTTTGGGCGATGGCATCGAAGCCGGTATCAGGGCCCATCTTCTTAAACAGCCGTGCGTTGTTGTTGCGGATGCAGGAGTAGTGCAGCTGCATGGCGATATCCAGGCGCTTGTAAGCCCGGCCCAGGCACAGCAGAATGGTAGTCTGGTAGCCCTCGATTTCGGCAAGGGTCAGCTTCTCGCCCCGCAGAGCCTTTTGGTAAGCGGCATTGGCCTGCTCCATGGTGCATTCCTGATAGGGGATATAGTCCAGACCGTGGTCGCTGGCCCGGCAGCCGTGGTCATGGAAGAACTCCAGACGCTCTACCAATGCGTCGCAGACCTCCTGCATAGTAGCAAGAGATTCCTTACCCACGCTCTTGGCCAGCTGCTGCATATAGGCCAGGAAGCCTTCCTTATGGATGTTGACTGCCTTGTCGGGGCGGTAAGAGGGGCAGACCTTGAAGTCGATGGTGTCGTCAGCGGCGATCTTCTCATGCCACTCCAGAGTGTCGATGGGGTCATCGGTGGTGCCAATAAAGGCTACGTTAGCCTTGCGGATGATACCGCGGACGGTCATGCTGGGATCGTTGCGCAGCAGCTCGTTGCAGGTTTCCCAGATCCGGGGTGCGCTTTCCGCGGTCAGAGGCTCGGTGATCCCGAAGAACATCTGCAGCTCCATATTGCACCAATGGTACATGGGGTTGCCGATGGCCATTTCCAGAGCTTCGGCAAATTTCAGGAAGCGCTCATAGGCGGGCTGGTTGCCGCTGATGTAGCTTTCGTCAATGCCGTTGGAACGCATCAAGCGCCACTTGTAATGATCACCGAAGTAGCTGCCGTCAGGGTTTTGACCGCCCAGCCAGACCTCTACCAGATTGTTGAAGCGGCGGTCCTCGTAGATCTCCTTAGGGGAGATGTGGCAGTGGTAGTCCACCAGAGGCAGCTTCTCGGCATAGTCGTGGAACAGATGCTGTGCGGTTTCGGTTTCCAGGATAAAATCCTTGTCCATAAATTGTTTCATAGTATGTGTTGCAGCGGATGCCGCATCCTCCTTCGTATATTTGGTATTTCTATTATATAGCACAATGGGAAAAAAGCAAGTAGCAGCAATAAAAAACGTCTCCGTTGGGCAATGTCATTCAGTTAAAAACCCTGTCATTCTGAGGAGCCGCAGGCGACGAAGAATCTACGCATCTTTGTTGACGGTTTCCATCAATTTCGTGGGAAGATCCTTCGCTACGCTCAGGATGACACCCTTAGCTAAGTGACATTGCTCGTTGAGAGACGTTTTTATCAGCGGTACGGTCGTATATACAGCTCGTGGCTGGGTGCGGCGGGTCTGGCGTGGATACCGGATACCAATCCCAACATGGCATACAGGGTAAGGATGGAGCTGCCGCCGTAGCTGACAAAGGGCAGGGTCAGACCGATAACGGGAGTCAGACCGAGGCACATACCCACATTACTGATCACCTGGAAAATCAGTGCTGCAGCAGCGCCGTAGCATACCATTTTGCGCATATAGTCTTGACTGCGGTTGCCCACCTGGACACACCGGATGATGATGGCAAACAACAAAACCAAAGCCAAGACACAGCCGAAAAAGCCCAGCTCTTCGCCAATGGAGGAGAAAATGTAGTCTGTATGCTGGGCAAACAGCTCGCCGTTTTGGGTACGGGTGCCGTTGAACAAGCCTTGTCCTGTCCAGCCACCGCCGGTGAGGGACTTCAGGCTGCGCACAGTGTGGAAGCGCTCGTCAATACCCAGGGGATCAAGGCTGGGATCGATCAAAACCATAATACGGTCCTTCTGATGATCACTGAAAACATAGTTCCAGGCAAGGGGCCACAAAGCGACCACACCGCCGGCGGCCAGAGCAAACCAGAACAGACTAACACCGCCGGAAAATGCCATACCGATAAAGATGAAGAGAAAAATCATGGAAACACCGGCGTCCCTGGAAACCAACATGTTCAAACCGAACAGCAATCCCAGATGGAGCACCATGTGCATGACGGAAGGAATAGAGGAGATTTTACTTTGGTGGTTGGCCATAACAGAGGCCATGATCAGAATAAAGGTGATCTTGCAGATCTCCGCAGGCTGGATATCAAAGGGAAGGAAGGGGAAATCCAGCCAGCTTCGGTTGCCGGTGCCGTTGTCAGTGCCAAAGGGGATGAGCATCAGCAGCAGAAGGCTGTTGAAAATCACCAGGGCAATGCGGTGCTCCGAGAAGAAGTCCACATCGATGGAGGAGATGATGATGTAAAGAAACACACCGATGCCGGCGGCGGCGATCTGGGTCAAAATAAAACGCAGGTTGCCCATGTAGTTGGTAGAACTGGCAATGACGATGCAGCCGAAGGCTGTGGTCACAAGGCACAGCAGAAGCAGCACCATATCGCCCTTACGGAAAAAGTTTTTCAGCTCCTGAAGATATTCGCGCATCCCATCGCCTCCTTTGCCCAATGATTATAGCATTGTTTGACCAAAAAGTAAAGGGCATGGGCAAAGAGAACCCCTGGAAGTGATTACTTCCAGGGGGATTTATTATGCCAGATAAATTGCCTTACAGGCCAGCATGGTCATATAGCAGTCCAGCTTGCTGACCAGCTCAATGGGGGCATGCATGCTCAGCACAGGCACGCCGGCATCTACGGTGACGATATTCCGGTTTGCCATATAGGCAGCGACAGTTCCGCCACCACCCTGATCCACCTTGCCCAGTGTGGCAAGCTGCCATTGCACGCCGGCTTTGTCCAGGGTGGAGCGCACATGGTGCATGGCCTCAGCAGAGGCATCGCTGGCACCGCTCTTGCCTCGGGCACCGGTGTACTTGAGGATTGCAACGCCATAGTTTAGGAGGCTGTTGTTCCTGCGGTCGCTGACCTCAGGGAAGTTGGGATCATAGGCGTTGGAAACGTCGGCAGATAGGCAGAAGGAGTTGGCAAAGCACTCATGGCGGGACACATTCTGTGTATCGCACAGGATGCCCATGAAGTATTCAAAGACCTGGCTCTGCATACCGGAAACGCCAACGCTGCCGATCTCTTCTTTGTCTGCCAAAATGCATACAGCGGTGTGCTTGGGCGTGTCCATGCTCAGCAGAGGCTCGATCTGGGCATAGGCGCAGACCCGGTCGTCGTGACCGTAGGCACCCAGCAGACTCCGGTCCAGACCAACTTCCCGGCACTTGCCGGCAGGTACGATGGTCAGCTCGGCGGAGTGAAGATCGTCTTCCACGATGCCGTACTTTTCGTTCAGCAGCTTCATGATATTCAGCTTTACCAGGTCGCTGCCCTCACCGTCCAGAGGCTCTGTGCCCAGGATCACATTGAGCTGCTCGCCGGCGATACCCTCTGCCAGGGTCTTCTTCATCTGGTCAGCAGAAAGGTGGATCAGCAGATCGGAGACGTACAGCACAGGATCGCTGTCGTCCTCGCCGATGGTAACGGTCACAGCAGTGCCGTCCGCCCGGCAGATCACACCATGGATCGCCAGAGGAATGGCGGTCCACTGATACTTCTTGATACCGCCGTAGTAGTGGGTCTTCAGGTAGGCGATCTCGGAATCTTCGTACAGGGGATTGGGCTTGACATCCATTCGGGGAGAATCCACATGGGCGGCACAAATGTTGGCACCCTTGGCAAGGGATTCACTGCCGATGACAGCAAGCAGGATGCTCTTGCCCCGGTTGTTGTAATATACCTTGTCGCCGGGCTTCAGGTCCATGCCTGCGGTGAGAGCCCGGAAGCCGTGCTGCTTGGCAGTTGTTACAGCCCAAGCGGTGGCTTCCCGTTCAGTTTTGCAGGCGTCGATAAAAGAGGCATAGCGCTTGCAATAGGCTTCCATATCAGCGCGCTGCTCGTCGGACAGCTTGGTATAACCGTTTTTAGGGGAACTAAGCAGATTCTGGCGCAGTTCGTCAGTTGTCATGGTCATTCTCCTTTGCAGTATTTTCTTCTATTATAACCAATGAGGTAAAAAAACCAAGGCACTTTGCGCGGAAGTCCTCTTCTGTCTCATCGTTATGCAGGGTGTGATCGCAAAGGGCAGAAAAACAGGTGTTGCTTTTCTGGGCTGCGATGCGGGCTGTAGCGTATTCTTTGGCAATGCCTTCCCGGGCCATGAGCCGGGCGATACGGCTTTCCTCCGGGGCGGTAATGGCCACGGTGGTGTCGCAAAGCTGGGCCAATCCGCCTTCAAACAGAGCAATGGCGTCAATGGCGGCCAGCTTTGGCTGTGGTGTCAACAGACGAAGGACTTCGGCTTTGACAGCGCTGTGGGTGATGGCATTTAAATCCAGTAAGGCTTCCTCGTTTGAAAAGACAAGTTCTCCCAAAAGCTTGCGCTGTAAGACACCTTCCAGAACTGTGCCGGGAAACCGGGCTTCAATGGCATCCAGAAGGGCCGTGTCTGTTTCCAGTAGGCGGTGGTATACTTCGTCGCAGTCAATGACGGTGCCTCCGAGCTCAGCAATGGCCCGCAAAGCGGTGGTTTTGCCACAGCCGGTGCCGCCGGTAATTCCGATAATCATACTTCCGCCTCCGCGTCAACGATTTGGAAGGCTGCGGCCTTTTTCAGCCGGTTCTGTACGGCGTAGGCGATCCCGCCGCCCACAGGACACCGGGCGAATACCCGGGAAATGCTGGGGTCATCCAGCTGCCGCAAAGCTGCAAACAGGCCGGCGGACAGTGTAGATGCGTCAGCCTCCAGCCCGTAGGCCAGAGGTGCGCAGTCAGTATACAGGGCAAGCTCCTCCGCAAAGCACAGTACCCGGTCACCGGGGGCAAAATGAGAGCGAATATACTTTGCCGCCTGCTCCCGGCTGCCGGAGACGATAATGACCTGACATTCCGGGGCATAGTGGCGGTACTTCATGCCGGGGGCTTTTACCACAGCGTCCTTATCGATCTGGGCTGTGACAGCCTTGTCTATCACCAGATCCCCCAAAACGGCCAGCAGCTGCTCCGGTGTGATACCGCCGGGACGCAAAAGTCGGGGGCGCTCCTCGGTTAGATCCACAATGGTGGATTCCACACCCACCCGGCAGGGGCCGCCATCTACAACGGCATCGATCTTGCCGTCGTGATCGTGGAGCACATGCTCAGCGGTGGTGGTGGAGGGCTTTCCGGAAAGGTTGGCAGAGGGGGCGGCAATAGGTACACCGGCCAGAGCAATGATCTGCCGGGTCACAGCATTGTCAGGACACCGAACGGCCACGGTGGGCAATCCGGCTGTGGTGCAGGCGGGGACACAAGCCCGGGCAGGGAGCACCATCGTCAGAGGGCCGGGCCAGAAAGCCTTGGCCAGCGCATAGGCACTGTCGGGAATGTGGTGGCAGAGCTGCTCGATCTGGGAGGGGTCAGCTACATGAAGGATCAAAGGATTGTCCTGCGGGCGGCCCTTTGCTATGAATATTTTGGCCACGGCTTCGGGATTTAATCCGTCTGCACCTAGACCGTATACAGTTTCGGTTGGAATGGCAACCAGACCGCCGTTTCTGATGATCTGCGCGGCAACCTCGGCGGTGTTCTGCCCGTGGGCAGGCAAAAGCAATGTGTTCACGGAAATCCCTTCTTTCCGATTGATTGGGTGCTGATTAAAATGGGAGCAGCGGTGCGCTGCTCCCATTATTTTGATTACACGATGGGCTGGTTGGCTGCCTCGATGATCTGCACAAACTTTTCAGGAACCAGAGAAGCGCCGCCAATCAGGCCGCCGTCGATATCGGGCTGAGCCAGCAGCTCGTAGGCGTTCTTCTCGTTCATGGAGCCGCCGTACAGGATGGAAACGGCCCGGGCGTTCTTGGAGCTGTACAGCTTGCGGACCACTGCACGGATGCTCTCGCAGACTTCCTGTGCCTGCTCGGGAGTGGCGGTCCTGCCGGTGCCGATGGCCCAGATGGGCTCGTAGGCGATCACGACCTTACGGATCTTGTCCTCAGTGACATTCTGCAGGCCCAGCTTGATCTGCATGGTGATCCACTCCTCGGTGATGCCGGCCTCGCGCTGCTCCAGGCTCTCGCCGCAGCACATGATGGGGGTCAGACCGGCTTCCAGAGCGGCCAGGACCTTGGCGTTGACATCAGCGTCGGTCTCACCCATAGCGCGGCGCTCGGAGTGACCGATAATCACATACTTGCAGCCGGCGTCAACCAGCATGTTGGTAGCGATCTCGCCGGTGTAAGCACCGGAAGCGTTGGCGTTGCAGTTCTCGGCGCCGATGCCCACTCTGGTCTCACGCATAGCGCGGACAGCGGCGGGGATGCAAACAGCGGGAACGCACAGGGCGATGTCACACCAGCGACCCTTGGGGAGCATGCCCTTGAAAGCGGCCATGAATTCCTTGGTCTCGGTGGGGGTCTTGTTCATTTTCCAGTTACCGGCGATAACTGTTTTGCGGTACTTTCTGTTCATTTTTCTTCTCCTTACTATATGCGCATCGCAAAGCGATGTGAAATTACAAATTTATAGGGTTGTGTAGCGGCTTTGCCTGTGGTTGGGGAATTGCTGGGGCCGATGCCCGCATCGGCCCCAATATAAAAAGTCTGAATTACTTGTCTTCCAGACAAGCAATACCGGGCAGTGCGTCGAAACTCGCGTAATGCGATCCGTATTGACCCGGAAGGGTCAATACTCAACCATTCCGCGGTTTCTCCTTTCCCCACAAAAGCCATTCGCTTTTGCGGGGACCCCGGAACTGCCTCGTCCTTACTTGTCTTCCAGACAAGCAATGCCGGGCAGTTCCAGACCTTCCAGGAATTCCAGGGAAGCGCCGCCGCCGGTGGAGATGTGGGTGATTCTCTCCGCGAAGCCCAGCTGCTCGCAGGCTGCAGCGCTGTCGCCGCCGCCAACGATGGTCACTGCGTCAGAATCAGCCAGTGCCTGTGCAACTGCAATGGTGCCCTTTGCCAGAGTGGGATTCTCGAACACGCCCATGGGGCCGTT
>JAGBSG010000046.1 GCA_017632035.1 Oscillospiraceae bacterium | reverse complement strand
TGTGGTCCAGGTGGGGACCGGCGCACAGGTCGATGAACTCGCCCTGGGTGTAGAAGGAGATGACGGCATCCTCAGGCAGGTCGTTGATCAGCTCGACCTTGTAGGGCTCGTTCTTGGACTCCAGGAAGGCGATGGCCTCGGCCCGGGGCAGCTCACTGCGCTCCAGACGGATGCGCTCCTTGACGATCTTCTTCATCTCTGCCTCGATCTGGACAAGATGCTCAGGAGTGAAAGAGAAGGGGGCGTCAAAGTCGTAGTACCAGCCTTCGTCGATGGCAGGGCCGATGGCCAGCTGCACCTCGGGCCACAGCCGCTTGACGGCCTGGGCCATCACATGGGAGCTGGTGTGCCAAAAGGTCTTGCGGTACTCCGGGTTTTCAAAGGTGTACAGATTTTCTTCGGACATAATGATTTCCTCCTTGTCAATGGGGGAGGGCATAAAAATACCCACCCCTGAAGAATCAGGGGTGGCATACGCTTGCGGTATTCCACGGTTCCACCCTGGTTACGGCAGCAGCCGTCACTCATTGGTACTGTAACGGGTACACCCGGCAGGCCATTTCCAACCTGCGGCTCGGAAGTGGTATCGCACAGGAACGCATGCCGAGCCTTCTCACCTACCGGCTCTTCTCTGAGCAGCGTTTCCAGGGCGCGTGTCTTCGTCGCGGCCTTTCCGTATGTGACCGGTTTCCTTCCGGCCTGTCAAGAGAAAATTTATCATATATTCATAAAAAAGTCAATCCCTTCAGAGCTGTTTTCGCAAAAAAAGGTAGTCATAACACCGAAAAAATTGCAGAAGAAAAGGGTAACATAATTCGACGGGTTATGTAAACAAATGTAATACTTTCTACAAGATGTTGGGTCGGGTTGGATCGAAAAGGTGTATATTTTGGAGGAAAGTTAACATAATAATATTTACATAATTTTTGAAAAAGTTGTCGCTTTTCGGGTTTTTGATATAAAAGCTTGACTTTTGGGAAAGAAATGTTATAATGTATCCAAATTCTCATACGAGGATGAGGTGTGTAACCTCTTGTAACCTATCGGTTTCAAACGGGTTTCACCCACTATATATTGCGAAAGGAGGTACCTTCCATTGCAAAAGAGCAACCGTACTACAGTTAAGAGAAAAACGATTTTCTTCCGTCTGGCAGTGCTGGCGATCCCTATGGTTTTGCTTCTGCTTCTGTCACAGACGGCCTTTGCACAGAATACATATGTCATCACCGATGGCGACCGTGTTCTGGTGTATACATCCTCTGCTACTGATCCAGCTGAAGTTCTGGATGAAGCCGGCCTGGCACTTGGCGAGGATGATACCTACACTACGCAGACCGGTATTGGTGTATCTGAGATCACAGTACAGCGCAGCTACACCGTGACCATTAAAAACAGCGGTGAGGTCCTGCAGGTCATCTCTAAGGGAGAGACTGTTGCGGCGCTTCTGGAGCGGCTGGGTATTGAAGCGGATGCTTCTTCCATCTCTGTGCCGCTGGCGTTGCAGACCTATGATGGCATGCAGATTCAGATCTCCCGTACTGTGCACAGCACAGAATCCTATACCACAACCATTCCTTACGAGACCGTCTACTGCTATGATGCAACAATGCCTCAGGGCGAGAAGGTCGTGGTGACCCCCGGTCAGGATGGCCAGATCCTCGGCACGGCCAATGTGGTCTATGTAGACGGCAAGGAGACAGGCCGTACAGTGGTGAGCCAGACAGTAGTGAAGCAGCCGGTAAATGAGGTCATCGCCATTGGCACAGCTACCGAGCTCAAGCCGCCCAAGGTGGTTTCCACAGAGCCGGTTATCGGCAATGGCACCATCGTCCTGCCTACCGGCGAAGTGTTGACCTACACCAGCACCATGCAAGTCAAAGCCACTGCCTATACCCATACGGACCCCGGCTGTGATTTCATCACCTCCACCGGTACTACCGTGCGGATCGGCACAGTGGCTGTGGACCCCCGGGTGATCCCCTACGGTACCCGGATGTACATTGTCGCCAACGACGGTTCTTATGTTTACGGTATTTCCACCGCAGAGGACTGCGGCGGTTCCATTAAGGGCAATCGGGTAGATCTGTACTACCCCACTCATAGCGAGTGCATCCAGTTCGGCGTGCGTAACTGCACCATTTATTTCCTCGGCTAACATTGCAAATCCGCCTTTCTTCTGGTATACTTACCGGAGAAGGGCGGATTTTTGCGGCCTATTACCTAACGGAGGGTCTTATGATCGATGTTTGCAATATTCAAGTAATGAAGCCCCTGCTGGCGGAGCACGGCTTCCACTTTTCAAAAGCCAAGGGTCAGAATTTTCTGATCGCCCGGTGGGTGCCTGAACGCATTGCAGAGGATGCCGGGGTTAACAGCACGGCCGGTGTACTGGAGATCGGGCCGGGCATCGGTCCGCTGACCCAGCAGCTATGCCTGCGGGCAGGGAAGGTTTGTGCCGTGGAGCTGGATACCCGCCTCAAGCCCATTTTGGACCTGACAGTAGGGGAGTTTTCCAATTTGGAGATCCTGTGGGACGATGTGCTTAAGCAGGATGTGGCGGCGCTTGTAAAAGAAAAATTCGCGGGACTGCGGCCTATGGCCTGCGCCAATCTGCCCTATTATATCACTTCGCCTATTCTGACGGCGCTTCTGGAAGCTAAGTGCTTTGAATCCGTTACAGTTATGGTGCAGAAGGAAGTGGCCCAGCGAATCGCGGCCAAGCCCGGCACGGCGGACTACAGTGCCTTCACGGTGTTCTGCCAGTACTATGCCGAGCCAGAGATCCTGTTTGATGTTCCGGCGGGATGCTTCCTGCCTCAGCCCAAGGTGACTTCTGCGGTGATCACGCTGCGTGTGCGCAAGGCGCTGCCTTGGCAGATCGATGATGAGGAGATTTTCTTCCGCACAGTCCGTTCCAGCTTTGCTATGCGCCGTAAGACCCTGCAGAATGGCCTTGCAGCCGGGTTTCCGGCCTTGGGCAAGGATGGGACAGGGGAGGTCATTGCGGCCTGTGGACTGAGCGCTGCAGTCCGTGGAGAGCGGTTGGATATCCCAGCCTTTGCGGCGGTAGCCAATGAGATCGCCCGCCGGTTAAAAAAGTGATTATAACTGTACCGGCACTGATTTGCGGATGGTCATGGAATCCGGTGTGACGGCGCAGTCCACAGCAAGGACCTGTACGCCGGCGGCAGCAGCCGCCCGCAGGGCTGTGCCAAAGGCCGGATCTGTGGCGTCGTTGGGCTGCACAGACAGCACACCCTGCATTTGGATCACGAAAAGCACATAGGCGCCGAAGCCCTCAGCGGCAGCGCGGGTAAGCCCCTGCAGATGCTTGACGCCCCGTTGGGTGGGCGCATCAGGAAAAGCGCAGAGGCCCTCTGTTTCCAGGGTCACGCCCTTGACCTCCAGAAAGCAACGCCTTCCATCTTTGATAAAGGAGAAGTCGAACCGGGAGTCTTCGTGCACAGTCTCCGGGCGCAGGTTCTCGATTTTGCCCAGCCCGCCGGCCAGAAGCCATTCCCTGGCGGCAGCGTTGGGGGCTTGGGAATCCATATTGATGAGGCGGCTGCCTTTTTGCACGGCGATCAGATCGTATTTGGTCTTGCGTTTAGGATCGTCAGCCGCCTGGCACCAGACCTGGGCCTGGGGAGTCAGAAGCTCACGGCAGCGGCCTGTGTTCTTCACATGGCAGATCTGCACCTGGTCGTTAATGCGCACATGGGCGATGAACCGGTTGGGCCGGGCCAGAAAGGTGCCGCGCACCATATTTTTGTAACGCATGGTCTTCACCTCTTTTCGCTGTTACAATAGCAGATTTTCGGCCCCTTGCCAAGAAAAATTAACGGCACCCTCACGGGTGCCGTTTCGTTTATACTGCAGGTTGGGCAGAGGTCTGCTTAACGGGCTTCGCACCCTTGATTTTGCGGCCCAGGGCCTGAATGCCCATGGCTGCCAACAGGATCAGATAAGAAGCCAGAGAGAAGCCACATACATAAATGATCAGGCACAGGGGGAAGGGTACTGCGGCCTGTACCAGGCTGTATACCGGCAGAGAGGGCTGCCCGTAGGGGCTGATATAGAACATATCAAAGGATTCTCGTTCCAGCAGGCCGGTCAGGTGGGCCACCTCGTTCATAGTGGCAGCCAGTGCCACGCAGATGGCAAATACGGCCATGGCCTTCAGAATGCTTTTATGCTCCAGCTTCACATAGCCGCTGTACAGCAGGCATACACCTACACTGATCATAGTGCCATGGCAGACCATAGTCTGGATATTGATACCGATGGTGTCAATAAATACAGTCGAGGGATAGAGCATCACGCAGATGCCTGCAAATATAGCGTAGGTAGCCAGATAAGCGTTGGCAGCCTCATGAACCTTGCCTTTTCTGGTAAGACCGGCCAGCAGGCCGATGTACATGGGCGTAGAGCAGAACTGGAACGGGAAAGCGTACCACTGATAATCAAAGACAATGCCGCCTTCGTAGGAGAAGCTGAAATTGATCTGCTTGTACAGCTCCAGGGCCATGACCACGAAGGTGACTACCAGAATCATCTTGCGGATCTGCCCGTGAGAGCGGCCCTTGCTCCAAAGGCAGAGAAATACGGTAAATGCAACGGTAAGCCCCAGGGAAAGCAGATGAAACCATCCATACAGTTCGGGCTTTTCCATGCTGATATCTAAAATTCGAAGAAAATCCTGCCAAAAATTCAAAATATTCACCCCTTCGGCGGGAATTATAGCATACAAAGGGGGTGCTGTCAGCATGGTAAAGTTTAAGAATTTCTAAAGATTTACCGGCGGCCCAAGATCCTTTGTACCAGAGCGGTGAAACTGGGTATCAGACGGTCGTAAAGAAGGAAGGTCAGATTACCCAGCGCCAGCAGTGCGGCCAGAATACCAAACCCCAATACCTCTGGCAGGAATACCAGCAGCACCAGTGTTTCGATGGCGATGATGGCGGCGTTGAAGATCAGAAGCTTGATCGCAAGCCGCAGCAGCCGGGGCAGCCTTTGCAGCCGGGGCTGGACGATGGGATACCACCCAAGCAGCCCGGCAAATATGAGGTTTTCTTCTATACTGGGCACCAGCAGAAAGCAGAGGATGGAGGCGGCGACCCACAGCATAATGTGGTACTTACAGCCATACCTTTTTCCAATGGGCATCAGGCACAGCCCTGCCAGCATGGGCGCGGCATATATCCCAAGCTCCAATAACGCACCCAGCAGCATGATTACGACAGTCAGGGCGGCCATGATGGCACAGGTGGCAATCGGTTTTGCAGATCCCATGGAAACTCACCGGACTTTCGAGGATTTATGGTATTAGTATAACCTATATTTGCTGTCCTGGCAAGGGAAAAAGCCTCCCCGGCCAAGTAGGCCGGGGAGATATGCCCATGGGCATTATTTGTGACGGAAGGGGAGCAGGCTCAGCCAAAGCTGCTTTTTCTCCTGCATCCAATATCGCCGCTCAGCACCGCTAGAGCGCCGGATTTCTTGGCGAATATAGCGATGCGTTTCCCGGAATTGCTTGATTTTACTGTAGACTGTAGAAAAAAGGAAAGTCCCAAAGAATAGGCAGATTCCCAAAAGAAGAAGCCGTGATGAGCTGTCAAGTCTTGCAAACATGGATAAATCCTCCTCGCGCAGGAAATTACAATCTGTTCCATTTTCCCTATTTTACCATATTGATGTCCGGGAAAACAAGATGCTTATCGCACAAAATAACAGATTGTACAGCCTTTCATTTGTGCAAAATGGAAGAACCTGCAAAAGCTGTGCATAGGTGGGTTCTGGGCGCGTAAGGGCGGGAGCGGTACTTTGTAATGGGGCGATCCTGTGCTCGCGTGGAGCGCGGATAAGGATAATTTGCAAAATAACTAAATTAGGCATTGAAATGTGACTGCTATTCGTGTATAATGTCTTTATCATTGTGGTGCCGCGCACCATGCAACCAGTGGAAGGTGTGCCTTCCCGAAAGGAGTTTGATCAACCATGTACACAGCAAATTCAATCCGTAACATCTGCCTCCTCGGACACAGCGGCAGCGGCAAGACTGCCCTGGCTGAGAGCCTGCTTTACATGACCGGTGTAATCGACCGTATCGGCAAGAACGCTGACGGCAACACCGTTTGTGACTATGATCCCGAAGAGATCCGCCGGAATATTTCGATTTCTACCGCTCTGGTCCCGCTGGAGTACAACGGTGCCAAGATCAACCTGCTGGATACCCCCGGTGCGTTTGACTTCTCCGGTGCTGTGGTGGAGGCTCTTCGTGCTGCGGATGCCGCGATCATCGTCTGCTCCGCCAAGGACGGCCTGACCGTAGGCTTTGAGAAGGCATGGAAGTATTGCGAGGAGCGCAATATGCCCCGCTTCATCTACATCTCCAAGGTAGATGAGGATAACAGCGACTATAACGCTACCTTCAATGCCCTGCGTGAGCGTTACGGCAACCGCATCGCGCCTGTGGTTGTGCCTATTTGGGACGCAAGCCATAAGGTTACAGGTATCATCGATGTGCTGAACAAGCGTGCCTTTGAGATGCAGAACCTCAAGCGTGTGGAAATCGAAGTTCCTGAGGACAAGGCCTCTGTGATCGAAGAGTTCAACGACGCGCTGAAGGAGTCTGTTGCCGAGACCAGCGAGGAATTTATGGATAAGTTCTTCGGCGGCGAAGACTTTACATACGCCGAGATGATTAAGGGCATGCACAAGGGCGTCATCGATCAGACCATGTTCCCCGTGCTCTGCGGCTCCGGCTATAACTGCCTGGGCAGCCTGATGCTTATGGACCATATCGTGGACCTGCTGCCCAATCCTGTGGAGGGCAACTATCACAAGGCTACCACAGCCGATGGCACAACTGAAGAGTTTGTGGTTTCTCCCGGCGGTGTTCCCTCTGCCTTCGTGTTTAAGACTGTTTCCGATCAGTACGGCAAGTATTCCTATGTGAAGGTCCTCTCCGGCACCATCACTTCTGATACCACGCTGGTCAACTCCCGTACCGGCGAGACGGAGAAGCTGGGCCGCCTGTATGCTATGTGCGGCAAGCGCAATACAGAGATCAAGGAGCTGGGCTGTGGCGATATCGGTGCTATCGGCAAGATGGACAAGGTCAAGACCGGCGATACCCTGTGCGATCCCCGTAAGGTGGTCAGCCTGAAGGGCCTGCCCTATGCTGAGCCCTGCTATTCCATGGCCATTGCGCCCAAGGTCAAGGGCCAGGAGGAAAAGGTCGGTACCGGCCTGAACCGTTTGAACGAGGAAGATCCCTCCTTCACCGTATATAACAATCCTGAGACTAAGCAGCTGGTCCTTTCCGGCGCCGGCGATCAGCAGCTGGATGTGCTGGTGGCGAAGCTGAAGAGCCGCTTCGGTGTGGACGCTGTCCTCAGCCCCGCGAAGATCGCTTACCGTGAGAAGATCAAGAAAAAGGTGGAGGCCCATGGCCGTCACAAGAAGCAGACCGGCGGCTCCGGCCAGTTCGGTGATGTTTGGGTCCGCTTTGAGCCCCAGGAGGAGCAGGACGACCTGATCTTCGATGTGGCAGTTGTTGGCGGCGCAGTTCCCAAGAACTTTAACCCCGCTGTGGAAAAGGGTCTGCAGGAAGCAGTCCAGAAGGGCCCTCTGGCCGGTTATCCCATGGTCAACCTGAAGGCCACTCTGTACGATGGCTCTTACCATCCCGTCGACTCCAACGAAATGGCATTTAAGCTGGCGGCGATCCTGTCCTTCAAGGAAGCCATGCCCAATGCCATGCCCACACTGCTGGAGCCTGTTATGTCCCTGCAGGTCACTATTCCGGACAGCTACATGGGCGATGTGATCGGTGACCTGAATAAGCGTCGTGGCCGTGTGATGGGCATGAATCCCAATGCCGACGGCGACACTGTGGTCGAGGCAGAGGTGCCCATGGCTGAAATGAGCAGCTATGCCATCGATCTGCGCGCCATGACTCAGGCCCGTGGCAGCTTCACCATGAAGTTTGAGCGCTACGAGGAAGTTCCCAAGGTCAATCAGGATAAGATCATTGCCGAGGCAAAGGCAAACGAGGACTAATCTGTAATTGCACACCGGCTGTCTGTATGAACCGCCCCTTGTCAAGTAGACCAGGAAAATAACTAAAAAATATTTGTAAGCAGCTGCTGCCGATATGGTGGCAGCTGTTTTGTTTAGGCCGCGTAGCAAGCCTTATATTTCTGGATTCTCTTATTTGCAGGAATGGGGTACTGTACCGGTGTATCAGTTACCAGAGCCTCAGCACGGACTTCGGCAGGTGTTTTACCACCGAAACGTTCCT
>JAGBSG010000045.1 GCA_017632035.1 Oscillospiraceae bacterium | reverse complement strand
CTAGCAATATTACTCAAGAATTTCGTTGGCTGTTAATTCGTTTTCACAAAACTTAAACAATCCATTAATTGTCCAAGGTGTTTTTTGTTCGTCTTTGCGTTATTCAATTTACAAGGTACAGTATTATTGCCGCCCTCCCGGTAGCCCGTTCATCAGACAGCTTGCATATGATACCACTTCAAAATCGTTTTGTCAATAGTTTTTTTCGAAAAAATTCAAGTTTTTACTGACGCGCGAAATTGTTCTTATTTTTCGGTTTTTTCGTTATTTTTCCCCGTTTAACGACGGGAAATGTTGCTTGTTATTTCCGTCAGCGCATCGGATGCGTCAATGGAATTTTCTTCGCTGTTGGCCAGATCCCCCAGGCTCAGCATGCCGCACAGCCGCCCGTTCTCTACCACCGGCAGCCGCCGCACCTGCTGCTTGCCCATCATATGGGCAGCCGTCCCTGCATCCATATCCGGCCGGACCGAAAGAACCTGACTTGTCATCACTTCCCGAACCGTCGTGGCATCGGGAGTGCGGTTGGCCGCAAGACACCTGGTTACAATATCCCGATCTGTCAGCACGCCACACACCCTGCCATCACTGCCGCACACCGGCAGAACGCCAATATTATAATGTGCCAGCGTCCGGGCAGCAACGGACACAGATTCCTCAGCACCGATGCGGATGACCTGACTGGTCATAATATCCCTGACTTTCATTTGTTTTCCTCCTAAACTGCAGCTACCAGCAGTATGTCCACGCGGAAGAAAAATATACCTGCCCCTGCAGATTCTTGATCTCAGCCTTTTGCTGCGCGGGATTTTCTACCATTTTGCTTGCATTCTATAGGGATCTGTGCTAACCTTATTTATATAAATTGTATAACACAACATAAGGTCGTGAGCATTATGGAATACGCCCACATCACATCATTTGCTAAGGTCCTGGCAGAAAATATCAGTCGTGTCATTGTAGGCAAGGAGGATCAGATCCGGTTGCTGTTGACAGCACTGCTTTCCGGCGGCCATGTGTTGCTGGAGGATGTGCCGGGCACCGGCAAAACCACTCTGGCGAAGTCCCTGGCCAAATCTTTAAGCTGCGAATTTGCACGGATCCAGTTCACCCCGGACCTGCTGCCCGCGGATATCACCGGCATCCGGGTATACGATCAGCGTTCCGGTGAATTCACCTTTGTAAAGGGTCCCGCTTTCACCAACATCCTGTTGGCAGACGAGATCAACCGGGCCACTCCCAGGACCCAGTCTGCTTTGCTGGAGTGTATGGAAGAAAAGCAGATCACGGAAGGCGGCATTACCTACCGGATGGCTGACCCTTTCCTGGTCATCGCTACGCAGAACCCTGTAGAAACACAGGGTACCTTTGCGCTGCCGGAAGCCCAGCTTGACCGTTTCCTGATGAAGCTTTCTCTGGGGTACCCCACAAAAGCAGAAGCTGTGGCCATGATGGAGCGATTTATACACAAGCAGCCTTTGCAGGAGCTTTTGCCTGTGGCTGATGCAGAACAGCTCCGTCAGGCAACGGCTTTGTGCGCTACCTGCCAGGTATCAAAGGAGATCATGGATTACATAGCCAGGCTTTGCGCGATCGCCCGGGCTCCGGACAAGGTGCGCCTAGGTCCCTCCCCCCGTGCCGCACTGGCTCTTATGCGCTGCTGTCAAGCCTACGCTGCCATAGAGGGTCGAAACTATGTGATCCCTGACGATGTAAAAGCCCTTGCTGTACCGGTGCTTGCCCACAGGATCATCCTCCGGGGCACTGCCTATCAGCTCTCCCCGGAAGGCTTTATCCGCAGCCTGCTGACCCAGGTCAGCGTACCGACTGAAGTATGAACATTCTGCTTTTCTGTTTTTTGGCGTTTGTGCTTTACTGCGCCCATTTCCCCATGCTGAGCCATGGTCTGCGTGCGCTGCGATGCAAACGGCAATTCAGCGTCAGCACCGGATATGTAGGACAGGAAGTCCATCTGGTGGAAACCGTAGGCAACTATGGGTCATTTATCATCCCCTGGCTGCGATTGGAAAGCCGCGTATCGCCACACCTGCGTCTGGGCAATCAGAGCAATCTGGTGATCTCCCACGACGCCTACTTCACCAGTTTGTTCACGCTGATGCCCCACCAACAGATCCGGCGGACGCATCGGGTCACACTGTTGCGCCGAGGGATCTATGATGTAGGCAGCGCCGCCCTCACCGTAGGCGATGCGCTTGGTATTTTCCGCTACACCCGTAATCAGAACCTAAGCGCCCGGATCATGGTATATCCCGAATTGGTAGATGAGAACGAGCTGCCGCCCCTGATCACCCAACAGCTGGGTGAACTAAGCCGCCATAAGCAGCTGATCGCAGATCCCTTTCTGATCCGGGGCATCCGGGATTATGTTCCCGGCGACCCGGTACGGGACATCCATTGGCCCGCAACAGCGAAAATGGGCAAGCCCCAGCTTCGGCTGCACGACGATGCCGCCCGCACCCAGCTTCTGGTGGTGCTCAATGTGCAAACCCAGACTATCCAGTGGCAGGACCGACCCGGGGAGCAAACGGAGGAAATTTTGGAGCACGCTATTTCCCTGGCCGCTACTGCCTGTGTCCGCTCTTTGGAACGGGGACTGGCTGCAGGCTTTGCAGCCAACGCCGGACTGGACGACAGCAAGGATACCACCGTCATTATGCCTATGGAGGGCATCGCCCACACAGAAGAGCTGCTCTCCGTCTTTGCCCGACTCAGCACGGAAAGACGCCAGTATTTCTCCCGTTTCTTGGACTCCCTAAAGGGCTGCACGGATCTGGATATCCTGGCACTCTCCTTCTATGATGATGAAGACATTCAGGCAGCCCTTGACGGGCTGAAGCGTCAAGGCAACCGCGTTACCTTTCATCTGCTGGAAGGAGGTGGCCCAAGTGCTTAAAGGATTTTTCCGCAAGGTGCAGTTTTTAATCATGCTATCCTGCGGTGCCTCCCCGGTCTGTGCCGTGTGCTTCGCTCTGCTTGCTCCGGAATCCCTGCATCTGGCCTGGCTGCTACCTGCCGCCATGGTGCTGTTCTCACTACCCTGCTTGCTGCTACCCAACAAGCGACTGTTTATCGGTCTTGTTCTGGCCCTTGTTTATATCTCCGGCGGTATCTGGCTGGTATGCTCGATGGAACCCAGCGGTTATCTGATCCCTGTGCCCATCCTGTACGGCCTTCTGCTGTTGTATACTGTGCCCATGGGCTCTTGGCCCTGGTATCAGGAACCACCCTCCATCCTGTTTGTCCTCGGTTTCTTGCTGCACCTCGGGGCACAGGTCAGTATAAGTTTCTTAAATTACCGGGAATTCTACGCTTTAGAACCCATCCGCACCGCCATGACTGTATGCTTCCTGGCATTCACACTCACGGTGCTTCTTTCAAGAAGCCGCACATCTCTGGCCTCGGCAGCCCGGGAAACCCCCGTCATCCCCCTGTCCACCCGGTGGAAGAATTTGCTGCTAGTGTTGGCCTTCTTTCTCCTGATAGCCGTGCTTTCGTGCTCCGCCTTGCTGGCGGATGGGATCATGGCTGCCCTGCGGGGAATTGGAAAACTCATAGCCCTTATACCCTCCCAGCAGAGCAGCAACGAAGAAATGACCTCTGTTTCATTGGAAACGACCCGTCCAGCCTCCGGCATCCCGATCATCCCCCACACTTCCAGCACAGCGGCCGCATGGCAGGCGTTCTTTCTGGCATTATGGCGATATCTGTTCCCCGTGATCGTATTTGCCTTTGGTGTTGTGGTATTGGTACTGATATGCAAATATTCATCGGTGCTTTTCAGAAAGCTGAATCTTCTGCTGCAGCGCTATGCCACTTCCGCTGCAGCGGATTACGAGGATGAGATCACCGATATTCGAGATTCCGCAGACCCCGAGAATGTCCCGGCAGCTGCACCTGTCCGCCTGAGCTTCCTGCGGCACAGGCATCTGTCACCAACGGAAAAGATCCGCTACCACTACAGGCAGCTGAAAAAGCGCAACCCCCAATGGCTTACCAGCAGCACTGCCCGGGAGAACCTGCCGCAAGACACTTCCTTCCTTTACGAAGAAGCCCGGTACAGCGACAATCCCATCTCCCATGAGGCCGCTGCGAAATTTGCCGCCAAGACCAAGCGATTATAACAAAAAATCCTGCAGCCGGTGGGCTGCAGGATTTTTATCCATTGTTAGAATCTGCACTTTTCAGCGATGTAATTCTTCAGCTCGCTGATGGGAATACGGACCTGCTCCATGGTGTCCCGATCACGGACGGTGACACAGTTGTCGGCCTCAGTATTCTCATCGCCTACGGTCTGGAAGTCCACAGTAATGCAAAGGGGTGTGCCGATCTCATCCTCCCGGCGGTAACGCTTACCGATGGAGCCGGCATCGTCAAAGTCCACCATGAAGTCCTTCCGCAGCTCCCGGTAGATCTCCTCAGCCTTGGGGCTGAGCTTCTTGGACAGAGGCAGCACGGCAGCCTTGAAGGGAGCCAGAGCCGGATGCAGCCGCAGCACAGTGCGCACATCGGCATTGCCCTTCTTATCTACACCCACGACCTCCTCGTCATAGGCCTCACACAGGAAGGCCAGAGCCACACGGTCACAGCCCAGGCTGGGCTCGATGACATAGGGGATGTAATGCTCATTAGCTTCCTGATCGTAGTAATCCAGGCTCTTGCCGGAGGCCTCCTGATGGCGGCCCAGATCGTAGTTGGTGCGGTCAGCAATGCCCCACAGCTCGCCCCAGCCGGAACCGAAGGGGAACTGGTACTCGATATCGGTGGTTGCGCGGGAGTAGAAGGCCAGCTCAGCTGGATCATGGTCTCTGAGCCGCAAGCTCTCTTCCTTGATACCCAAGCTCTTGAGCCAGTTCACGCAGTAGTCCTTCCAGTAGGCAAACCACTCCAGGTCAGTACCGGGCTTGCAGAAGAACTCACACTCCATCTGCTCAAACTCACGGGTGCGGAAGGTGAAGTTGCCGGGGGTGATCTCATTACGGAAGGCCTTACCCACCTGGCATACGCCGAAGGGCAGCTTCTTGCGGGTGGTGCGCTGAATGTTGGCGAAGTTGACGAAAATACCCTGGGCAGTCTCAGGCCGCAGGTAGGCTACAGAGGAGGAATCCTCGGTAACGCCGATCTTGGTCTGGAACATCAGGTTGAAGTTACGGATAGAGGTGAAGTGATGCTTGCCGCAGTTGGGGCAAACCACATCCTCATGGTCAGCAATGAAATCGTTCATCTCATCGGTGTTCATGGCATCCACATTAACAGCCTTGCCGGACTCAGAAGCGGCGATCAGCTGGTCAGCCCGCTGACGGGAGCCGCAGCCCTTGCAGTCCACCAGAGGATCGGAGAAGGAACCCACATGGCCGGTGGTGACCCAGGTGGTGGGATTCATAATGATGGCAGCATCCAGGCCTACATTGTAGTCAGACTCCTGGACAAACTTCTTCAGCCATGCCTTCTTCACATTGTTCTTGAACTCCACACCAAGAGGGCCGTAGTCCCAGGAGTTGGCCAGACCGCCGTAGATCTCAGAGCCGGCGTAGACAAAGCCTCTGTTCTTGCAGAGGTTTACGATCATTTCCAGTGTTTTTTCGCTGTTTTTCATATAATATGTCCTCCAAATCATGGATTATCTCTCATAGCAACCCATTATAGCCGGATTTTATCCGTAAATCAAGTATTTTCTTCTGCGTATTCGGGGCCCAGATCCTCCAGCATCATGGCGTAGATCCTCTCGCCCAGCTCTACCGTGGTCATACCCGCAAATTCCTCCGGCCGGATCACCGCCAACAGGTGCAGATCCACATCCGTCGGCTTCAGCCGCAGCGCGTTATGGAACACTTTATGGGTATTGGTGATGGTACACACCACGATCGGCACCTTGGCCTTTTGGGCGATCTTAAACACCCCGCTGCGGAAGTGATGGAATTTATGATCCCGGCTGGTGTAGCCCTCCGGGAACACAGCAATGGAGGCTTTATCCTCCTTAAGGATCTGGATGCACTTGAGGATGGTCTTCAGCGCTTCCCGATCGTTCTCCCGATTGATCAGCTGGCATTGCAGCTTGTGCATAAGATTGCCCACCATGAACATGGTGCTGTTCTCCCGCTTGGAAATAAAGGCCAGCTGACTTTTTTTGAAGAACTCCAATAATGTCACCGGATCCAGATCATTCAGGTGATTGCATACCAGCAGGAATCTTCCCTCTTTCGGCGTATTCTCCAAGCCTCTGGTATGGACACGCATCTGCAGAATGGTCATGGCCGCTTCGGTCAGAAGCCCCGCAATCCATCGGTAAAAGGGAGAATCCTTGTCCTGCTCCTTGTCCTGCCGGACGATGGCGCACATGGCATAGAAGAACAGGAACGCCAACACACCCAATACCAAGAAACTTCCCGCAAAGCCTAAAGGCAGGACCCACAGCCATGTCAGCGAGCCAAAACAGCCACAGCACAGACATATCACCACCGCCAACACTGTGGAAAGCGCGGTTATTCCGCCGATCAACATAGGGTTATTCCTCCAAAAATACAGTTTTCCAATATTATACTCCGGATTTTCTCAGGAAACAAGGGTCAGTATATACTTTTTTTCTTTGGGACTGGAAATTACCGGCGCAGACTGGTATAATACCTATTATAGCACGCTTAATACTATGCATTTACGAAAGGACAGATAGATTATGGGTTTATCAGCGTCGGCCCCCTGGCGTAATTTTTACGGAAATACACCTGCCTCTCTGGATTATCCACACTTGACCATGCACCAGCTGCTGCAGCGTACTGCCCGGCAGTATTCGGATAACATTGCTTACTCCTTCATGGGCAAGCAAACAGATTATAAAACCTTCCTGCGCCGCATCGACGCGGCTGCCAAGGGTCTTGTAAAGCTGGGGATCTGCCGGGGCGACCGGGTGACCATCTGTATGCCCAACTCTCCTCAGGCTTTGGATTGCTTCTATGCGCTCAACCGCATCGGCGCCATCCCCAACATGATCCATCCTCTGTCCGCTGCCCAGGAGATCGCATTCTACCTGAATGTCTCTCACAGCAAGGCGATCCTGACCCTGGACCAGTTCTATTATAAGGTGGCTGAGATCGCAGATCAGCTGAACGATCCCTGCCACATCCTGATCGCCCGGATCCAGGATGAGCTTCCCTTCCCCCTGGGCGTGCTGTACCCTGTGACCAAAAGCGCCCGGGCCGTCAAGAAGCTACCCAACACCGGCTATACACTTTGGAAAGACATGGTCGCCGCCGGCAAGAACACTGTACTGCCCGAAGATACCGGCAAATTTGATGACTGCGGTGCGATCCTCTACTCCGGCGGTACCACCGGCACTACCAAAGGCATCATGCTCTCCAACCTGAATTTCAACGCACTGGGTATGCAGACCATTGCCGCCTCCGGCTACGGCAGTGTGGCGGGCATGAAAATGCTTTCCATCATGCCCGTATTCCACGGCTTCGGCCTGGGCGTGGGCATCCACACCGCCCTGATCGGTGGTGCGACCTGCATTCTCGTTCCCCAATTCAGTGTTAAGATCTACGCTGATACATTGCTGAAGGAAAAGCCCAACCTGATCCCCGGTGTACCTACCCTGTTCGAGGCACTGCTGCGGGCGGAAAAGCTGGAAAATGCAGATCTGAGCTTCCTGAAGGGCATTTTCTCCGGCGGAGATTCCCTGTCTCCGGAGCTGAAAAAGAAGGTAGACCAGTTCCTCAAGGACCGGGGCTGCACAGAGCAGATCCGGGAGGGCTACGGCACTACCGAATGTGTCACCGCCTCCTGCCTGACTCCCAAGGATTATGCGCGCAGCGGTTCTATCGGCGTACCCTTCCCGGACACCTATTATAAAATCGTCGAGCCCGGCACCTGCCAGGAGCTGGATGCCAACAATGACGGAGAGATCTGCATATCAGGCCCTACAGTCATGCTGGGCTATATGGACCACCCTGAGGAAACTGCTCAGACCCTGCGGCCCCATCACGACGGCCGCATCTGGCTGCACACCGGCGATCTGGGCCATATGGATCAGGACGGCTTTGTGTACTTCCGCCAGCGCATCAAGCGTATGATCATCACCTCCGGCTACAATGTATATCCCTCCCAGCTGGAAAATGTGATCGATGGTCATGAGAAGGTCCTGCTCTCCTGCGTCATCGGCGTCAAGGACCCCTACCGGGTCCAGCGGGTCAAGGCCTATGTAGTGCCCATGCCCGGCATTGAACCCACCGATGAGCTGCGGCAGGAGCTGCTTGACTACTGCACAGCCCATATTGCCAAGTACGCGATTCCCAGAGAGATCGAATTCCGCACAGAGCTTCCCAAAACCCTCGTAGGCAAGGTAGCCTACCGGGTGCTGGAGGAAGAGGCTAACGCCGCGGCCGGGAGCGTCCAATGAGGCAGCGTATCTGGGAGTTGGACGCCTTTCGGGGCATTTGTATTCTGGGCATGGTAGTTGTCCACTTTTGCTACGATCTGGACGCCCTGTACCAGCTGCAGCTTCCCTGGGTCTATGACCTGGCGCTGCAATGGGGCGGTGTACTGTTCCTGCTGCTTTCCGGCCTATGCGCCACCCTGGGCAAGCATCATATCCGCAGAGGCATCGTGGTGTTCCTGTGCGGTATGCTGTGCACCGCTGTGACCGCCGGCATGTACCTGCTGGGGCTGGCCAGCAAAGGGATCGTCATCTACTTCGGCGTGCTGCACTGTCTTGGCACGTGTATGCCGCTTTGGATGCTCCTTCGCAAATTGCCTCTTTGGGCCTTGGCTGCTATAGGGATCGTCTTGGCAGCCGCAGGGCTGTACATGCAAACCTATCCCATATACGGTCCTTCCTGGCTTTTGCCTGTGGGTGTCATGTATCCAGGCTTTGCAACATCGGATTACTTTCCCCTGCTTCCCAACCTGGGTTATTTTCTGCTGGGTGCCGTACTGGGCCGCACTATATACCACAAAAGAAGCACGCTTTTCCCGAAGGTCGACACTAATCTTCCGCCCATCCGCTTTTTGTGTGCCTGCGGACGGCACTCTCTGCTGATCTATCTGCTGCACCAGCCGATCTTCTCTGCAGTATTTGCTCTGCTCGCCTATATAAACTGACTATGTTAGGAGCGATCCCCCATGAAAATCCACCCGAAAGCCGCAGCGATCTCCGTCAGCTGCGCTATATCCGGCCTGCTGACCTGCCTGCTGCGGCTATGGTTTCTGACTGGCGGCACAGATGATCGGGGCATGCTGATCGCCAGTCACCCCGGCAATATTCTGGTTTGGGTGCTCACTGCAGCCACAGCTCTTGCTATCTTCTGGTTTGGCAGAAAACCGGCCTCGTCCAAGGTCCGGACTGTACAGGCTCCGATCCCCGGCATCCTCAGCACATTGGCCGCGTCCATTGGCATCACCTCTGCCGTAGGCCTTCTGTTCCGGGGCAACGCACCCCTGCACACTCTGGCGGGCATTGTGGGTGTTCTTGCTGCCATGGGTTTTATCCTGGCCGCTGTTCTGCGCTGGAGGAAGCTGCGTCCGCATTTTTTGATCTACTGCGCTGTGGTGGTGTTCCTGATGTTGTTTCCCATCTATCAGTACCAGCAGTGGAGTGCCGTTCCCCAGCTCGATCGGTATATTTTCCAACTGGTCGCATCTGTCTGCCTGATGCTCAGCGCCTACTACAGGACAGCTTTGGAGCAAGGGGGCAGCTTCCGGCTGTTCCTGCTGTTTTCCCGGAGCGCTGTTTTCTTCTGTCTGGCAGCTATTCCCGGCAGCCGTATGGCCATATTCTATCTGGCCATGGCCATCTGGATGCTGATCGACAGCTGCACCCTGTTCCCCAGAAAAGCCCACATCACAAGAAAACGGAGGATCGTACTTCCCGAATATGTCAGAACCTGCATCGATGCATTGGAAGGCGCAGGCTTTGCGGCCTATGCCGTAGGAGGCTGCGTCAGAGATTCCCTTCTTGGCCTTACCCCCAGCGACTACGACCTATGCACCGCTGCTACGCCCCAGCAGATCCAGCAGGTATTCAGCCAGTACCGTCTGGTCCTGGCCGGTGAAAAGCACGGTACTGTTTCTGTGGTGGTGGACGGCAAGCTGGTGGAGATCACCACCTTCCGCCAGGAGGGCGGCTATCAGGACAACCGACATCCGGATTGGGTGGAGTTTGTCACCACCGTAGAAGAAGATCTAAGCCGCCGGGACTTCACTGTCAACGCCATGGCCTATTCCCCGACCCGGGGCTTTGCTGATCCCTTCAGGGGCAGAGAGGACCTGCAAAACGGCATCCTGCGCGCTGTGGGCGAGCCAGCTGTACGCTTTGAAGAGGATGCTCTGCGGATTTTGCGGGGCGTGCGCTTCGCTGTCCGATTTGGCCTTACTCCCGAAGATGCCACAGAAGCAGCTATGAAGGATATGGCGCCACTGATGGATCATTTGGCAAAGGAACGGATCCTCGAAGAGTTATGTAAACTTCTTCCTCTGGTGACCGTTAAGGATCTTCTGCGCTATGCCCCTGTGCTTACCCAAGTGATCCCGGAGCTGAAGCCAACAGTAAATTTTGACCAGCACAGCCCTCACCACGCCTATGATCTGTATACCCACATCGCCCATGTGACCGCCGCGGCGCCCAAGGACCTTGCGGTACGGCTTGCGGCCCTGCTCCATGATATCGGCAAGGTATCCGTATTTTATCAGGACGAGACCGGCCGGGGACATTTCCCGGGGCACGCCCAGGTCAGCGGGGAAATGGCAGATGCCATCCTGCTTCGCCTGAAAGCCCCCACTGCCTTGCGTCGGCAGGTAGTGGAGCTGATCGACCGGCACATGCTGGTTTTAGAGCCGGACAAAAAAATTCTGCGCCGCTGGTTGGGCCGGCTGGGCTGGGAAACTATGGAGCAGCTGTTGCTTTTGCAGGAGGCCGACATGAGCAGCAAAGGCACCGGCATCCCGGAAGAGGTTTCCCAATTTGGGCAGATCCGTGATCTTTTGGAAGAGCTTCGCCAGGAGAACGCCTGCCTGACCATAAAAGATCTGGCCATCGGCGGCCACGACCTGTTGTCCCTGGGCTATGAGCCCAGCCCCAAGCTGGGAAGCTGCCTGCAATTCCTGCTGACCCAGGTACAGGAAGAGGCCCTGCCCAATGAAAAAGAGGCTCTGTTGACTGCCGCCGCCGTATTTTTGAAGGACTAACCGATTTTATCAGGAGGTATTTCCCCATGAAGATCGCCATTGTTACCGGTGCCAGCTCCGGCATGGGCCGGGAGTTTGTTTTGCAGCTTTCCCAGTATGTAACGGTAGACGAGATCTGGGTCATTGCCCGCCGGGAGGAAGCCCTGCTCTCTTTGAAGCAGGAGGTATCCGTGCCTGTACGGCCGATCCCTCTGGACCTTTGCGACAACAGCAGTTTTGCAGAATACGCCGCTCTGCTGCAAGCAGAAGCACCGGAGGTGCGGCTTTTGGTCAATGCCGCAGGCTTCGGCAAATTCGGCAGCTGTCAAAACATCCCTCTGGAGGACGATCTGCGGATGATCGACCTGAATTGCAAGGCTCTGGTGGCTATGACCCGGCTGACCCTTCCCTACATGGGGACAGGCAGCCACATTCTGCAGCTGGACAGCCTTTCCGCTTTCCAGCCCGTCCCCTACATCACCACCTACGGTGCTACCAAGGCTTTTGTGCTCAGCTACTCCAGGGCCATGAACGCGGAGCTAAAAGGCAAAGGCATCCGCATGATGGCCATGAACCCCGGCTGGGTCAAGACTGAGTTCTTTAACCACGCCATGCAGACCGATGCCAACGAGGTCCAGTATTTTAACCACCTGTACGAAGCAAAGGATGTGGTAGCTACCGGCCTGCGGGATCTGTACTGCACCCGAAAAGATGTTTCCGTTCACGGGCTGCCGATCCGCAATCAGGTCCGTCTTGTCAAGCTGCTGCCCCACAAGCTGGTGATGAAGGTCTGGATGGATCAGCAGAAAAAGCCCAAAAACAACACAAATCTGACCACAAAGTAATGACACGCAGCAATTTGGCCCTGGGCATCCGGGCTCATGTAGCACCGGCAACATCCAAGTAGCCTGAGCCCCGAAGAGAGCCTGCTGCCGGAAGTTACGCCCGCCCGCGGAGATATTCGAATACACTTTTATAAACAACGGAGGGCCCCGTTTCGGGACCCTCCGTTTTCTTATAGGCATTTCATAGCCTATCTCTTATGGTATTAGGCTGCCGGTGCAGCCTTTTTAGCCTTTCTGCGGGCAAGAAGCTGAGGCGAGTACACCGCCAGCAAATACAGTGCAACAATAGGCACCACCATGTACATATACCAGTATTCACATGGAATGACGCTGTAGAACAGGGCAGAAAGCGGATTGGTAGGCTCAATGGAGAACATGTAGTTGACCTTCACAACATCCGTACCGTTATAGGAAAACTGATTTGCCAGACACCATCCGTTGATCAGCTTGTTGATCAGATGGATACCGGTATAGATCAGCATGGTGATCGTAAGCGTTGAGCCGATGCACCGGTAGCTCTTCTCCACCAAACCCAGCCGGAACAGCAAGATCGGAATGCCGAACTCCATAACATGAGGAAAATAATAAAACCAGAACGGGCCGCTGAACAGCTCAGAGGCTGCCATTTCGTAATTCAGGATCAGTGCTGCCAGAGCCCCCAGGCACCACACCATGAGGAGATTGCACAGCGTCCTGTTCCTCGTAAACACAGCAAAGGGCAGCAGCATAGCATTGACAGAGCATAGATGCAGTGGCAGATACTCCAACGGTGCATCCCACATCAGCAAATTGTAGACGATTGCGGCAACACCCGCAAACGACAAGATTCCCAAAACACAGATCTGTACCTTAGGACTGGCATGACGCAAAGCAAACTACATACCCACCAGAATTGCCGCAGCCGCAGCCAGCGAAGCAACATGGGCCGTACTGAAGGTTCCCCATTCCATAATAGTCTCTCCTTTATTTCTCTTTTTCCCGCAGAATTGTACCCTTACCCTTTTATTTTGTCAAGTTTTTCCTCGTTTCCTAAAAAATATTTAAGAATCACGGAAATTATCAGCTTCCCTTTTTACAAAATTTATGTATAATGGTAGTAACAACCCAAGAGGAGGCTATGTCCGTGAATCAAACGAAGAAGCCACCACATGACCCCAAGCTCCAGGCACATATCGAAAAAACAGAAAAGCACGACCATCGCATCGAGCACATCTTCCATCGCATCCTTCATTGGATCGAGCGGTTTATCGCTCTTATAACCATTCTCGTGATGGTAGCAGCCCTGGTCATCGAAATGTATAACATGTTCACCCAGACCGGGTATCTTTCTGATGTGAGCAACTATCTGCACCATGTGCTGACCATCGTAGTCGGCCTGGAATTTGTACGCATGCTCATTGACACCACCCCCGCCAGCATTTTGGAAGTGCTGACCGTGGCTATCACCCGCCATGTCATTCTTTCCCACGACGACCCCTGGAGCAATCTGGCCTGCGTGGCCTGCATCGCAGGACTTTTCGCCATCCGCCGTTTCCTCATCCGCCGCAGCGAGCTGAAGGAAGAAATGGTGGATCTGGATTGATCTTACATAACACCCCCCACAGAGGCGTGATGCCGTTAGTAGAAAATCGTATTATAAAGAAAACCACCGAACGGTGGTTTTCTTTATGCAATAAGCAGCGACTGCCAGGCAAGTCGCTGCTTATTTTACTTTTCCAGCGAAAACGCCTTAAAAAGATTAGTCATAACATCAGATGCAATTTCGAACTGTTCTGCACGCAATCTCCTCAACTGCAACAAGATATTATCCACATCATTTTCCCGGGTCTGCTCATAGAGTAACACATTTGCGGAAATATGGAGTATATCACAGACCCTTAGAAGTGTAGCCAAGGATACACCTACAACACCTCTTTCAATAGAAGAAAGGCTTTTAGAACCGATGCCCAGCAATTCAGAGAATTGGTCTTGGGTAAAACCAGCCTTTTCCCGTTCTCGTTTAATGTTCGCACCAACCAAGACATTCAAATCCTTCCTGACATCCATGCCCTATCTCCCCTAACTAATTGTATTACCGTTAGTTTAGTCGATATTTTATTTGACATACACACATCGCCAGTGTTATAATTATCGTATTGTAAATACGACAGCATGGATTGAGAGTGTTTTACCATGGAAGGATTAACGCCAGACCAGATTATTGAACGCATTGCCAATGCTAATGGTGTAGAACCGGCAGTGATGCGGCAGCAGATTGAACAGGCTCTTAAGAATATTATTGCTGATACATCTCTACCCCATTCTTTTATGTTGGCAGAGTTGTTCCCCGGCAGCAAACCGACTGCAGACGAATTGGTAGTCGCTTTGGAATGCGAGCTGTACGATGCTATGATGCCAACATTTCCTGGGTGGGAATGGGATGGAGAGGGATATCGAAATATTAGATTACTTAAGAAAAAACAGTAGTTAGTATCATGGATACTCCATTGAAAATTTTCTTTGCATTAAACAAGGCTACTCGCTGTACGCATCCCCTCTGCCTGTGGCAAGCAGAACATCCGGCTTCCACCGGATGCCATGAACCGTACAAATGCCCAGACCCATAATGTGCAAAAACTGGCAAGTCATTTCGACCTGCCAGTTTTTGCATTTCTCCGTTAAGAACACAAAGAAAACCATTGGAGCTTGTCTTTATTGGGATCAAAGTGCCAGAACAAATTCCAGCATGTTCTCCTTTTCGATAACACCGGTGTGCTTTTCAGGCTTGCCCCGGAGGGTCGCCAGGGGCGCGGGGATCTGCACGCCGGTGAGCGCGCACAGCTGCTCCATCTGGTCAAATTCGTCACCTGCATCGGTGCTGCCCAGAGCGTCCAGCACGGCTGCCGGGAACTTGTAGGGGGAGGCTGTAGAGAGCACCACCATGGGGCGGTCATCGCAGGTTTCTGCCACATAGTCCTTGGCCACAGCCCAACCGGTTGCGGTGTGGGGATCGCAGACGTAGCCGTATTCCTTCCACACGGCAGCGATGGTCTCCTGAGCTCCGGCATCGCCGCAGCAGCCTGCCCAGAAGTCCTTTTCTATGGCCTGCAGCAGGGCATCCGGCACACTGTAGCTGCCCTTGGTATTCAGGTCGTTCATCAGCTGAGCTACCAGTGCGGTATCCTCACCGGACAGCAGGTACAAAAGCCGCTCCAGATTGGAGGACACCAGAATGTCCATAGAGGGAGAAAGGGTCTTGTGCAAAGGTCTGCGCCGGTCATAAGTGCCGGTGCGGATAAAGTCCGTCAGCACATTGTTAGCATTGGAAGCGCAAATCAGCCGGCCCACCGGCAGGCCCATGCACTTGGCAAGGTAGCCGGCCAGGATATCTCCAAAGTTGCCTGTAGGCACAGAGAAGTTCACCTGGTCACCCAGGGCAATCTGTCCCCGGTCCATCAGGTCCTTGTAGGCCTTGAAATAGTAGGTAACCTGGGGGGCCAGTCTGCCAATGTTGATGGAGTTGGCAGAGGAAAGACGGAAGCCTTTACCCTCCAACAGATTTTGGGCCTGACAGGCGGCAAAGATATTCTTAACGCCGGTCTGGGCATCGTCAAAATTGCCCTTGACCGCGCACACGGTCACATTATTGCCTTCCTGGGTGACCATCTGGGCCCGCTGGACCTTGGATACGCCTCCGTCAGGATAGAACACGCAAATACGGATGCCGTCTACATCCCGGAAGCCCTCCAACGCCGCCTTGCCGGTGTCGCCGGAGGTAGCGGTCAGGATCAGGATGTCATCGTCCATCTGCTTGGCAGCCTTGGCGGCGGTCAGCAGCTGGGGCAGCATGGAAAGGGCCACATCCTTAAAGGCAGAAGTAGGCCCATGGAACAGCTCCAGTACAGTAAAGGGACCCACACTTACGGTGGGAGTCAGATCCTCTGCGGCAAACTTTCCGGTATAGGCCTTACGGACCAGCTGCTCCATGTCCGGAATATCCGGCAGGAACGCAGACAGGATCCGGTTCGCCATCTCGTATGTATCGCCCTGCAGGCAGGCTTTCCAATCAAAGGCAGGCAGACTTGCCGGCATATACAGGCCGCCGTCAGGGGCCAGGCCCTGCAGCACCGCCTGGGCACTGTCCACCGCGTTTTCATTGCTTCTCGTAGAATGGTATTGCATGGTAAGATTCCTCCGGTTTTGGCACAAGTCCTTTGCTAACTGCACAAATTATGGGCGATTTCAAAGGAATACTTGGTTTTTTTGGCCCTATTGCATTTTGCGTATGTATATGATATACTGTTTCCGTGAAAAAAGCAAGTGTTTTCCTGTGGAGTACATTTGTTTTTAATATAGGACAATGGAGGATTAGCTTATGCGGATCGGTTTGCTTGGATTTGGCGTCGTCGGAAGAGGCGTTTATGAGATCACTGCAGCCCGTGAGGACATGCAGGTAGTAAAGGTTTTATGTCTGGAGGATGTGACCCTTCCCGATGCGGAGGTCACCCGGGACTATAACGCCATTTTGGCGGATGATACCATCGACACTGTGGTAGAAGCTATGGGCGGTCTGCATCCTGCCTATGAATTTGTGCGCGGCGCTATCGAAGCCGGCAAAAACATCGTCACCTCCAACAAGGCACTGGTGGCCACCTTCTACGACGAGCTGCTGCCTCTGGCTGAAAGCAAGGGCGTTCAGTTCCGCTGCACCGCCGCTGTGGGCGGCGGTATCGGCTGGCTCAGCGAGCTGGGCCGTGCCCGCCGGGTACAGACCCTGCGTCAGGTAGGCGGCATTATGAACGGCACCTGCAACTACATTCTCGATTCCATGACCCGCCTGGGTCTTACCTACGCCGACGCTCTGGCACAGGCCCAATCCCTGGGCTATGCCGAGGCCAATCCTTCCACCGATGTGGACGGCATCGACACCTGGCACAAGGTGATCCTCTCGTCCAACATTGCCTTTGGCATCAGCCTGGAGCATGACAGCGTTCCCGTTGCCGGTATCCGCAGCATTTCCGCCGAGGATGTGGCCCAGTTCACTGCTCACGGCTATGTGTGCAAGCTGATCTCCACCGGCAAACGCACCGACGGCAGCTACAGTGTCTATGTGCAGCCCACCTTGGTGGCTCAGGGCGAGCCTGAGGCCGCTGTTCCCTCTAACTACAATCTGATCACCTTTATCGGTGACACCTCCGAGCGCATGAGCTTCTACGGTCAGGGCGCAGGCCGCTACCCCACTGCATATAATGTCGTGCAGGACTGCGTGGATCTGCTGGAGGGCAACGGCTTCTACAGTGTCTACGGCGAGAAGATCAAGGCCGTGAACGATGACATGCTGTGTTACTATGTCCGCGGCGCAGCCGATGCCTGGCTGGAGTCTAACAAAGCCGATGCCTGGGGCGAGGCTGTGATCACCAAGCCCGTTGCCGTGGCTGACATGCACGCCTGGCTGAAGAACCACCCCGGTGCCTTCATTGCCGCACTTCCCATCAAAAACTAAGAAAGAAAAGAGGATATACCCGTGCTGAAAATCACCAAATTTGGCGGCTCCTCCATGGCAGACGCCGGTCAGTACCGCAAGGTACGCGATATTGTTACCGCCGATCCCGGCCGCCGCATCGTAGTTGTTTCTGCCGCCGGCAAGCGGGATAAGAACGACCATAAAATCACCGATCTGCTGTATCTGTGCCACGCCCACATCCAATACGGCGTAGACTGCAGCCCCATTTTTGATCAGATCACCAGCCGGTATCTGGAGATCCGGGACGACCTGGGCCTTACTCTGGACCTGGAAAGCGATTTCGCTGCTCTGAAAAAGCGGCTGGATGCCAAGTCTGTTTCTCAGGATGAGCTGGTCAGCCGGGGTGAATACTTCTCCGCAAGGCTGATGGCTGCTTTCCTGGGCTTCGACTTTGTGGATGCCGCTGACTGGATCAAGTTCAACATGGACGGCACTGTGGACCAGGACGCTTCCTACAGCGCTCTGCGTGGCTTGGTCCACGGCACCGGCGTTGTGATCCCCGGCTTCTACGGCGTGATGCCCGATGGCCGCATCCGCACCTTCTCCCGGGGCGGCAGTGATATCACCGGTGCTCTGGCAGCAGCCGCTCTGGATGCCGATGTTTACGAGAACTGGACCGATGTATCCGGCATCCTGATGGCCGATCCCCGTATCGTGGAGAATCCTCAGGCTATTCCCGAGGTCACCTATGACGAGCTTCGGGAGCTGAGCTACTCCGGCGCCCAGGTGCTTCATGAAGGCACCATCTTCCCGGTCCGGGAAAAGGGTATCCCCGTAAACATCCGCAACACCAATGATCCCGAGGCCCCCGGCACTATGATCCGGGAAAGCTTCCAGACCGATACCGATCCTCAGCGCTTCATCACCGGCATCACCGGCAAGAAGGATTTCTCCATCGTTTCCATGTCCAAGCGGGGCATGAGCAATCAGGTCGGCGTACTGCGGAGCATGCTCAGTGTATTCGAGCGCCACGGCATTTCCATCGACTACACCCCCAACGGCATCGACAATGTTTCCGTTGTAGTTCCCACCGAGGCTGTGGCCCCCTGCCTGTACACCATTCTGGCTGAGATCCAGCAGGAGGTAAAGCCCGACTCTCTGGCCGTCCACGATCAGATCGCCGTTGTGGCTGCCGTAGGCAGAAAGATGGCCTTCCGTCCCGGTATTTCCGGCAAGATCTTTGCCGCCCTGGGCCAGTCCGGCATCAATATCCGCATGATCAATCAGGGCCCCGATGAGCTGAACATCATTCTGGGTGTGGATAATAAGGACTTTGCCGAAGCCATCCGCGTGCTGTACAACAGCTTTGTAAAATAAATTCTGGGGGCGGCCAAACACCGCTCCGCATACTTGGAGGTCATACTATGAAAACCTATACTGTTGCTGTTTTGGGTGCTACCGGTGCCGTAGGTCAGGAAATGATCAACGGCCTGCAGGAGCGCAACTTCCCTGTTGGAAAGCTGATCCCTCTGGCCAGTAGCCGCAGCGCCGGCAAGACCCTGAAGTTCCGTGGCGAGGATGTGGTGATCCAGGAAGCCAACGAGAATGCCTTTGAGGGCGTGGATATCGTGCTGGGCGCAGCCGAGAACGACATCGCCAAGAAGCTGGCCCCCGCCATCGTCAAGGCCGGCGCCGTGTTTGTGGATAACTCCTCCGCATTCCGTCTGGATCCCAAGGTTCCTCTGATCGTGCCTGAGGTCAACCCCGAGGATGTGGCTTGGCACAACGGCATCATCTCCAACCCCAACTGCTCCACCATCATCACCGTCACCGCTGTCAACGCATTGAACAGCATTGCCCCCATCCGCACCATGACCGCTTCTACTTACCAGGCTGTTTCCGGCGCAGGTGCAGGCGGCCCCATCGAGCTGATGGGTGAGGTGGAAGCCCTGGCCAAGGGTGAGACCTACGAACCCCAGATCTTCCCCTATCAGATCGCCTACAACCTGATCACCCAGATCGGCAGCGAGCAGGAAGCCGGCTACACCAGCGAGGAAATGAAGATGCAGTACGAGGGCCGCAAGATCATGCACCTGCCCGAGCTGAAGGTCAGCTGCACCTGTATCCGTGTGCCCGTGATCCGCAGCCACTCCATTTCCGTCAGCTGCCACTTCGACAAGCCTGTAACTGTGGAGCAGGTCCGTGAGGCCATTTCTAAGGCCCCCGGCTGCAAGCTGGTGGATGACCTGAAGAACAAGCAGTATCCCATGCCTCTGGACACCAGCGGCCAGGATATCGTGTTCGTGGGCCGTATCCGTCCCGACCTGACCGATGACTGCGGCATCTGCCTGTGGTGCTGCGGCGACCAGGTCCGTAAAGGCGCTGCCATCAACGCCATCCAGATCGCTGAGCTGCTGATAAAGTAAACTGATAGGGCGTGCCAGAAGGCACGCCCTTTTTGCGATTATTCCCCTTGCAGCTCCAAAGCCAGGCGGGCACCTACCCGGGTTCCTTCCAAAAAGACCAGGCGTTCATGCTCCAGGCAAAGGTCACAGACCACATCGAACACTGTATCGAAGCACTCTTCTTTTAAGAAAGAAAAATGGGCGCGCAGCTTACCAAACTGGGTGCGGATCGCCTCGTTGTCAATGGGATTGGTGGCTGAATAGTGCCCATACAAAAATTCCAACAATGACCGCACATCCCCATCACCGTAATTTGGCCTGTTTTCGGCGAGATATTTCTTTAATACATTCATGTATTGTTTCATACAATACACCTCCTCCCTGTCTCAAATGGTTCGCTGCAACAATTTTATCATTCGTTCGAATGATTATTTCAACCTTTCCCTAATTTGTATGATACTAACTGGCCAATCAAGCAAACCGGAGAGGTGGAACTTGTGCACTATTATCAAAGACTGCGTGACCTTCGAGAGGACCGCGACATGACGCAAGCAGAGATTGCCGCTGTTTTGAAAACTACAAGACAGCAATACGCTCTCTACGAAATGGGTGATCGGGAAATTCCATTTCACCACGCCATTACCCTTGCCAAGCTCTATTGCGTCTCACTTGACTACATTGCAGGGCGTACCAACAAAACAAGCAGAGGCTAGGCCTGCCGACTTTCCACAGAGGTCTGAAGTGTTTTCCTGTCATCCTGAGGAGCGTAGCGACGAAGGATCTCTTTTAGATTCTTCGCTTCGTGAAGCCATGACAGGAGATTTATATCGTCACTGTCCACACACCGTAGGGGAGGGTCTTGACCCTCCCGCTGTCTCTATGTGCACCCTGTATAGAGGGAGGGTCAAGACCCTCCCCTACGGCCGGAAAATGACATCTATATAAAAAGCTGCCGCTGATGCGGCAGCTTTTTTTACACGCCCAGCAGGGCCTTTGCGAATACAAAATACACAAGCAGCGACAGGGCATCCACAATGGTGGAGATAAATGGGCTTGCCATAACTGCCGGGTCCAGGTGCAGCACCTTTGCCAGCAGCGGCAAGGTACATCCCACCAGCTTGGCGATGACCACCGTGACACACAAAGCCAGGCACACCACCAGATCTACCATCAGGGTGATCTCGTTGTTGCCAAAGAGCAGACGGTCGATGAGCCAGATCTTAGCGAAACATACCACGGCCAGAGCAATGCCGCACAACACTGCCGTGCGCAGCTCCTTCCAGAGCACAGTGCCCACATCCCGGAATTGCAGCTCACCCAGGCTCAACGCACGGATCACTGTGACCGAGGACTGGGACCCAGAGTTGCCGCCTGTACCCATGAGCATGGGGATAAAGGCTGTCAGGGCTACCTGAGCAGCCAAAGCGCCCTCAAAGGCGGTGATGATCAGCCCTGTGAAGGTAGCCGAAACCATCAGCAGCATGAGCCAGGGAATACGGTTCTTGAACAGGTCCGCCGCGGAGCTCCGCAGATAGGTCTTCTCCGAGGGGGTCATACCGCCCATCAGCTCCATATCCTCTGTGGCCTCGTCTTCCATAACATCCATGGCGTCATCGAAGGTGACGATGCCGACCATCCGGTCCTCCCTGTCCACCACAGGCAGGGCCAGGAAGTTGTAGTGGCTGAGCATCCGGGCCGCTTCTTCCTTGTCGGTATGGGTGTTGACGGAGATCAGGTTGGTTAACATAATATCTCGGATCAAGGTCTCGTCGTTATCGCACAGGAGCAGATCCTTGACTGTGACCAGGCCGATCAACACCCGGTCCTGGGTGACATAGCAGGTATAAATGGTCTCCTTATCGAACCCCTGCCGCCGGATCCGCAGGATACTTTCCTCCACGGTCATGTCCGGGCGCAGGGATACATATTCGGTGGTCATGATAGAGCCGGCCGTATTGTCGCCGTAGCGCAGGATCTGGTTAATGGTGTTGCGCATCTCCGGCGTGGCCTGGCGCAAAATACGCTTGACCACATTGGCAGGCATCTCCTCTACCAGATCTGCCGCATCGTCCACATAAAGCTCATCCACGACTTCCTTCAGCTCATTATCCGAAAATCCGCGGATCAAAAGCTCCTGTGCCTCCGGCTCCATTTCCACAAAGGTCTCTGCCGCTTGTTCCTTTGGCAGCAGACGAAACAGCAGCGGGATCTGCTTTTCTTCCAGACCGTCAAACATTGCCGCCACGTCGCTGGGGTTCATGGTGATCAGGATATCCCGGAGGGTCGCGTACTTCTTCTCCTCCAGCATCCGGACCAGGGCTTTTTCTACAATTTCAAAGCGTTCTGCCACGGTGTTTCCTCCTTATAATCAATATAATAAGGCAAACACACCTGTTCTCAAAAGGTCACCCACACCATGGGTATGGCCTTCTACTTCGGTCAGGTATGCTGCTGGTACTGCCTATATCCATGGTGTTCCCCCCTTTTTAGTACGAATTTAGGGCCACACTGCCCAATATAGTTATTTTATTCTTTTCAGTGCCAGTTGTCAACCTTGACGAAGCATCCTTTCTGGAATAAAATAGTGATATCACTGATATTGGAGGCACAGTATGTCCATACGAATGGCAAATCCAGAGGATCTGCCCCAGATCTTGGCGATCTACGCGCCCTATGTAACAAACACAACCTATTCTTTTGAATATGAACCCCCCACGGCAGAAGAATTTACCCAGCGTTTTCTGGGCATTACCAAGCAATTCCCCTGGCTGGTTTGGGAAGAGGACGGTCAGGTCCTGGGCTATGCCTACGCCAGTGCCCCCTTCACCCGGGCTGCCTACAGCTGGTGTGTGGAGCCTTCTATTTATCTGGCCCCGGAAGCCCAGGGAAAAGGCATCGGCAGACGGCTTTATGAAGCGCTGGAGGATATCCTGCAAAAGCAGGGCTATCAGGTCTGCTACGCCATCATCACAGAAGAAAACAGGGCCTCTGTGGCCTTCCACGAAGCCATAGGATACCGGTTTTTGGCGGAGTTTCCCCGCTGCGGCTTCAAGCACGGGCGCTGGATCGGGGTAATTTGGATGGAAAAGCGGCTGAATCTTGTTGATATACCCAGTAAAAAGCCGGCATTTTGGGGTACGATTGTGAAAAATGACAGAAACTTCTAACAGATTTTAGGCAATTTGTCTCTTTCCTAAACGACCAAAATGTGGTATGTTATTGGTGAGGAGGTTTCTTCGGCTTGGTGACCCCGTTTTGACATGCCGATAGAAAACTATCATCTCCTGCTATATAGGCAAGATGTGCCCTACATTCCAACATAAGGAGCTGTTACCCATGTACTTTCAGAAAAAACGTTGTATCGCTATGCTTTTGGCCGGTGGTCAGGGCAGCCGCCTGAAGGTCTTGACAGAAAACACCGCCAAGCCCGCCGTCCCCTTTGGAGGTAAATACCGTATTATTGACTTCCCCCTATCCAACTGCGTGAACTCCGGCATCGATACCGTTGGTATTCTGACGCAGTATCAGCCCCTGGAACTGAACGAATACATCGGCAACGGTCAGCCCTGGGGTCTGAACAAGACCCACTGCTGCGCCCAGGTCCTGCCCCCTTACGAGCGGCACGACAAGAAGAGCGGCTGGTACAAGGGCACTGCCAACGCCATTTATCAGAACCTGGCCTTTATCGAGCGTTACGACCCTGAGTATGTGGTGGTTCTGGGCGGTGACCACATCTATAAGATGGATTATGCCGCCATGGTGGAATACCACGAGAAAAACAACGCAAGCTGCACCATCGCCGTGCGCAACGTTTCTCTGGAGGAGGCCAGCCGGTTCGGTATCATGAATACCAACCCCGATAGCTCCGTCTATGAATTCGAAGAGAAGCCCAAGCATCCCAAGTCCACCAAGGCATCCATGGGCATCTATGTGTTCAATTGGAAGGTCCTGCGGGAGTTCCTGATCGCAGACGAGGAGGACCCCAATTCCAGCAACGACTTTGGCAAGAATATCATCCCCAACCTACTGAACTCCGGTCACAAGCTCATGGCCTACGACTTTGACGGCTACTGGATGGATGTGGGTACCATCGACTCCCTGTGGGAATCCAATATGGACCTGCTGGGCAAGGAGCCTGTGTTCAACATCCGGGGCGGCGAAAAAGATAAGATCTACGCCCGCAACAACGCGCTGCCCTCCAGCTTCGTGGACGCCGACGCCAAGACCGTCAACTGCTTCATTGCAGAAGGCTCTGAGATCTACGGCTCTGTCCGCCACTCCATCATTTCTACCGGCTGCTATGTAGGCAAGGGCGCTCTGGTAGAGGATTCCGTCATCATGCCCGGCGCGGTCATTGAGGCCAATGCCATCGTCCGCCATGCCATTTTGGGTGAGAACAGTAGGGTCGGTAAGGGTGCTGTGGTCGGCGGTGCCTTCGAGCCTAAGGAAAAGAAGAAGATCAGCGTCACCTCCAAGGGTTCTGAGGTCGCTGCAAGTACCGTGCTGCTGCCCGGTGAAATGATTTAAGGAGGGTAACGCTATGTCTGTTCTTGGTATTATTTTCGCAAATATTTATGACAGCTCCATGGGTGAGCTGACCAACAAGCGCACCATGGCTTCCCTGCCCTTCGGCGGCCGTTACCGCCAGATCGACTTCTCCCTGTCCAACATGACCAACTCCGGCATCCGCCGCATTGGCATTCTGTCCCGGTATAACTACCAATCTCTCATGGCCCATATCGGCTCCGGCGAGGAATGGGATCTGGAGCTGCAGGAAGGCGGTCTGGAATACCTGACCCCCTATGCACTGGCTTACAGCAGCGCCAACTACCGGGGCAAGCTGGAAGCTTTGAACTCCGTGCTGGAATACATGAGCTACGGCTCTGATGACGACTATGTGGTCCTGGCTGACTCCAGCGTGCTGTGCAACATTGATATCGGCAAGGTGCTGGACAGCCACATCGTCAGCGGCAAGGATATTACTGTCGTTACCAAAGAAGGCATTGCCAACGGTAAAAAGCGGCTGGATCTGGCTGTGAAGCTGGACAGCAAGGGTGGCATTGCGGATATGGTAGTCGACTATCCCGCCAGTGCCGACTATCTGGCCTCTATGGGTCTATTCATTATCAGCAAGGATCTGCTTATGAAGCATGTACAGGATGCCGTGGCCCATAATCTGTACCGCTTTGAGCGGGACTTCCTGCTGAATCAGTATCAGGCTGGCAATCTGTCCGTAAACATCTATCAGTTCGGCGGTGTGGCCCTGTATAACGAATCCCCCGCGGAATACTACCGCAGCAACCTGTCCATTCTGGATAAGGACATCCGCCACGATCTGTTCAGCAGAAACCATCCTATCTATACGAAGGTCCGTGACCGCGTCCCCAGCTACTACGGCGAGGATTGCCATGTGGAAAATTGCTCTGTAGCAGACGGCTGTATCCTGGAAGGCACTGTGCGCAACTCCGTCCTCTTCCGTCAGGTATCCATCGGGGCCGGCACGCTGGTAGAGGACTGCGTGATCATGAACGACACTGTGGTAGGTGAGAACTGCGAGCTGAAGTGCGTGATCCTGGACAAGGATGTTACTGTGCGTCCCGGCTCCAAGCTCATCGGCACCCCCAACGCTCCGGTGATCATCAAGAGGGGAGAAACCGTATGAAAATAGCAATCCTTGCCTCTGAGGGTGCGCCTTACATCAAGTCCGGCGGACTGGGCGATGTAATGGAAGCGCTCCCTGCCGCTCTGGCTCGGATCGACGGAAATGAAGTCGTTCTCATCCTTCCCTACTACAAAAAGATCAAAGAAAACCCTGCCTATGAGGTTGAACTACTTCACAAATTCAACACTACATTGGGATGGCGAAAGCAATACACCGGCGTATACCGACTGAAAAACCGGAAAGACGGCGTCCAGGTCTACTTTGTGGACAACCTGTATTATTTTGCCGGCCGTCCCGGTGCTATATACGGCGACATGGATGACGGCGAACGGTACGCATACTTTTCCAGAGCCTGTCTGGAAACCCTGGCCGCAGTAGGCTTCATCCCCGATGTGATCCAGTGCAATGACTGGCAGACGGCCCTCGTTCCTGTTTTCCTGAACGCCCTGTACCGGGGTATTTTCCCGGATACCCGCTGCATGTTCACCATCCATAACATTGAGTATCAGGGCTGGGCCCACAGCGACTTTTTCGATGATGTTCTGGGCCTTCCCTGGGAGTGGCGCGGCCGTCTGGATATGAGCAACTCCGTCAATGTGATGAAGGGTGCTATCGAATCGGCGGATCTGGTGACCACCGTTTCTGAGACCTACGCCCGGGAACTGATGTATCCTTATTACGCCCACGGTCTGGACGGCATCCTCTCCGATGCTGCCTGGAAGCTCACCGGCATCACCAACGGCATCGATGTAAACACCTTCAATCCCGAAACCGATCCGGCCCTTCCGGCCCATTACAACGCCGACAGCTTCGTTACCGGCAAGGCCGCCTGTAAGGCAGCCCTGCAGGCCGAAGTCGGTCTGCCCATAAAGCCGGATGTTCCTCTCATGGTCATGGTGACCCGTCTTGCGGGCCATAAGGGCCTTGACCTGCTGCGTTATATCGCCCGGAAGCTGATGATGCAGGAGGATGCACAGCTGCTGGTTTTGGGTACAGGCGAAGCCCAGTTTGAGCAGTTTTTCACCACCCTGGCAGAGGAGTTCCCTGACCGGGTAGCTGCCAAGATCACCTTCAACCTGGCCCTTGCCTCTCGGATCTACGCCGGCGGTGACATTTACCTGATGCCCTCTAAATCCGAGCCCTGCGGTCTGAGTCAGATGAACGCCATGCGCTACGGCACAGTGCCTGTGGTCCACTCCACCGGCGGTTTGAAGGACACTGTACCCCCTGCCGATGAAAACGGCGAGGGCGGTCTGGGCTTTACCTTCCAGAGCTATAACGGTGAGGACTTCCACGCTGCTTTGGAGCGTTGTCTGCATCTGTATCACAACGACCGTACCGCTTTCCGGGCATTGCAGCGCCGGGGTATGCAGCAGAACTTCAGCTGGGACAAGCCTGCGCTGAAGTATATGGAGCTGTTCCACCGCATGAGCGGCAAATAATTTCCAGCTTTCGGATGACCGGGGCGGCATATCCGCCCCGGTTATTTTGAATTTACTGTCAATTCAGGAGATATTATGCGTATACTGTTCGATTCCAAGCAGCTGATTTACAAAGATCCTTTTGGCACACTGACCCCGGGTCAGGCCTGCACGCTGCGTATTCATATCCCTGCTTCCGTACAGACCCAGCAGGTCCAATGCCAGATAGGCTGGGAAAACGGTACGCCTATGTGCGCCGTTCCCCTGTCGTTCAAGGAAACCTTAGGTACATACGAGGTGTTTGAAGGCAGTTTTTCTCTGGACGCCCCGGGACTGTTCTTCTATTATTTTTACATCATCACCAAAACCGGCTCTTTCCGCCTGTTCAAGCAGGGGGACGCTACCAACATGGAGGCCGGAGATCAGTGGCAGCTTAGCTGTATTCCCGCGGACTTCACTACCCCGGATTGGGCAAAGGGTGCTGCCATTTATCAGGTATTTCCAGACCGGTTTTACAAATCCGGAGAGTGCGACCTGACAGGCAAGCTGGAGCCCTATACCATCCACGCAGACTGGAACGAGGATGTGGATTGGCAGCCAACGCCTGATGGTAAGATCCTCAACAACGATTTTTACGGCGGCAACTTCAGGGGCATCACAGAAAAGATGGATTACATTGCCTCCCTGGGTACCACGATCCTATACCTGAATCCCATCAGCAAAAGCTTTTCCAGTCACCGCTATGATACCGGTGACTACAAAACACCCGACCCCATGCTGGGCACAGAAGCGGATTTTACTGCCATGTGTGACGCCGCCCACGAGAGGGGCATCCGGGTAGTCCTGGACGGCGTGTACTCGCACACCGGTTCTAACAGTCTGTACTTTGACAAGGACCGTACCTTCGGCGGCAAGGGCGCGTACTGCTCCCAAAGCTCCCCCTATTATTCCTGGTATACCTTCTATCAATACCCGGACTCCTACCATTGCTGGTGGAATTTCGATACCCTCCCCACAGTAAAAAAGATGGACCCTGCCTTTGTAGAATACATCATTACCGGTGAGGATTCCGTGGTGGCCCACTGGCTGAAGCTGGGGGCAGACGGCTTCCGGCTGGATGTGGTGGACGAGCTTCCCAACGAGTTTGTTTTGCTGCTGAAGCAGCGGATCCGGCAGATCAAGCCCGACGCACTGCTGATCGGCGAGGTGTGGGAGGATGCCTCCAACAAGATCGCCTATGATATCCGCCGCCGCTACTTTGTGGACGGCGTTCTGGACTCGGCCATGAACTATCCCTTCCGCACCGCGATTCTGAATTTCCTCAAAGATCGGGATGACGGCAAGACTGTTCGGGATACCGTTATGACCATTGTTGAAAACTACCCTCCTCAGGTGCTCCATTGCAACATGAATCTTCTGGGCACGCACGACACACCCCGGATCTTGACTGCCCTGGTGGACGATTTTGACGGCAGCCGGGAGGAAAAATCCAAGCGCCGGCTCTCCCGCAGCCAATATGACCTGGCTGTGGAACGGCTCTTGATGGCCTCCTTCCTGCAGTATACCCTGCCCGGCTCTCCCAGCCTGTATTATGCCGATGAAACCGGCATGGAGGGCTATAAGGACCCCTTTAACCGCCGGACCTACCCATGGGGCAGAGAAAATCCCCAGCTTCTCTCCCATTACCGGCATATGGGACAGCTGCGAAAAGCCTACAGCTGCCTGCGCCTTGGCACCATCTGCTTCTTCTGTGCCGGTGACCACAGACTTGGCTATACCAGAGAACTGGACGGTCAGCGCCTGCGTATCTACATCAACCGCAGCACCGACACCTGGGATATCCCTGCCGGAAAAGTCCTTTTTGGTCACAATCTGCACACAGTTGCCCCCACCTGGCTGACCCTGTCCCCCATGGGCTTCTGCATTACAGAGGAATTCTGATATGGATGACGAGATCATGCTTTCCGGCTATTGCCGTGCTATCGACCAAAGCCGCATGGTTTTGGTGGAATCGGACAGCACTGGTATGCATGCCGACTGCAGCTACCCAGACTGTCCCCACGCCTCAGCCTGCCAGCTCGCGCAGCAGCTGTGCCAGCTGCGGTCTGTACCAAGCACCTGATCGCCCATACAACGGACGGTACTGCGAATGCGCCCAAGTAAAAAGTGATCCTTAAAACAGGTATCCCCCTGATGCACAACAAATGCATCAGGGGGATTCACTTAATAAATCGCCAAGATCAACGTATACACAAGCTGCTGCCAGATAGGCCTGCTTTTTAATCTCTTTTTGGCATGGGATAGCCAATGATCAAACTGCCGAAGCTCCACAGCAGTCAGGCTGTACTGGCTGAATCTCGCCTTCAAGGCAAACTCGTACAGAGCCTGATCCGGCGTTTGCTTCAGCAGCCGGCTCAGGCACGCCACCTCCTGCCACAGAGCCAGAGCACGGGCATTGGCACTGCCGCGATGCTGCCGCCGCCACCGCAGCCATACACGCAGCCGCCACTGGCCCAGAACTGTCATTACGGCAGCCAGACAAAGCAGTACAATGCCCACCCATCCTCGGCGTTCCCGGGGCTGCTCTATGGCGGGACCCTCTGTTGAACCCGGCGTGTGGTCCTCCGGCAGCGTAGTTTCCTGGGAAGGTTCTGTCTGCACAGGGCCTGTAGGTGTGAGATCCGTAGGAGGCTGTGTGTCGTCCGGCTCAGTCCCCGGGCTCACAGACGGACGAAAACCTGCCGGCGTCGCCTCCAGGGGGACCCAGCCATGGCCATTGATGTAGCACTCCACCCAAGCATGGGAGTCTCTTTGGCGCGCGATCACCTCTTCCCCTGCCTGGGTATCTACCACATAACCGGTCACATACCGGGCAGGGATCCCCGCTGCCCGAAGCAGCACAGTGGTTGCCGATGCAAAGTGTGTACAGTACCCGGTGTCGCTGTTTTCCAAAAACCATATGGCAAAATCCGTTGCGTTTCCTGGCATCCGTTCTGTATGCAGGTCATACTCGGCAGAGTTCTTTACATATTCGGCAATATCACAGGCATAAAGCCAGGCATCGCTGGTATTGCCACTGACCACCCGGCGCAGGATCTGCCGGGCCCTTTGGGCCGTGTCTGTTGGCAGCTGCAGATAGGGCTGCAGTTCCTGCCGATCCGCCGCAGTGAGTGGCTCGGCATTTTCCAGACTGTAGCCTGACGGTCTGTTGTAGTAGGTGATCACATAGGATTTCGCGTTTCCGCTGTTCTTCACGCGCCCATCCGTCATAAACAGGCCCTTGGGGCTGTAGCAAAAATACCGCACAGAATGTGCATTACGGAAACGCAATGTAGCTTTCTTTGCCTCCCAGAAATTCCACATGCGGTATTCTGAATCCCTTGGCCACAATCCTTCTGTTGCCACCCAGCTAGTTCCTGTATAGACATCGCAGGCATTGCCACGAAGATATAAGGTCGTGGTTTCCTCTGCTGTGATCTGCATAACGGCAGTAGACAGTTCTTTCCTGGGTCCTACGGCTGCCAGATTCACATACCGTGTGTCCCCATTGCCTTCCATGCCCAGATAGGGCGGTCTGGAGGGCAGACGGGAATCGTCAGGGCTGATATCAAACCATTCCTGGATCAGCTGCTGCAGCCTGTCCGCTCCGTCCTGTCTTTCGTAGCCGGACTGAGGCACCAGCAAAAACAACAGCCCCAGAGCCAAAGCCACGGGCAGTGTAAGCATCGCTGTCAGAGCATTGCCCTGACGGGGATTCCTGCGGCGTACAGTCTGGGTCAGCAGCAACAGAACGACACCAAAGAACAAAATGAACAGATCGCTTTCCTTTGGCACTGTATCTGTCAGCACCACACAGAAAGCAAGGGGTATGAGGGCTGTTACTATACCCAGCCATGCACCATGCCCTCTCGCCACGGACCAGGCGATCACCGCACTGATCACGCAGCCCAGCACAGACAGCGCAAGGGTCACATTTTCCTCAAGAATACCGCCGATCACACCCCACCCATAACCCTTATCGTACAGGCAGGATATCTGATAGATCAGGGATTCCACAGAGTCGCTGAGATCGCCGCGCTGCCACAGATAGCCTGTAAGCACAGCTAAGACGCACAAGGGCACCAGGCCCAGCCGGATGCGGCTGCATACCGCAAAGATCGTCGCCGACAGACCGCAGACTGCTGCCACAAGCACCATATCCGCGCCTGCCAGCCCCATACCCGAGGTCAGGCAGCCCACACTTCCAAGGGCAGTCAAAAATCCGATCGCAGCCCCAGCAAGCATCGTCTGCCATTTTTCAGCTCTCATCGCCGTCACCTCCTATATGATAGCACCAGGAGGATGGCATATATACAGGAGCCGTATTTCCTGCCGCAGGGGGACTGGCCAGCAGCGAATCGATCGCCCCATAAAGATGCTCCAGGGTCTCTACAGAAAACTGTTCCATTCCCCGGCCTGTCAGGCACTGGATCCGATGGGGTATCTCCCGCTCCAGCAGATATCTGCTGATCCAACAGAGCTTTCCCAGTTTACGGTCCAGCTGTTCCGGCGTTCCCACAAGCTCCACAGTCAGCAGCGCCGCACCTCTCACAGCCTCCATAGGCTCCCGGAAGATAAGCTTCCCGGTCTTTGCCGACAGCTTCCAATGGATCTGCCGAAGACTGTCACCGGGGCGGTAAAGCCGCAGCTCGTGATTCTCCGCAAAACCGCCTCCGGATTTGGCCTTCCATGCATTGGCAAGATACCGGGCAGTACCGGGAGGATTCTCGACCGCTACCTCCAGAGGACGGACAAAGACAGTCACTTCCTGCTTGTGTCGCACCGGCAGGCGAAACAGACCCAGATAATCATAGATCCACAGGCGATGGAATGCAATCCGCTGAGCACCGCAGTGCCCGGTCCTGAGAGCGCTTCCACCTTGCTGCTTCCAGGCCTCCCCGGTAAGCTCCCGAGTGATCTTCACCTTGCCTTTCAGCGCAGCCACGGGATATTTGCACACAGCGGCATAGCTGATCTCCACTTGCTGTCCTGCCATAACCACCCCAGGGCAACGAAATTCTACCCGGCACAGCAGCATAGATGGGAGGCTGATCAGCAATGAAAACCAGGGTAACCACAGGATGCCCATAAGCATAAGATAACCAAGCCACTCCTGGTAGGCCCAATAAAATACCAGACAGGCTACTAACACTGCCAGGTATATGATCCGCCGTTCCGCCATGTCAGCGCATCCTGGGGGAGGCCACATTGGCCAAAATTTCGTTCAGCACCTGTTCTGCTGGGACTCCGGCACTTTCCGCTTTATTGGACAGCAGCAGGCGGTGGGAAACGGTGTGCAAAAACACCTCCTGCACATCCTTAGGGATCACATAATCTCTGCCCCGCAGCTGAGCCACCGCCTTGGCCATAGCCGTTACCGCCAGCGTAGCACGGGGGCTGGCACCCTGAAGGATATCGCTGTGATTTCGGGTAGCAGTGATCAGTTCTACAATATACGCTACCACATCTGCACTCACATGGGTCTGCGCCACCAATTCCTGCATGGCTGCCAGTTCTTCCGTACGCAGCAGCTGGCCAATATCCTGCAAAGGGTCCTTCCCCTGGCGGTTCATGACCATGGCTATTTCATCCTTGGGGCTGGGATAGCCCATACTCAGCCGCACCATAAAACGGTCCATCTGGCTGTCCGGCAAAAGCTGCGTACCGGCTGCACCGGTAGGGTTCTGGGTCGCAATGACCACAAAGGGCTTCGGCAGCACATGGCTGACTCCATCCACTGTGACCTGCCCTTCCTCCATAGCCTCCAGCAAGGCGGCCTGTGTCCGGGAGGTAGCGCGGTTCAGTTCGTCTGCCAGGAACAAATTGCACAGTACCGCACCGGGCTGATAGGTCATTGTTCCTGTATGCTGATTGAGTACAGAATAGCCGGTCACATCAGAAGGCAGCACATCAGGCGTAAACTGCACACGGTTGCAGGAAAGGCCCAGCGTCTTGGAAAACGCCAGTGCCATGGTAGTCTTACCCACACCGGGAATATCCTCCAGCAGAATATGACCCTTGGCAAGCACTGCTGCCAGCACCCACAAAAGAACCTTATCTTTTCCCACAACCACTCGGCGCAGCTGAGAAATGATCCGTTGGGCATTGCCGACGACCACAGATGTTTTCTCTTCCATAAGCGAGCCTCCTGCGTTAACATAATTTCTATCAGTATACAGCATTTTGGCAGGAAATTCAAGAGAAACTGCACAAGCGCGAAAAACATTCCTACGAGACATTTTTGTTGCAAAAATTCCTATTTTCGGATATGATATATACTGAAAAGACCCTGTAAGGAGATGCCTTATGTCTAACGAAGAAGCTTTGGAACAATATTTGACTGCTCTAAAAGCCGGTCATAAAGAATATAAAGAACGCACTGCCGCCGGTTTGGATCCATACCCCGCCGTGCTGGACGCTGTTCTTCCCCCAAGCTGCAGCGATACCTACCAGGATATCGGTCTGGTCGAGATCCCCGCAGAGCGGATCATCGGCACAAAATCCGCGGGCCGGATCACCGCATTTTCTGCGGGCTTTTTGCCGCTTCTGGATGTTAACAGCGAATTTGCCGCCAAGTGGATGGCCCTGTGCGATGCCCACCTTTCCCCCGAAGGCATTCGTGATCCAGTCCTTTGTTACGAATATCTGGGTAATTTCTATGTGCAGGAGGGCAACAAACGGGTCAGCGTGCTCAAGTCCTTTGGTGCGCCCCGTATTCCAGGCATTGTGCGCCGGGTCCTGCCGGAGGTCAGCGAAGAGCCCCACATTCGGGCCTATTTCGAGTTTCTGGACTTCTACAAAGACGCAGGGATCTATGACATCCGCTACCAAGCCCCCGGTGACTACAGCAAGCTGCTCAGCGCTCTGGGAAAGGAGCCCGGCATTCAGTGGACGCAGTGGGACCAGCGGACCTTCCGCGCATATTTTCAGTATTTCAAGGATGCCTTTAACGCACTGGGCGGCAGCAAGCTTTCTCTGGCCCCGGAAGAGGCCCTGCTGGTCTGGCTGGAGCTTTATAGCTTTAAGGATCTGGGGCGACTGTCCGCAGCAGCATTGAAAAAGACCCTGTCAGCACTCTGGAAGGATCTGCGGGTACTCTCCACAGAGGACCCTGTGCAGGTCAATACCGAGCCGGAGCAGGACCCCAAGGCCGGCCTGTTGAACCGGCTGATCTCTTTCACCCAGGACCATATCAATATCGCCTTTATCCATCAAATGGACCCCACGACCAGTCCCTGGACCAGAGGCCATGACAAAGGCAGGATCCATCTGGAGCACGCCCTTTACGAAAAAGTCACCGTGCGCAACTACTTCCACGCCGACTCCCCGGAAGAAACCGATGCCTTGTTGGAGCAGGCTGTGGCTGAAGGCGCGGAGCTGGTCTTCACCACCACGCCCCGGCTGAGCCGTGCGACCCTGAAGGCTGCCGTAAAGCACCCCAAGGTGCGTTTCTTTAACTGCTCTGTCAATGTTCCCTATTCCAGCCTTCAATCCTACTACTGCCGCATCTACGAAGGCAAATTCATCACCGGTGCCATTGCCGGTGCTATGGCCAACAACGACCGGATCGGTTACATCGCATCCTACCCAATATATGGCGTACCGGCTTCCATCAACGCCTTCGCTCTGGGCGCCCAAATGACCAATCCCCGCGCACAGATAGACCTGCGGTGGTCCTGTCTGCCCGGAGATCCCGTGACGGACTTTATCCGCAAAGGTTATCAGGTCATCTCCAACCGGGATGTGCCCACTGTGGAGAAAAAATATCTGCAATTCGGCGAATACGGCACCTACTTTGTGGAGGAGGATCAAACCCTTTTGCCCCTGGGTTCGCCATGCTGGCTTTGGGGTACATTCTACGAAAAGGTGGTCAATTCCATCCTGAACGGTACATGGGAGCATGGCAAGCATACACAGAAGGCCATGAACTACTGGTGGGGCATGGACAGCGGTGTCATCGATGTAGAGCTGTCTGAACGGCTTCCTGACAGTATGCGTTATCTGGCCGATGTGCTGCGCCAGGGGCTGCGGCAGGGCACCCTGGACCCCTTCCACCGGCGCATCGTGGCTCAGGACGGCACCGTAGTCAACGATGGCAGCCGCCATTTCACCCCGGACGAGGTGCTGCATATGCAGTGGCTGTGCGAAAATGTGGACGGTGCCATCCCCGAATTTGACGAAGTGCTCCCCTTTGCCCAGCCCATGCTCCGGGAACTGGGTATTTACAAAGAATTGATCCCACCGGAAAAGGAGGCAGAGGTCCTATGAAGATCCTGGCTATCTCCGACGAAGAGTGCCCCGCTCTGTGGGATTACTATGTCCCCGGCAGACTCAGTGAGTATGACCTGATCCTCTCCAGTGGTGACCTGAAGGCATCCTATCTGTCCTTTCTGGTGACTATGGCCAGATGCCCTGTACTCTATGTCCACGGCAACCACGATACCCGTTATGCCCAGCAGCCTCCTGAAGGCTGTGACTGTATTGACGACCGGGTCGTCACCTACAACGGTGTCCGCATCCTGGGCCTGGGTGGCTGTGTATGGTATCACTCCGGTCCCCATCAGTTCACCGAAAAGGAAATGCGCCGCCGCATCCGGAAGCTTCGGTATCAAATTTGGAAGGCCGGCGGTGTGGATATTGTCGTCACGCATGCGCCGCCCCATGGGGTCGGCAGTCTGGACGATCACGCCCATCAGGGCTTTGAGGCCTTTCTGGAATTTCTGGACAAGTACCGCCCCCAATATCTGCTCCACGGCCATGTCCATCTGCGCTACGGTACAGACCAAACCCGGGAACGGACCTATGGCGAAACCAAAGTCATCAATGTATGCGAACGCTATGTGCTGGATCTGCCGGACAGGCCTGTGCCTGAGAAAATGCGCAACCAACTGATCTGGGCCAAAAAAATCCGGCAAGAAGATTGATCGATACAGGAGGCATACCATGTTTCAAGGCTACACCCCCGAGACCATCGACTTCCTCTGGGGAATCCGTATGAATAACAACCGGGATTGGTTTGCGCAGCATAAGCAGCAGTATGTGCAGACCCTGTACGAGCCCACCAAGGCATTGGGGCAGGATCTGTTTCAGCCATTCCTGGACAAGCCCGGTAACATCCTGAAGGTCAGCCGCATCTACCGGGATGCCAGACTCCATCACCCCGATCCTTATAAGGAGAGTCTTTGGATCTGTATTCGGCAGGATGTGGAGTGGTGGGCAGAGAACCCCTGCCTGTACTTCGACATTTGCCCTGATGGCGTCAGCTACGGCTTCTGCCTCTGGCGACCCAGGGTATCCACCATGGCAGATTTCCGCAAAGCCATTTCTGCCCACCCCGAGGAATTTCTTTCCCTGTTGACGGAAACAGAAAAGGCCACCGGCATCCCGGTGACCGCCGAGCTGTACAAGCGGCCCAAAGAAACCGCCGACCCCCGGCTTGCTCCCTATTTCGCATGGCGTGGCAACATCATCTGTGTACGCCGGGAGTCTGTCAGCAAGGAACTGTTTGGCCCTGCCCTGGGTCAGCGGGCCCATACGCTGTTCCGGCAGCTGACCCCCTTATACGAATATTTTAATCAATTCAAGACATCTGGATGAATACAAGACAAGGCAACTGATCTGGAGGCCGTAGCGGACAGCGGTATATCGTGTGATTGAAAACATAAATATATTGACAGGCAACCCCCCGTCCGCTACAATGAAATTAACAGAGAAGTGTTGGCTGCAAAGCGCAAACTTTGCAGCCGCTGCCCCTTATGCTCCACCGGGGCAGCCCCCAAAAAAACAGTTTATGCGCACAGACCGCACTGCTCACCGCAGGCTGCCTGTGCGCATATGTTATTTCGATCCAGAAAGGAGTTTTGCCCCATGAAAGCCACCGTCAAGCGAATCATACTATTTGCCCTGATCACCAGCTTGCTGATCCTGCCGGGCTGTAAAAAGGAGCCGGAAGAAAAAGCCCCCTCCAATTACGCCCAGCTTCACGGTCTGCTCGGCAAACCCATTGCCGAGGTCTGCCAAACCTTGGGTCTGGATGAAGCCCAGGTAGAACTGGCGCTTACCGGAAATGCTGCCTTCCCATCTTTAGGCGAAGCCCAATACGCTGGCCTCACATGGGAAGCATACCCTCTTTTTGACCGTAATGACAAGGTCCTGTTCGGTTTTAAATACATGATAAATTATACAGAAAACCCGGACCAGGCAGCGCCCATCTTTGTGGATCTGATGGCCTCTCTCGCCCAGGACTACGGAGAACCCAAACAGCATAATGACACCCTCCAGGCGTACGACCGGGAGCCTACCGCCAAGAATATTCTCGCAGCGATCTGGGAGCGACGCGGCTTCTCTGCCGACCAAATGTGGTCTTTGAATCATGAAATCACCCCTGAAATACAGGCTTACTGTGATCGCGTAGTGGAGAATTATTCTTCCTCCGCCGGACCCACACAGCGCCCCATTGCCGGCGTCGACTATATGCTGACCTTCCAATACGGTGCCAACCTGGATACTGCGGGATTCAGCTTAACCTACCAGCTTCAGGCGCGCGTAGATTATACACCGTCTCCGAGAGAGGAACGAAGCCAAGCTCAAGCCCAATATCCAAATGCCACCCCATAAAACGATGTGAAAAATGCTGCCACGAAACTCAGGTGTTTCGTGGCAGCGCTTTATTTATCAGCAGAGCTTTGCGCCGGCGGGGATGGCATCGTCCAGCATGACCAGATTCAGCTTCTCCTCACCCTTGACCGTGTGGATGGCAGACAGCAGCATGCCGCAGGATTCCCGGCCCATCATCTTCCGGGGCGGCAGATTGGTAATGGCAAGCAGGGTCTTGCCGATCAGCTCCTCAGGCTTGTAGAACTTGGCAATGCCGGAGAGTATCTGCCGGTCCGTACCTGTGCCGTCATCCAGGGTAAACTGGAGCAGCTTATCGCTCTTCTTCACGGGCTGGCAGTCCTTGACCTTTACTGCCCGGAAATCGCTTTTGCAGAAGGTATCGAAATCCACAGCCTCTTCGGCGTAGGGTTCGATCTCAATTTCAGATTTAGGCTTACTCAGCTCTTCCAAGGCAGCGAGCTCCTTTTCCATATCGATTCTGGGGAACAGGGCAGGTCCTGCCAGGGTTGCCACATCAGCAGGCAGGACACCAAAGGCATTCAGGCTGTCCCAATCCATAGCTGCGCCGCCCAGCCGCTTGGCGATCTCCTCGCTGGTAGCCGGGGTGAAGGGAATCAGCAGACCCGCACAGACACGGACAGTCTCCAGCAGGTTATACAGCACCCGTGCCAGACGGGGCTTATTCTCTTCGCGCTTAGCAAGCACCCAAGGAGCGTTCTCGTCGATATACTTATTGGCTCGGGAGATGACCTTGAAAACCTCTGCCAAGGCATTCTGGAAAGCATAGTGCTCCATATGCTCTTCGTACTTATCCCGCAGGCCGGAGACCATAGCCACCAGCTCCGCGTCCAGCTCGGGATCTTCCACCTGCTGGGCAGGCAGCTTTTCGCCGAAATACTTCTGGGCCATGGCAACGGTACGGCTGACCAGATTTCCCAGATCGTTGGCAAGATCCGTATTGATGGTGGAGATCAGCAGCTCATTGGAGAAGTTGCCGTCAGAGCCAAAGGGGAAAGACCGCAGCAGGAAGAACCGCAAAGCATCCACGCCGAAACGCTCCGCCAGAATATAGGGATCTACCACATTGCCCTTGGACTTGGACATCTTGCCGCCATCCAGCAGCAGCCAGCCATGGCCAAAGACCTTCTTGGGCAGGGGCAGATCCAGACTCATCAGCATAGCGGGCCAGATGATGGAGTGGAACCGCACGATCTCCTTGCCCACGAAGTGGACATCGGCAGGCCAGAATGCCTGCAGGTCGTCATACTTATCGTTGCAGAAGCCCAGAGCGGTCATGTAATTGAACAGCGCGTCGATCCAGACATAGACCACATGGCCCTCATCAAAGTCCACAGGCACGCCCCAGGTGAAGCTGGTACGGCTGACACACAGGTCCTCCAAACCGGGCTTGATGAAGTTGTTCACCATTTCATGGACACGGCTGCGGGGCTCCAGGAAATCCGTGTTCTCCAACAGATCCTGGATCCGGTCCGCATACTTGGACAGACGGAAGAAGTAAGCCTCTTCCTCTGTGCCCTGTACCTCCCGGCCGCAGTCGGGGCACTTGCCGTCCACCAGCTGGCTTTCGGTCCAGAAGCTTTCACAGGGCTTGCAGTACTTACCGGCATACTTACCCTTATAGATGTCGCCATTGTCATACATCTTCTTAAAGATCTTCTGGATGGCTGCCACATGGTAATCATCGGTGGTGCGGATGAACCGGTCGTAAGAAATGTTCATCAGCTTCCACAGGTCCAGCACACCGCCCTGGCCCAGGACGATATCGTCCACAAACTGCTGGGGGGTGCAGCCGGCCTCCTTGGCCTTATCCTCGATCTTCTGGCCATGCTCGTCAGTACCGGTCAGGAACTTGACATTGTAGCCCTGCAGCCGCTTGTAGCGGGCCATGGCATCCGTCGCCACCGTGCAATAGGTGTGGCCAATGTGGAGCTTGGCAGAGGGATAATAGATGGGTGTTGTGATGTAGAAATTTCCTTTGCTCATATTGCTTCCTCCTAAAAATGAAAAGCCGCCCCCGGAAAACCCAAGGGCGACGGAATCGACGCGGTACCACCTTGTTTCGCAGAGAAGCTCTGCCTCTTTCGCGCGATGACGGGCGCACCCGAAGCTGCCTACCTATCGACAGCCCTGCTCCAAGACCATGTTCCGCCCCTTTCACGCACCCGCTCTCACCTTACCGGGCTCTCTGAGCGCTTCCGCAAGCATACTCTTCTCTTCACCGCATTTTTCCAATTATGGCATGATTATAGCCCGAAACAGGCGGTTTTGTCAACACTTATTTCTCTTTTCTGGTCAGCAGCAGGGCTACCGCCACGGCGCTGATACCTCCTGCCAGCTTGCCCAGGATCACCGCTGGCAGCAGCTCCGGAGCAAAGCCTGCGGTAAAGCCCAAATGATCTCCCAGCACAAAGGCCGCCGAAACAGCGAAGGCCACATTGACCACCTTTCCCCGCCCATCCATATCCTTGACCATATCAAAGGTTGCGATGGAATTGGCCATAGTGGCCACCAAGCCGGCGGCAGCCGTATCGTTGATTCCCAAAATGCCGCCCAGCTTCATCAGAGGCTTTTTCAGCAGCCGGGTAACCACCGCCACCAGAGGAAACGCGCCTGCCAGCACAATAGCGATGGCGCCCACCGTTTGGAAGCCCTCGGACACCGGTGCCATGCCGGGGATCACCGCAAAACCTGTCAGCGCCTCCGCGATGCCCGCCGCCAAGCCCACAGTGATCAGGATCACCACACCTTTCCCGAAGATCTCAAAGCCCCGGATCATATGCCTTTCGGCCTTCCACAGACCCAGCGCGATCAAAGCCGCAATGATCAGAATGGGAATCAGGTTTCTTGCCACCATTCCTATCGGGAAGCCGGCAACCAAGCCTCCCGCAAACACACCTACGGGAATAGTCACAATGCCCGCCAGGATTCCTTTGGCGGCAGCTGGACGGTCCTCCTGCCGCAGCACACCCATGGCGATGGGGATGGTAAAAACCACCGTTGCTCCCAGCATAGAGCCGGTGATCACACCGCCCAGCTGCGCAGCCTGTACATCCTGGGTCAACTCTGCAGCCAACGGGCCACCGCCCATATCGCAGGCCAGAAGCGTACCGGCAAACATCGCCGGATCTGCCCCCAAAAAGGCGTACACCGGCACCACCACCGGCCGCAGCACCTGGGCCAGCACCGGCGCAAGGCAGATCACACCGATCATGGCAAGGGCCAGAGCGCCCATAGTCTGGATCCCCTCTTCAAATTTCACGCCGATGCCAAAACGGTTACCCAGGATCCGGTCCAACGCGCCCAGCACCGCAAAGGCCGCCATGATCCAAATTACGATCTCATACGCCGACATAGAGCCCCACTCTTCTTTCCGTTCTTCTTCTTATTATAATACCGCTGTCAAGGCTGCTTTTCCGAATCCAGGATCGCCACCACCGCCGCGTCGATGGGCGCCTCCATGCAGAATCTTGATGCCACCGTGCCGGTGACCAGCAGCACTTTGTCTCCTTTTCCGGCGCCCACCTGATCTGCCGCCACCAGATCCTCATCGCCGGTGCTGATGACCAGAAAGGTCTGCCCCATCAGGCAGCTTGCCTTTCTGGTGGCCCACACGGAGCCTGTTACTGTACCGATTTTCAATCCGATCCCTCCAAAACTTCCCGGGCCAAAGGTGTAAGCACCGCTCCTGCCGCCGGCCTCTCCCCTCTGGAGCGCAAGGCCCTTGCCTCCTGAGCGGTGATCAGGTGCTTGTGCGCGCCGTCAGAGAAAACCACACCCCAGCTTTTCAGTGTTCTTCTGGCGCTGGCCAGGCTTCCTGCCAAGGCCCGGTTACGGGGTGCATCCGGCAGCCCCGGCGTATACAGCACCACTGCCTTTCCCTCTGCCAGTGCCCCAAGCACCTGCTCCTCCCGAAAGCACAGCAGCTGCCCCAGACTCAGTGACCCAATAACCACCGCGTCATAGGGTTCTTCCGCCACATAGCTGTAGCCCAGGCAACAAGCCGGCTCTTTGCCGATCAGAAGCGCCCGGGTCATGGTACGATCCTCCCCAGATCCCCCTGGCAGAAGCCGCAGGCGTTAGCTTCATCGTAATCCAGATGGGCATAGGTAGCGAAATTGGGACTGACCCGCACCACCACATCTGCCAGCACCGCCGGACGGCTTGTAAAGGTCCGCAAGCAGACCACCTGCTTGTCCTCTACCCCAAAATGCTTTGCATCCTCCGGGGTCATGTGAATATGCCGCTGGGCGGCAATGACCCCCTGAGAAATGGTCACCCTACCCTTAAGTCCCACCAGTTGCGCTCCTGGAGAATCTGCCACATCTCCTGACAGCCGCACAGGCGGCGTGATACCCAAAGTCCTTCCGTCCGTCAGGGAGATCTCCACCTGGGCCTCTTTCCGTTCCGGGCCCAGCACCGCCACATTCTGAAACTCCCCTTTTGGACCGATCACCGTCACCCGCTCATTGGAAAGAAACTGCCCCGGCTGGGACAGGGGACGCTTTTCCGTCAGGCCGTGGCCAAACAGCACCTGGGCCTGCTCCTTTGTCACATGGACATGGCGGCCGGATGCCTCCAGGGGGATAAACAGCCGCCCCACCACAGCATCCACCAGTTTTTCAACATTCTGCATACCAAACCCTCTTTTCCGTGCCGGCGGTTATTTCCCCGCCTTTTCCGCGATCATCAGGATATAGAGCATACTGCTCATGCGGTTCAGCGCCTGAAGGATATCCGCTCTGGTTGGGTTGCCCTCCCCATCTGTAAAGGCATCCACCGCCGCAAGCTCTGCCGCCCGGCACACACACCGGCAGCGATTGAGCCAAAGGATCTTCTCCCCGTCAGCCACCTCCGGCATAAAATGGGGTTGCCCGTAATAATCCTGGGGAAAATGGCTGCGCTTGCGCTGCTCCTCTTCAGTCAGACCGCACAGACAGACCTCCCCCACCGGCTCACCCAGCACATCGCAGCGGATCAGCCGTCTGGCCAGGGCCAGGATCTCCCCCAGTTCCTTGCTTCTGTGCTTTACCTGCACCTGGCACAGCAGCAGCTCCGCCTCCAGGGTATCCACAGCACCCCGGAAGCGGATCCGGGGATGATTCTTGCGCACCAGCACATCCCCATGCAAATGGGTCATGTGCTCCGGCTTTTCCTCTGTAAAGCCGCCCCCCAGAAGCCGATACCGCTCTACCTTTGCCTGATCTGCCGAAAGGATCTCGATACGCTGACCGTTCAGGTAATCTCTGGCGCTGGGGGTCAGCCGGTCATCCTTTCCCAGAAAGAATACGCGCTTTCCGTTCCGGTTGCGGATATTGGCCCTGACCGCTACTTCATCAAACAGCATTTATTTTGCTGCGGAGGGCTTGTCCTGATTCAGTCTGCCATGGGGCAGGATGGCATCCACCTCGGTATGGGGTCTGGCGATCACATGGACGCTGACCAGCTCGCCTACCTTTTCGGCGGCGGCAGCACCGGCATCGGTAGCCGCCTTAACAGCGCCCACATCTCCCCGGACCATTACCGTGACCAGACCGCCGCCGACCTGTTCCTTGCCCACCAGCTGCACATTGGCAGACTTGACCATGGCATCCGCCGCCTCAATAGCGCCGATAAGCCCCTTTGTTTCGATCATACCCAGAGAATTTGTGTTCATAACATTCTTCCTTTCCGTTTGTTATCCCAATCGTTCCAAAATTTTTTGCGTAAGAAGCTCTACCAGGTCCGTATCCACCTGACATTTGGGTGCTGGATCCTCCCCACTATCCCATGCCACACGGCGAATATTGATCAGATCCAGCGGAGAAATGTTGTTGGAGGAGCTGCTGCCGCCTACTGCGCCGCAGCCCAGGGTCAGTGCCGGGAACAGCCTGGTGGAAGCACCGATGCCCCCCAGAGCCGCCGGTGTATTCACCAGGAATCGGGATACCGGGATCTTCAGAGCAAACTTACGCACCGCGTCATAGTCCCGGGCATGCATGGCAAAGGTGTGGCCGCTACCCTCATGGGTCAGCACCTCTACCGCCTTGTCCAGTACCGCCTGTTCACTGTCCATCACAAAGAACGCCAGTACAGGACACAGCTTTTCCATGGAATAGGGCCGGGTCGGGCCCGCCTCCTGCTCTCTGGCCACCAGCACCTTGGTATCTCTGGGCACAGAAAATCCCGCCATTTGTGCCAGCTTCAGGGCGCTTTTGCCAACGATCTCCGGATTCAATGTCCCATTGGGCTTGAACAGCAGCTTAGCCAGGCTGCCCGCCTCCTGGGTATCCATGAAGTAGAAGCCTCTGCGCTTACCCTCCTGCCGCACCTTCTCCTCCATACCCTTCTCCACGATAATGCTCTGCTCACTGGCGCAGACTGTGCCGTAATCAAAGGTCTTGGAGCGCAGGATGCAGTCCATCGCATTGCCCACATCCGCAGAATTGTGGATATACGCCGGTCCGTTGCCCGCCCCGACACCGATGGCGGGCTTTCCGGAGGAATAGGCTGCCCGGACCATAGCAGGACCGCCTGTAGCAAGGATCAGCTTGGTCTCCTTGCCACCCATCAGCTCCCGGCAGCCGTCCATAGAAGGAATGCTCAGGCAGCCTACGCAGCCCTTGGGCGCACCTGCCTTTTCCGCCGCCTGGGCCACAATCCGGGCTGCCCGCAGCGTGCAGGCAATGGCCTTGGGATGGGGCGAAAACACGATGGCATTGCCGGATTTCAGGGCAATGATCGCCTTATAGCACACCGTAGAGGTAGGATTGGTGCTGGGCACGATGGCCGCAATAACACCCACCGGCACACCTACCTCCCATAGCTTTTCCTGGGGGTTCTCTTTTAATACGCCCACAGCCTTCAGCCCCCGGCAGGCCTGGGCTACCCGGCGGGACGCGAATTGGTTTTTTGTGGTCTTATCCTCCACATTGCCGAAGCCGGTTTCCCGAACCGCCAGCTCTGCCAGCTCCGAAGCGGCGCTGTAAATCGCCCCCGCAATGGCCTCCACAATGGCATCCAGCTTCTGCTGGTCATAGTCTGCCAGAGCCTTTTGCGCCTGTTCTGCCTGCCGCAACAAGGCTCTTGCCTCTTGCCGTGCCTGCAGGTCCTTATCCAGTTCCATTCTGTTCACTCCTTACTTTGGCCTGGCGGCCACCTGGGCAACCGCCTGAGCAAAGGCCGCACAGGCCGCGTCGCAGGCAGATTGACTTCCGGATAACAGACCGCCGCCAAAATTGGTCTGGCTGGGCGGATTATATAGTTTACATAACTTTACATCCGCCGCTTTTAATGCCGCATCCATGGCATACATGGCCTCCAGCGGCGGTGCGATCAGGTATGCCAGGGCCGTTCCCTCCTTGACACCGGCCTCCTTTGCCAAAAAAGAGCCGCAGCTGCTGACTGTGTGGGCAAGGAACGGCACTTCACCGGCCTCATCAAAGCCCACCCTTTGCAGCGCAGACAGGGCCGCCTCCATACCGCTTCGCACCGCACCGGGGTTTGGCCCTGCCAGGATCCCGATGACCTCCCCCGCGTTGGGCGTGGAAGCGTTGGCAGCGCCGGCATAAAAGCTTCTACCGTAGCACACCTTCACATCGGCAGCTTTGGTTGCTTCGTCCAGAGCAATATACGTGGGATCATCGGAATCTGTGGTCAGCATGGCAAGGGACGGATAACCGGCAGGGGCGCCCAACTCCTTGCTCAGGGCCGGGCTGGCGTTGGCCAGATACCGTACCGCCAAAACCTTTACCTGGATCATGCTCCCGCCTCCAGATGCAAGCCCACACCGCTGACCTTTTTCCGTAGGATCGTGTCGATCAAAGAGGCGATATGGGCCCCGGCCTCCACCGCCGGTGTACCCTGGGCATGGATGTTGGAAACCACCGTCCGGCTGGATTCCGACACGCCGATATGGGGCTTGTAGGTGATATAGGCGGACATGCTCTTATCTGTCACCAGGCCCGGGCGCTCTCCTACCAGCATGCACACCAGCTCACAGCCGGTGACATCGCCGATGGCATCGCCTGCGCCTACCCGGCAGTAGCGCACAAATACAGCCTTACCGGTGTCGATGCCCTTGGCCTTCAGGCCATCCCGGATAGCTGCCATACAGTCCATGGCATTGGCATGGATCGCCGCGGAGGACAGCCCATCGCCGATCACGATCAGCACCTTGGGACTGCCGGTGATCTCCCGGCGCAGCTTTGCCTGATTCTCTTCATCAAAGATCCTGCCCAGATCCGGCCGGGTCAGGTATTCATCTTTATCTTTACACCGGGTCTGCAGGCTGACCAGACCGTTTTTCTGGGCATAGTCCTCAGCCACCTGGGAAAACACCGCATCCTGGGCCGCCGCATGATCTGCCCGAAAACGGAGCATGGTCAGTGTCTTATACCGGGGGCCTGATCTGCCGGAACCCAGCCGGGCCGGCGTTTTCGCCTTGAGCTTGCGGTACTGTTCGCCCTTTTCCGGATTTTCCACCAGATAGAGCTTGCGCAGATCCAGCAGGGTCACATCCTCCACAAAATCTCCGTCGTGGAAATGGGTATCCACCGGCGCCGGGCCAGGGTCACGGGGATAGTATTCGCTGCCCTTGACCATAGGCTCCTGCCCCATGGATTTCAGGATCTCTGCCACCATGGATGATAATTCCTGTTTATTCATATAATTCCCCTCTCAATTGCGTCCTGTAGGGGAGCACCCGAGCCTCCCCTGTGTAAGGGGAGGTGGCACGGCGCAAGCCGTGACGGAGGGGTTGTTCCAATCCTCAATCCCTCAGTCATTTGCTCGTTTCCTCGCAAATGCCAGCTCCCTTTACACAAGGGAGCCTTTGGTCCCTACGCCTAACCTTCTAAAACAGCAGACTGGAGCCGTCGCCGGCCTTGGCCGTCAGTTTTCCGTTTTCCATAAAGCCCATGTTCTCCAGCCAATTCTGGAACTCAGGAATGGCTGTTTTTCCTGTCAGCTCTCGCAGAGTTGCCGTCTCCCTGAAGCCGGTGGTCTGGTAATTGAGCATGATATCGTCGCCATGGGGGATGCCCATGAAGTAGTTGCAGCCTGCCAGGGTCAGCAGAGATGCCAGATTTTCAATATCGTTCTGGTCGGCCTTCATGTGGTTGGTATAGCAGCAGTCACAGCCCATGGAAATGCCGGTTAGCTTACCCATAAAATGGTCCTCCAGACCGGCTCTGGTCACCTGCCGGGCATCGTAGAGATACTCGGGGCCAATAAAGCCCACCACGGTGTTGACCAGGAAGGGATCAAACCGCTTGGCAAAGCCATAGCACCGGGCCTCCATGGTCACCTGGTCCGTGTCGTAATGGGCATTGGAGGAAAGCTCAGAGCCCTGTCCTGTTTCAAAATACAGCACATTGGGACCTTCTGCTGTTCCCTCATGGAGCAGCAGATCCTTTGCCTCCGCCAAGGTAGCGGCGTTGAAGCCAAAGGCCGCGTTGCCGGCCTCGCTGCCGGCGATGGACTGGAAGATCAGATCTGCAGGTGCGCCGTCCCGGACAGCCTTCATCTGGGCCGTCACATGGGCAAGGACACAGATCTGGGTAGGAATGTTCCAATGCTCCTTGATTTCCTGAAATCTGCGCAGCACCTTGCCCACCTGCTCCGGACTGTCCGTCACCGGATTCAGGCCAATTACTGCATCGCCTGCGCCAAAGCTCAAGCCCTCCAGCACAGAGGCTGTGATGCCATCGGGGTCATCGGTGGTATGGTTGGGCTGCAGGCGGCAGGACAGGGTCCCGGGTAAGCCAATGGTCGTATTGCAGTGCGCCGTGACTGTGATCTTATTGGCGCCGTAGATCAGGTCCAGGTTGCTCATGAGCTTGGCAACCGCCGCTACCATCTCCGAAGTCAGACCCCGGCTGAGCTTGCGGATATCCCCGCCGGTGGTGGTCTCCGAAAGGATCCATTCCCGCAGCTCTGCCACCGTCCAGTTACGGATCCGGCGGTATACCGCCTCATTCACATCATCCTGAATGATCCGGGTCACTTCGTCCTGCTCGTAAGGCACAGCCGGATTCTCCCGCAGATCGCCCAGTGTCAACGCCGACAGCACCACCTTCGCCGCCACACGCTCCTGGGCAGACTCAGCTGCCAGACCTGCCAGCTTATCACCGGTCTTTTCCTCATTGGCCTTGGCGAGGACTTCCTTTACGCTTCTGAACTCATAGGTTTTTCCCGATAATGTGGTTTTCAGTTTCATATTGATACCTCAATGCGACAAAATTAGGGTCTTGACCACCACACTGATGGCAGGCCCCACCGGCGCGCCTACATCCAGATAGCTGTTTTGGGGCAGGCGCACCCGGTCAATACAAAGGCAGGGCGTACTTTCGGGCAAACGCAAGGCCAGAGCATGTCCCAGAGCCTTGGCCATATCCTCCTCCAGAACAATGCAACAGGGCTGATCCTGCACCGCCCGGGTAATGGCATCGGCCAGTGCTGTTACCTGCCCATAGCTTGGGGCGTTCCATCCCGGCAGTGCCAGCACCCCCCATTGCTCCAGGCTTTTCAGCCGTTGGGCTATAATGTGGGCAAGCTTGTCCCCAGGCAGGTCCTGTTCCTGCAATGCAATTGTAGCCACCTGCAGATTCTTCAATGGCAGCTCTACATTCCGGTAGTACACAGTGCTGCCGGACAGCTGGGCGCTGTGGCAGCCCGCGCCAATGACCGTAGCACGAATGGTCTCGCTGCCCAACCGGTACTGACCCTGACACAGGCGACTGCGCCGGATCGCCCGGCCCAGCAAAGGCCCCAGATCCCCAAACTCCAGCCAGGAAAAATCCTGGGCGATACAGTCCGCCACACCGCCGGAAAAGGAGGGGATCACTTCCCCGGCAACCTCTATCGTCTGGGCTTCCTGTGTTGTCAACCGGGATAAAATCTCTCCTGTCTGCCGTAATCCTGCTGCCATTTCCAGCACCTGAGCCAACATCACGGCTACCTCCATGGCCTGGTTCTCCGTAATACGCTCCCCTGTTCGGTAGGATACCAGCCCCTGCAGCACCGGAGAAATATAGGTGATACAGCCCGTATCATCAAATTTCATCAACCGGCCGCCCACATTCAGGCAGCCGGTACGCAGGATCTTTCCATCCCCGATCAGCGCCAGATTGCTGGTGCCGCCGCCAATATCCATGTGCAGCACCGGCTTTTCAGTATGCTCAGAGGCATCCACCGCACCTGCCCCCTTGGCTGCCAATACGCTTTCCAGATCCGGGCCCGCTGTAGCCACTACAAAATCCCCGGCAAAATCAGAAATGGCTGCCAACACCGTACCTGCGTTTTCCTTCCGGGAGGTTTCTCCTGTAATGATGATAGCGCCGGTATCCACATCCTCACGGCGAATACCTGCCTTGGCGTACTCCTCGTCCACGATAGCCCGGATCTTCTCTCCATCCACCAGTTCTCCCGAAAGCAAGGGCGTAAAATGGATGGGGCTCTTGTACAGGATCTCCCGCCCGGTGATCTCCATTTCCGGCACAGCGAAAGACGAAGCTTTGTTCTCTGCAGTGATTTGGGAGACTACCAGCTGGGTTGTGGTGGTCCCCACATCCACCCCCACAGAACACAGGATGCTAGACACTGCCCGTCACCTCTTCCAGAACCCGGCGTACCATATAGTCCTCCACCGGGATAGGGTTGGTCGCGCAGCAGGGATCGCTTAACGTTGTCTCCACCAATTCCTTGGACCTGTGCCGGACTTCTCTGGGATCGATGCCCGCCTGGGAAAGGGTGGCCGGCATCTCCAGCTCCTTACGCAGCCGCACCAAGGCATTGCGCAAATTCCGCACCGCAATGGTCTGGGCACTGCCCCCAATGCCGGCCGCAGCTGCGATCCTGGCATACTTCTCCGCCGCCGCATGGGCATTGCAGCCAATTACCGCCGGAAGCAATATAGCATTGAGCCGCCCATGGGGCAGATGGAACGCACCGCCTAAACTGTGGGCCATGGCATGACAAAGTCCCAGCCCTGCCTGGGTAAAGGCCATACCCGCCATGGTTGCCGCTGTGTGAAGCCGCAGACGCACCGCCTGATTACCGGAAAAGGATGCCGGAAGCAGGGCATAGGCTGTAGAAAAGGCCTCTTTTGCCAGGGCATCCGTGATCATGCCCGCATCCGTTGCCACAAAAGCCTCCAGGGCATGGCACAGTACATCGAAGCCCCCGTCAGCGATCAGCTTCTTGGGAAGCTGGTTCAGCAGATCGCTGTCCAAAATCGCCGTATGGGGACGCAGCCGCTTGTCCACCAGCGGATGCTTGACTCCATTATGGGTCAAGATCGAAAAATCTGTTACCTCACTGCCCGACCCGGAGGTAGTGGGTATGGCAACAAATTTGGCTTCGGCTCCCGAAAAATAGGCCATGGCCTTAGCGCAGTCCATGGCGCTGCCGCCCCCCAGCGCCACCAACACATCCGGCTGGAAGCGACGCACCACCGCTGTTCCCTCTGCCGCCAGCTCCACGGTTGGGTCGGGGACGATTTTATAGAAAAACTCTGTCTGCTCCGCTTGGGCAAGGGCCGCCACTCTGGCGGCAGTGCCGTTTTCATAGAAAAAAGGGTCTGTGACCATCAGCAGCCGTTTTGCCCCAAATTCCTTCAGTGCCGCCACCGTACCGGCACCGGAAATAATCGTTGTATCGCAGGAATACCGATCCACTGCCTCACCGCCTTTACCGCACCCCCGCATTGGAGGGATCGCTTTAGCGCTAGTATTTCCCAAAAGCAGAAAATCATGTGCCGCTGTGAAAAAAGTTGTAGGAAAACCAAAACAAATGTGCTATGATACAAGTTAGAGGTGAAGTATCATGCGAATTTTGGGGATCGACCCAGGCTATGGCATCACCGGCTTCGGCGTGGTGGAGGCCCAGCGGGGCAGCTGCCGGCTTTTGCGGTGCGGTGCTATCACCACCCCCGCCGGAATGGATTTTTCTGCCCGGCTGGAGATCATTTATGAGGATATGCGCCAGCTGCTGGAAACGGTAAAGCCGGACGCGGTAGCCATCGAAGAGCTGTTCTTCGGTCAGAATGTAACCACCGGCATCGGTGTGGCCCAAAGCCGGGGCGTGATCCTGTTGGCTATCCGGCAAGCAGGCCTTCCCGTATCCGCCTATAAGCCCATGCAGGTCAAGCAGGCTGTGGTCGGCTACGGCAATGCCACCAAGCACCAGGTGCAGGAAATGACCAAGCGTATTTTGCATCTGGACGCGCTCCCCAAGCCCGACGATGCCGCCGATGCCATTGCCATCGCCCTGTGCCATGCCCGTTCCTCCACCTCTTTGCTGTCTCAGCATTCCAAAACCTAAGGAGGTTTTTATGCTTTACTATGTTTCCGGAGATGTCACCGTGCTGGAGCCCGGTCTTGCTGTGGTAGATTGCGGCGGCGTGGGCTACGGCTGCCATATCACCGGTTATACCGCCGCCCAGCTGAAGCTAAATCAAAAAACCCGGCTGTATGTGACCGAATCCATCCGGGAAGACGCCTATGAGCTTTACGGCTTTTCCTCCCGGGAAGAGCAGCGCTGCTATGAGCTGCTGACCTCTGTAACCGGCGTAGGTCCTAAGGCCGCCATTGCCATCCTTTCCGCCGGCGGGCCGCAGAATTTCACTCTGGCCGTCATGACCGGGGATGAGAAAATGCTGACCGCCGCCCAGGGCGTGGGCAAGAAGCTGGCTCAGCGTATAATCCTGGAGCTGAAGGATAAGATCGGCGGCGGCAATATGGAGCTGGATTTCTCCGGTCCTGCTGTAACCGCCCCCGTCCAACAGGGAAACAACATTGCGCTGGCCCAGGCAGCTCTGCAGGAGTTGGGCTATTCCCCGGCAGAGATCCACCAGTCCCTTAAGGGTGTTGACCCCAACGCCACCACGGAAGAGTTGGTTCGTTTTGCTCTGCGAAATATGGTTATGAGGAATTGATAATTGAAAATGGAAAATTGAAAATTATGGTATTTGCTTCACAAATGATTTAAAAATATCGGCAAAGCCGACTCCACAACTTTCAATTATCAACTTTCAATTTTCAATTTATGTGCTGGAGGTTGCATATGAGCATTGAATTTTCTCAAGATTTGGATTCCCCTATTATTTCTCCCACCTTTGCGCCCCAGGACGCAGGAGAGATCGGTCTGCGGCCCAAGCTGCTCAGCGACTACACCGGTCAGGAAAAGGCAAAGGGAAATCTGTCTATATATATTGAGGCGGCACGGCGCAGAAATGAGCCTCTGGACCACACCCTGCTTTACGGCCCTCCCGGTCTGGGTAAGACTACACTTGCCGGTGTCATCGCCAACGAGATGGGCGTGAATATCCGCATCACCTCCGGCCCTGCCATCGAAAAGCCCGGAGATCTGGCTGCACTTTTGACCAATCTGAATCCCGGCGATATCCTGTTTATCGATGAGATCCACCGGCTGAACCGAGTGGTCGAGGAGATCCTGTACCCGGCCATGGAGGACTTCGCCATCGATATTATCGTAGGCAAGGGCCCCAGTGCCAACTCCATCCGTCTGGACCTGCCCAAATTCACCCTGGTAGGCGCCACTACCCGTGCCGGTCAGCTTTCTGCTCCGTTGCGGGATCGGTTTGGTGTCAGTCTGCGGCTGGAATTGTACACGCCGGAGGAACTGGCACGAATCGTGACCCGTTCTGCTACGATCCTGGGCATGGACATCGAGCCTGCCGGCGCTATGGAGATCGCTTCCCGCAGCCGGGGAACGCCCCGGATCGCCAACCGATTTTTACGCCGTGTCCGGGATTTTGCCCAGGTCATGGGCAACGGCACCATCACTAAAGAGGCCGCAGACCTGGCACTTTCCCGCTTGGAAGTAGATGCCCTGGGTCTGGACGCTATCGACCGCAGAATGCTCACCGCCATTATCCGCAACTATTCCGGCGGTCCTGTGGGCCTGGAAACTCTGGCAGCCACCATTGGCGAAGAAGCCGTAACTCTGGAAGATGTATATGAGCCCTACCTGATGCAGCTGGGCTTCCTGACCCGTACCCCCAGAGGCCGATGCGTCACTGCTCTGGCCTATGAGCATCTGCACATCGCTTACGATGGCCAAGCCCAATTTGAGATTTGACTGCCCTCTGCTCATTTTTGGAAATATGCATAAATCCGTAAAATATCGAAGAATTTTTTTCATAAAGGATTGACAAATTTAATCACCTTGTGTATAATGCGATTCAGGCGTGTTATCGCCAATTTTATGGACCCTGCGTAACAACCAGTCAATATGGTGAGCTTTCACGGGGCATCATCTAACCGAAGAGAGGTAAAATCAATGTACGAAGACAAGACTTTAGTTTGCAAAGAGTGCGGCAACGAATTCGTTTTCACCGCCGGTGAGCAGGAATTCTACGCAGAGCGCGGCTTCCAGAACGAGCCCCAGCGCTGCAAGGCTTGCCGTGACGCTCGCAAGAACAGCGCCCGTGGCCCCCGTGAGTTCTTCACTGCTACCTGCGCCCGTTGCGGCGGCGAGGCGAAGGTTCCCTTCCAGCCCAAGTCCGACCGCCCCGTATTCTGCAGCGAGTGCTTCGCTCAGATGCGCAGCGAAGGCTGATTTGCAAAATGCTGTCAGCGCCGGTAACACCGGCGCTGATTGTTTTACTGCTAGGTTTACATAACTTAGTTTTGGGTTCTGTTTTCCATATGCCCGGAGCGAATCACCGGAGGCTTGGGATCCACCATTTCCCACTCCGGTGTCTTTTTTTCATCTTTTTTCATAGTTTTCCCTCCTGCTGATAGTATGGCATCTTCCTTAAAAAACATGCTCGTCGACCCTGTGAAGCAGTGGTTTCAAATATTTTACTTTTTTTACCAAAGTGGCTTTACAACTGTATTTTACTGTGGTAAAATCGTTGCAAATGCAACCGTTGCGTTTGCAACGATATAAGGAGGCCTCCATGACCAAGATCATCCGTCACCTCACCGCCATTTCCCGCTGCGGCACGGAATACCGCAAGCAGTACTTAAACGATCAGGATGTGCAGGTTCGCTACGCCCGCTGTCTGCTGGAAATATGCGAGCGTCCCGGTATCTCCCAGGAAGCCCTGTCCCGCCGGCTTTTGGTAGACAAAAGCACCGTCACCCGGCAATGTGTGGCCTTGGAGGAAGCAGAGCTCATCCTGCGAACACCAAGTCCTGACGACAGGCGAAGCTTGCAGCTGTTCCCCTCCGAAAAGGCCCTTGCTCTGCTGCCCCAGCTTACACAGGCCTGGGATTCCTGGGAAACACTGCTGACCGAGGACCTGACGCAGGAGGAAAAAGTCCTGGCCTCTGAATTGCTTCTGAAGCTAAAGACCAAGGCCCGGCAGTGGATGGAGGCACATTGACATGCTGAAGCTCAAACACTATATCCTGCCTCATGCCTGGTACATACTTCTGACCTTTGGCATTAAATTCCTTGGCACCATCGTGGAACTGCTGATCCCAGTCCTCATGCAGACCATTGTAGACGACAAAGTTCCAGCCGGAAACCTGGGTCAGATCTATTTGTACGGCGGTGCCATGCTGCTGTGCGCGGTCATTGCCCTGGTTGCCAACATTTTGGCCAACCGGATGTCTGCGGTGAGCTCCGGCCGGATCACCCGGGTGCTTCGTCACGATCTGTTTCAAAAGTTGGAGCAGCTGTCTGCCCGGCAAATGGATCGGCTCACTACCTCCTCGGCAGTTTCCCGGCTGACCAGCGACACTTATAATGTGAATCTGCTGCTGACCCGAGTTCAGCGCATGGGTGTTCGGGCACCGATTCTGTTAGTCGGCGGCATCCTTATGATGCTGTCCATGGACTGGGTTCTCTCCCTGGTGCTGATCGCCCTGCTTCCTTTTATCAGCCTGCTGGTCTACAAGGTAACCAAAACAACTGTTCCCATGTACCTGCATGTCCAGCAGATCCAGGACGATATCGTCCGGGTCTGTCAGGAGAATATCACGGGCATCCGCGTTATCAAGGCCCTAAGCAAAACTGAGTACGAAAAGGCCCGGTTCAACAAGACCAATGAACAGCATAGCGCCACAGCTTTGAAGGCCGCCACTATCAACAATATTACCAGCCCTGTAACCAACCTGATCTTGAATTTGGGCCTGACCCTGGTGGTTCTGGTGGGTGCTTACCGGGTCAACAGCGGCCATATAGAAGGGGGCGTGATCCTGGCCTTCCTGCAGTACTTCACCATGATGCTCAACGCGACTCTGGGCCTTACCCGAATCTTTATCATGTGGTCCAAGGGCGAAGCCAGTGCGCAGCGGATCGCTCAGGTGATGGCCGAACCGGAAGACCTGTTGGTTTTGCCTCAGGAGTACAAAGAGCAAAACGCACCCCATATCGAATTCCGGGATGTTTGCTTCTCCTACACCGGCATTGGCACCAATCTGGATCACCTGAGCTTCCGGTTGGAACGGGGACAGACCCTGGGCATTCTGGGCTCCACCGGCTCCGGAAAATCTACCTTGATCAATTTGCTCATGCGTCTTTATGATCCGGATTCCGGTCAGATCCTGATCGACGGTCAGGATCTGCGCACCATCCCAGCGGAACAGCTGCGCAAAAAATTCGGCGTGGTGTTCCAAAATGATTTTATCACAGAGGGTACTGTAGCCCACAACCTGCGTTTCTTCCGACAGCTGGACGATGCCGCCTTGGAGCGGAGTGCCAGAGATGCGCAGGCTGACTTCATCTGGGAGAAGGAAGGCGCTCTGGAAGCAGAGGTGGTCGTGCGGGGCAACAATCTCTCCGGCGGTCAGAAGCAGCGGTTACTGATCGCCCGGGCACTGGCTGCCGATCCGGGGATCCTTGTTCTGGACGATGCCTCCTCTGCCCTGGATTATGCAACAGACGCAGCCCTGCGCCGGGCTTTGCGGCAAAACTACCGCCATACCACAACCGTCGTGGTAGCCCAGAGAGTCAGCAGCCTGCGCCACGCAGACCTGATCCTCGTTCTGGACGACAGCCGGGTCATCGGAGCCGGCAACCATGCCCACCTGATGCAAACCTGTGAAGAATACCGCATCATTGCCCAGACCCAAATGGGCGACGGTCAGGAGGTGGTATAATGGCAAATCCCACAATGATCGGCGGCGGCCGTTATGCCCGGGGCGAAAACAACGGCGATACCCGTCGCTTTGAGGGCAAGAAGATCAACCGCGGTCAGCTGCTCATGCGGCTGTGGCGGTATCTGGGAAGAAATCGCCTGCTTTTAGTCCTTTCCATATTCTTCTCCATTTCCAGCAGTGTTTTGGCCCTGTACGGCCCTAAGCTCTCCGGCGAAGCTCTGAATGCCATCGACGTAAAAGCCGGTATGGTGGATTTCTCCATCGTTTTCCGCTGTGCGCTCCTGATGGCAGTATGCTACATAGGCTCTGCCATTTTGTCCTACTCTTTGCACTTTGCCATGGTTCGGCTGTCACGGCAGGTAACAAAGCAGATGCGCCACGACATTTTCGAGAATCTTTCCGCATTGCCTGTCAGCTTCTTTGACAAATACCAAACCGGTGATATCATCAGCACCATCACCTATGATGTGGACACCGTAAATCAGTCCCTTTCCTCTGACCTGGTGCAGATCCTCCACAGCATCGTAACTGTGGTTGTTTCCTTCGTTATGATGCTTACCATTGCTCCCCAGCTCGTGCTTGTGTTCGCCGTGACTGTTCCTGCCACCTTCCTCTTTACCCGCTGGATGACCCGCCGGGTGCGCCCTCTGTTCCGCCGCCGCTCCGCCAGGCTGGGCGCTTTGAACGGCTTTGTGGAAGAGATGCTGTCCGGTCAAAAAACCATCCGCGCCTATGGTCAGGAGGATGCTGTTCTGGAAGAATTTGACACAAAGAATGACGACGCTGTCCAGGCCTTCACCAAGGCCGAGGCCAACGGTGCTATGACAGGCCCTGCCGTCAACTTTATCAACAACGCTTCCCTCTCCCTGGTGTGCGTATTCGGCGCAACCCTGTTTCTGAAGGGTTCCGTGAAATTCGGCGATCTTTCCAGCTTCATTCAATACTCCCGGAAATTCTCCGGCCCTATCAATGAATTTGCCAACATCATATCCGAGCTGCAAAGTGCTTTTGCGGCAGCCGAGCGCATCTTCACCCTTATCGACGCAGAGCCGGAGCCGACAGACCTGTCCGACGCCACAGTACTGACTGATGTACAGGGCGATGTGCGCATGGAGCAGGTAGACTTCTCCTATGTCCCCGGCACACCCATCATTCAGGACCTGAGCTTCCATGCCGCTCCCGGCTCTCTGACGGCCACTGTAGGTCCCACCGGCGCAGGCAAGACCACCATCATCAATCTGCTCATGCGGTTTTATGATGTTGCAGACGGCCAGATCCTGGTAGACCGCCAGGAGATTCGCTCTTTGACCCGAAGCTCTCTGCGTAAGGCCTATTCCATGGTGCTGCAGGACACTTGGCTGTTCCACGGTACGATCTACGAGAATCTGGCCTACGGCAAGCCCGATGCCACTATGGAGCAGGTGGTAGCAGCAGCCAAGGCCGCCCATATCCATTCCTACATCTCCCGGTTGCCAAAAGGCTATGACACAGTGCTATCAGACAACGGTTCGTCTATCTCCAAGGGGCAAAAGCAGCTGCTGACCATCGCCCGTGCCATGCTGCTGGATGCCCATATGCTGATTCTGGACGAAGCCACCTCCAATGTGGACACCCGCACAGAGCAGCACATTCAGGCCGCCATGCGCAACCTGATGAAGGATAAGACCTGCTTTGTCATTGCCCACCGGCTGTCCACCATCCGCTCTGCTGACCACATTCTGGTCCTGGACGGCGGACAGGTGGTGGAGCAGGGCAATCACGACAGCCTGATGGCTCAAAAGGGCTTCTATTACCGGCTCTACCAAGCCCAGTTTGATTCTGTATCCTAAGCAAAAAGCCGCTCTGCAGAGCGGCTTTTATATTGCCCTATTTCCATTTCCGTGCTATAGTATATGTAATTTACAGAAAGAAGGTATGTTTGATGACTTTACTGCAAGGACGCCCGGAAGATCCCACCGGCAGGCCGGATAAGGAGATCCGGGTCTACGATTTTTTGGACAGTTTGCACATCGACTACCAACGGGTGGACCACGAAGCTGCCATGACCATGGAAGCCTGCATTGCCATCGATGAAGCGTTGGAAGCTACTATGTGCAAAAATCTGCTGCTGTGCAATCGGCAGTGTACCGATTTTTATCTGCTGCTGATGCCCGGCGACAAGCCCTTTAAAACCAAGGAGCTTTCCCAGCAGATCGGCTCCTCCCGGCTGTCCTTTGCCGCACCGGAATATATGGAGCAGTTTCTGGACATCACCCCCGGCTCACTGAGTGTGCTGGGCCTGATGAACGACAAGGATATGCATGTCAAGCTGCTGATCGACGAGGATGTGCTGGGCGGCACATACATCGGTGTCCACCCCTGCATCAACACCGCCAGCCTGCGCCTGCGCACAGAGGACCTGACCCGGAAGATCATCCCCGCCATGGGTCATACTCCCACGCTGGTACAGCTGTAACAAAAAAGCACCTCCGGCAGGAGGTGCTTTCAAGTCTTCTAAGGGGATTCCAAAGGGGAAAGCGGCGGAAATGTAGGTTGCGAAAAACCCGATCCGCTTCCCTCTTTGGGCCGTTTGCGGTGCCCGGTGTGCGCCTTGGCGCGAACGCCTGCGTTGCACACCGACCGCGGCACACGCTGCGCCTTCGCTGTATCCGCCACCGGCGGCGCTCAGGCTCGCGGCGTCTGGGGAGTCCGAGGACCATACGAAAGGTCCTCGGCGGCTCTTTGCATACTTTCTCGCCGGAGAGAAAGTATGGCACTCTTTTTCGCGGGAGGGTCAAGACCCTCCCCTACTGTGTATGATTACCGCAGGAGTAACTATTTGCCCTATGCTGCATCCTTTGTTTATGCAGGAAGGAAGGTCTTGACACCGAAGGAGTCAAACACGGTCTGGCGGGCCTGGGCCACATCCCGGAATTCCCCGGTGCTCAGCATCTGGGCCAAAGCATTGCCGATGGCGGTAGCCTCACCGGGACCGGCGTAGACCGTCTTTCCGGTGGCATTGGCGGTAAGCTGGTTCAGATAATCCGCATTGGAGCCGCCGCCTACCACGCTGACAGAGCTGTAGGCATTTCCCGTAAGCCGCTCAATGCCCTCGATGGCTCTTCCGTAGTTTTCCGCCAGGCTCTGGTAGATCACCGTTGCCAGCTGACCCGGTGTTTCGGGCACCGCCTGACCGGTGGTGCGGCAATACTCCCGGATCGCCGCAGTCATATTGTCCGGTGCGAAGAATACATCGGCATCCACATCCAGGCGGCTGGGGAAGCTCTTCTCCTGCTCTGCCATGGCGCACAGCTGGGGATAGGTATAGGCATCGTTCATTTCCTTCCGGACGGACTGGATCATCCACATGCCCATCAGGTTACGCAGGTATCTGTACCGGCCATTGTAGCCGCCCTCATTGGTAAAACCGGCGCAGCGGCTTTCCTCAGTGCAGTTTGCCTGGGTCAGCTCCACGCCCATCAAAGACCAGGTGCCGGAGGAAATGTACACAGTTTTCTCGTTGGTGGGCACGGACAGCACAGCAGATGCCGTGTCGTGGGCACCGGGCAGGATCACCTGGCAGTCAAAGCCCACTTCCTTTTGGATCTGCTCTGTCAGGCCGCCCAGCACAGTACCGGGCATCCGGATAGGCTGGAACAGCCGTCTGGGATAGCCCAGCATGTCCAGCAGCTCCCAATCCCAATCACCGGTCTTGGTATCCAGCAGCTGGGTGGTAGATGCAATGGTAAACTCCGCGCACTTCTTGCCGGTGAGCAGGTAGTGATAATAATCCGGGGTCAGCAGCATGGCATCGGCATCCTTCAGGCTGTCCCGGATGGCCATCAGCTGATAGATGGTATTGAACATCTGCTTTTGAATACCGGTACGGCGGTACAGCGCATCCTGAGGCAAAATGCTTTCCACCACCGCATCCATACCCTGGGTACGGCTGTCACGGTAGGCAACCGCATTGCCCAGCCGATTGCCCTGCGCATCCAGCAGCACAAAATCCACACCCCAGGTATCCACACCCATGGAAACAGGGATCTTGCCCAGCTGGGCGCACCGGCGCATGCCGTTTTTGATCTCGGCAAAGAGACGGTCCGGTTCCCAGCACTTTGTGCCGTCCACATCCACCATGCCGTTGGCAAAGCGGTAAACCTCTTCCAGCTGCAGCTTGCCGTCCTCCAGCCAGACCAGCATGTGTCTGCCGCTGGAAGCGCCGATATCCACCGCCAAATAATACTTTTTATTCATCGTGTTCTTCTCCCGGCTATACGCCAACATATCGGGATCGCTCAGCGCAAAGCGCTGAGCGATCTTTTTCGAATAGACTTACTTCTTGAAGGTAGGACCGTAGGTAGCGCAGGCACGGTAGTCCTGGCCTTCCTTGTCCATACCGAAGGCGTTCCAGCAAGCGGGACGGTAGATATCGTCCTCGGGAACGTTGTGCATGCACACGGGGATCCGCAGCATGGAGCACATGGTGATCAGGTCAGCACCGATGTGACCGTAGGAGATGGCGCCGTGGTTAGCGCCCCAGTTCATCATGACCTCATAAGCGGTCTTGAAGGGAGAGCCTTCCTTACCGTCGCAGCGGGGTGCGAACCAGGTGCAGGGCCAGGTGGGGTTGGTGCGCTCCATCAGGGTATCGGAAACCGCATCGGGCAGGTTCACGGTCCAGCCCTCAGCGATCTGCAGCACGGGGCCCAGACCCTTGACCAGATTCAGGCGGATCATGGTGCAGGGCATTTCGGCCTTGGTGGTGTAATGGCTGGAGAAGCCGCCGCCACGGAAGTTATCCTGACCGGCCTCACACCATACAGTGGCCTCGGTCATCTTCTTGATATCTTCCTCGGTGACCTCCCACCATCTCTTCATGGTAGCGTTGCCGTTTTCATCGGTGCAGACACCGGAAGCATCCAGACAGGCAGCACCGGAGTTCAGCAGGTGGATAATACCGTTGCTCTCGGCAGCCTTGCCCTCCAGCTTGTAGCCGGTAACACGCTCGGTAGCCTCGCCGGACCAGTAAGTACGGACATCGGCGAAGATCTGTGCCCGGTGGGTCAGCAGACGCATCATCAGCATGCCCATGCCGTTGAGGATATCGTTCTCAGTAGCCAGGGTATAGGGCTCACGGGCGCCTTCGTAGTCAAAGGAGGAGCTGAGCAGAGCCTCAGGATAATCACAGTTGGGCCAATGGTCGGTCCACTGGCGCTGACACTGGAAGCCGCCGGCAATGGCATTGTGACCCACCTTCTCTTCCTCGAACTTGTCTGACAGATTGTGATTGCCATCCATCAGATCCTTGATGATGCAGTACATCTTAACGGTGAACTCCCACTGCTTTTCCTTCTCTTCGGGAGTGAACTTGATGCGGCGCTCTTCGCCCAGGAAGTTGACGGACTCGGGGTTGTCGTCCCGTCCCTCCTTGCAATGCTCCTTCGTCCATGCCAGAGCCTTTTGGTACTCCTCCTCATTGTAGATGCCCTCCTCCATG
>JAGBSG010000044.1 GCA_017632035.1 Oscillospiraceae bacterium | reverse complement strand
TTCGTGAGGTAAATATCTCTTGTTCTTTTCGGATTTTAGTGCTACACTATTCATGGCGGTTGAGTTCCTTTCGTTAGTGTTGAGTGTGGTAGCTTTATTCTAACGAACTCAATCGCCTTTTTCTATACTCTTGGTCTCACCTCAATTGTAACGCTACATATTTTTTGGAAACATGCCTTTTTTTTATATTGCAAAAGCCTGGCTATTATGTTAGAATAAACGCAGGATTATGACCATTGATGTTCTGTCCACTGGTCAGGAACATGAAAGGAAGTTTCCCGTGCAAAAAGCAATGACCGGTTTTGTCGATATTCACACCCATATCCTTCCCGGTGTGGATGACGGTGCGGCAGATATTCTGGAAGGCATGAAGCTGGTACGCATGGCCTGGGAGGATGGCACAAGAGCCTTATTCCTGACCCCCCATTACCGCGGCAGCTTTAAGGAAAACACTCCCGCTTGGCTACATGAGGTTTTTTCTATGTTCCGCCAGAGCGTTGCGGAGGAGCTTCCGGAAATGAAGCTTTATCTTGGCAGCGAGGCCCACTACGAGGCCGCTTTGCCGGAGCTGCTGTGCGAAGGCAAGGTCATGCCGCTGTTAAACTCCCAGTATGTGCTGCTGGAATTTCTCTCTACCTCTGTGCGTTCGCAGATTGTGAATGGTGTATCCGAAGTGATCCGCTGCGGTTTTACTCCGGTGATTGCCCATGCTGAACGCTACAATGCCTTCCGAAAAGATGCGGCCCTGGCTGATACTGTACTTGCCATGGGCGCACTGATCCAGCTCAATGCCTCCAGCATCCTGGGCAAGCACGGCTATGGCATTAAGCAATTCTGTCACCGCTTGCTGCAGCAGCGCAAGGCCCATTTCATCGCGTCGGATGCCCACGACTGCGCCCAAAGGCCACCCCTTCTGCAAGCCTGTTGGCAACGTGTAAGCAAAAAATATACCGCAGACTATGCCTCTGCGCTTTTTAGAGAAAACGCCCAGGCAATCATTGAAAACAGGGATTTATAAGGAGCGTATATGGAAACAAAACACGAAACAGAAATTAATTTGGTAGAGCTATTCTTCTACCTCAGGAAGAGAATTATTGTTATTGCGGCAGTCGTTGTGTTCTTTGCCATTATCGGTTTCTTGGGAACCGCGTTGTTCTCGACTCCGGAGTACACCGCCTCCACCCGGATCTATGTGCTCAACCGCGCGGATGAGGCTAATGTTCAGTACACAGACCTCCAGGTCTCCGCGTATCTGCTAAAGGATTATCAGGTGCTCATTACCGGCAAAAATGTAACCAAAGCGGTCATTAACAAGCTGCAGCTGAATATGTCACCCAGCCAGCTGGCAAGCATGATCTCCGTTACCGCGCCGGATAACACTCGGATTTTGCAGATCGGCATCACAGATACAGACCCCCAGCGGGCCGCCTTGATCGCCAACACCGTGCGGGAGGAAGCCGCTGTACAGCTCAAGCAGATCATGCACGTAAACGCTGTGACCCTTGTCTATGAGGCCGATGTTCCTACAGCTCCCTCCTCGCCCAGTGCCGGTCGGAACGCCATCCTGGCCGCTGCCATTGGCCTGGTTGTCATTGTGGGTATCCTGACCCTCCTGCACATCTGGGACGACACCATCCGCACGGAAGAGGATGCCGAACGTTACCTGGGTCTGAGCACTTTGGGTGTCATTCCCCAATCTGCTGATCTGGGAACCGCAAACAAGGGCAAGACATCTCGCCGCTTCTGGCGCAATCTGAAAAAGTGAGGAGTGCCGCTGTGAAAAAAATTGAAATCAAACGGTTTGTGGCAAACGAGTTCCATGCCATAGAAGCCTTGAAGACACTTCGTACCAACCTGATGTTCAGCGGCCCCGATAACACCGCCATTGCACTGACCAGCTACAGCGCCACCGAAGGAAAGTCCACCATCGCCTTCCAGCTAGCCGCTTCTCTGGCCCAGGCAGACAAGCGTGTGCTCCTGCTGGATGCTGACCTGCGCAGATCATCTCTTTCCAGCCGCCTGCGTGTCAAGGGCAAGGTGGACGGCCTGAGCCACTACCTTTCCGGCATGGCCAATGTAAACGACCTTCTTTATGAAACAGATATGCCCGGTATGTACATTATGTTTGCGGGTGTCTTAGTCCCGAGCGCAGCTGAGCTTTTGGGCAGTCAAGGTCTGGTCAAGCTGATTCCGGCGCTAAAGGAGACTTTTGACTACGTGATTATCGACACCCCGCCTCTGGGCCAGGTCATCGACTGCGCCATTATGGCCCCGATCCTGGACGGTGTGCTGTTCGTCATTGACTCCACCAACAACAGCTACAAACTCCAGCGCCGGATGAAGGCCAGCCTGGAAAAGTCCGGCGGCAAAGTCCTGGGCGTGATCTTAAACTGCGTGGATTTCACTGACCGTCACAGCTATTACGGCAAAAGCAGAAGCTACTACGGCAAAGATCTCGACGAAAAATAACATCTAAAAGGAGGTGCCTTAGGCACCTCCTTTCTGCATAGGAAAGGCCGCCCTTGGGCGGCCTTCTTATTCACTTCATGTCCTCCAAGCTGACTATGCGCACATTGGAAAGCTGCTGCAGCGCCTCCGGGCGATGGGTCACCAGAATAGCCTGCTTGCCCAAATCATGCAAGCCCCGCAGCAGGGCTTCCTCTGTCTGGGCATCCAGCGCTGAGGTGCATTCATCCAGCAATAGAACTGGGCGGTCCATGAGGATCGTTCTCGCCACAGCCAGACGCTGCAACTGCCCCTTGGAAAGGCCTGCGTTGTTCTCCAGCACCGGCGTATTCTCCTGGGCATTCAGATCCCAGATAAAATCGGCCTGCGCAGTGTGGAGAGCTGCTTTGCGGGCTTGCGCACCGGCGTCCGGTGCTGCCAGCAGAAGATTCTCCAAAACCGTTCCCGAAAACAAAGCAAAGTCCTGAGGGACATAGGCAAACAAATGTCGGGTGGATCTGCCGCAGGGGATCTCCCCACGGTCTGTTTGCAGATAAACTCTGCCCCGCTGGGGCTTATAAAGGCCCAATATCAGCTTAAACAGTGTAGATTTTCCCTTGCCGGATACGCCCGTCAGACACACCCACTGATCCAGAGAAAAGCGGCCTGAAAAATCTTCAACAACTGGAGCTTCCTCACCCGGATAGGCAAAGGTGACATGCTCAAATATCACAGCATCGACCCTGCCGACAGGCTCAGCGGCCTGTTCCTGTGTGCCTCCCAGCAATTCAGACAGTCTCTCCGCCGCGATCTCCACCGCCGTCAATCGAGTCCACAGGCCAGAAATGCCCACAATAGGGGCTCGAAGCAATGACATCAGCTGGATCATAGCCGTCAGGGCACCGTAGCTCAGTGCTTGCGCAGACACCTGCACAGCTCCCCACAAGAGCAAAATGCCGGTTCCCAGCTGGGTAACCGCAGTCATCATACTGCTGTATCCAACCATCCAGCAGCGGCGGCGTTTTTTATCCAGCAGGCTTGCCTTCTGACGATCCCCAAAGCGACGCAGGATCTGCCCCTCCGCTCCAAGGCCCTGGATCAGCTCCAGCTGCTGCAGATTCTCCTGCATGCCGGACATGACCTGTTCCTCACTGGACCTCACACGGCTATGCTGGCGTTTCATAATGGGTCTGAGCCAGGCAATGATCCCCGCGACAGCCAAAGCTGCCAGCGCCACCAAACCTGCAACAGGGCGGTACATGACGATCACAGCTCCAAAGCTGGCCGCCAGCTGGGCAATCTGCCCTACCATAGAAGGCAGCACGCCGACTATGCCCTCGCAAACCGTACGCACATCCTCCATGCCTCTGTTGAGCAGGACGCCGCTGTGGAAATCATGAAACCGCTCTCCTTCGCTGTAGGCAGCTGTCCTGAGCAGCGTATGCCGGAGACTGGCAACGCTATGGTCGATGGCACTGCCGGCTAACCAATTCTGCAGTGCGTGAAATGCCACGATCCCCAGCAGGTCGACGATCAGGGCGCAGCCCCAAAAGGGCAGCATCTCTGGCCTTTTCAGTGCGGCATCCACCACTTTACTGGTCAGCAGTGCAAAGGCAACCTGCAGCACAGAGGAGATGACGGTCATAAAGCACAGAGCAATCACCTTGCCCCGGTAGGGCCGCATCAGTGCCTTGACGGCGCTGTCCTTTTTCTTTGTGGCTGCCTGCATTACTTAAAGAGGTCCCGGATATCCACCTCGAGATCGGGCTTCACAGGATCGCCGACACCGCCGCTCACATTGCCGCCATCGCCGGTGTTGCCGGTATTGCCGGTATTGCCGGTATTGCCGGTATTGCCGGTATCTCCGGTGTTGCCGGTATCTCCGGTGTTGCCGGTATTGCCGGTATTGCCGGTATTGCCGGTATCTCCGGTGTTGCCGGTATCTCCGGTGTCAACAATGCTGCCGGTATCAGCGGTAGTATCGTCGGACTGCTCGACTTGACGGCAACCAACAACTGTAAAGCTGAGCAACATTGCCGCTATGCACAGTGCAATGATCCAATTATAATTGCGCTTCATAAGTAATCCTCCTAAATATATCAATCAATTATGTTTTAAATGTTTTAAGCATGAGGCCGAGATGCCGACGCATCCAGATCAAAGGCCGACGCACTGGGAATATAGCTACCCAGAACCAGACATAAATCCGGTAACCTAAATGCTCTACGCTGTAACGCTTACCTTTCCTGGTAAAGCCATTCACCAGGCCAATCGCCTGATGGGCATATACCGTTTCCGGCTCCCATTGGTTGTCGCCGGAGCAGATAAACGCCTCACGGCTGCGCTGGCGCACGATCCTGTGAAGTACATATTTTCCGTTTTCCCGGCGGTATAGGATCAGATCCTTCTTTTTCAAAGAAGCAGTCACCGGCACCAAAAAGACGGTATCTGTGTGACTGTGGAGCATAGGCATCATACTGCTGCCGGTAACTGTCAGCGTAGCTGTACCGCCCCGGTCCAACTGCAGCTGCAGCACTTGCGCTAAATTCTCCATAGGTATAGTCACTGTTTGCATGGGCTCAATGCCTTTCATATAAAATACACAACATGCAGAGTTCCAGAGTAATTGTAGCATATTTTCCAGGGCTTCGCAAGGTTTTTTACCGAAAAAAGACAACAAATTGGGTGCGGTGACTGATGTGGGGAAGGCTTCTTCACACATCCCACTGCCCTATCACCACACCCGGCTTCGCTGTCGCTCAGCCACCCTCCTCGTTTGCGGTGCCCGGTGTGCGCCTTGGCGACAAAGCGCCTACGTTGCACACCGACCGCAGCACACGCTGCGCCTTCGCTGTATCTGCCACAGGCAGCGCTCCGGCTCGTGGCCAACTGCTCTACTCCGCGATATGGGTGCGCTCCTTGAGTGCCAGCGTATTATAGCACAGGAATATGGGTTTGTCAAGGGTTATTTCCTGTCGCTTACCGACG
>JAGBSG010000043.1 GCA_017632035.1 Oscillospiraceae bacterium | reverse complement strand
TATCGTCCGTGAGCCCAAGGTTCTGCTGATGGACGAGCCTCTGTCCAACCTGGACGCCAAGCTGCGTAACCAGATGCGTGCTGAGATCATCAAGCTGCGCGAGCGTATCAATACTACTTTCGTTTACGTTACCCACGACCAGACTGAGGCTATGACCCTGGGCGACCGTATCGTCATCATGAAGGACGGCTTCATCCAGCAGATCGGCACTCCTCAGGAGGTCTTCAACCATCCCTACAACCTGTTCGTTGCCGGCTTCATCGGCGCTCCTCAGATGAACTTCTTTGACGCTAAGCTGATCAAGACCGACGGCAAGTATGCAGTGGAGCTGAACGGCTATGTAGTCGAGCTGTCCGAGGATAAGCAGAAGGCTCTGACTGCCAACAATGTGGAAGAGCAGAGTATCACCCTGGGTGTCCGTCCTGAGCACATTGCTCTGGATGAAGTGGGCGTGGATGCAAAGATCGACGTCAGCGAAATGATGGGCTCCTCCGTCCACCTGCATGCCAATGCAAACGGCAAGGATGTCATTATCATTGTTTCCACTATGAACATGACCGGTGCGGAGGTTGCAGCTCTGTCTGCCGGCACTGCAGTTAAGTTCAATTTCGGTGGTAATGTGTGCCATGTATTCAGCAAGGAGACCGGCATCAACCTGGAGGCCTAAGCTGTAGGTTAAGCTTTATACATAACAGACCTGCCTTATAGCAGGTCTGTTTTTGTTTAATCGTTAGAGAGAGCAGTCAGAACAACCGGTTTTGCTTGACAAAAGGGGTAATTCATATTACTCTCTATAGCGTGAGCGTATTTACATTTTCCCTGGCTGGAAGGCATAGGGAAGCGGTTTGGAACGCGGAAACTGCGGGGATACTGCGGTAGGGAATTCGGCACAAAGTGCTGCCCGGTCCCATAGGCTGTTGCAAACCCATGTTTGGATAAGGAGCGTATTTTTTATGCGCCAGAGCGGCATACTCATGCACATAACCTCCCTGCCGGGCAGCTACGGTGTGGGAACAATGGGAAAGCATGCTTATGAATTTGTGGATTTTTTGCAGGAGGCAGGCCAGAGCTGTTGGCAGATCCTGCCGTTGACGCCTACGGGCTATGGAGATTCTCCCTACCAGTCCTGCTCTGCCTATGCGGGTAATCACTATTTGATCGATCTGGATATGCTGGTGGAGGACGGATTGCTGGAAAAAGCACAGCTGGAGGAGCTCCACTGGTGCGATCGGGAGGATAAAGCGGATTTTGGTTTGCAGTATCAGGTCCGGCTCGAGGTTTTAAGAAGTGCCTTTTCCAATTTTTCCGGCAGCCCCGAATTTGATCGCTTTTGTACAGAGAACGGATTTTGGCTCTCGGATTTTGCCCTGTTTATGGCCTTGAAGGACCGGACTGGCGGCCAGCCCTGGTACTGTTGGGAGAATGGCTTGAAGCGCCGGGAGCCGGAGGCAGTATGGAAAGCCCGGCAGGACCTGCGTAAAGAGATCCGGTTTTACTGCTTTGTGCAGTATACATTTTACCGCCAATGGAACGCCCTGCATGCTTACGCCAGCGAAAAGGGCATCTGCATTATTGGGGATGTGCCGATCTATGTGCCGTTGGATTCGGTGGATGTGTGGAGCAACCCCGAGCTTTTTCAGCTGGATGAGGACCTGAAGCCTGTGGCCGTGGCGGGCTGTCCCCCCGACGGCTTTTCTGAGGATGGTCAGCTCTGGGGCAACCCTCTGTACCGTTGGAATGCCATGAAGCTGGATGGCTATGGCTGGTGGATGCATCGGCTGGAGGCAGCGGGAACGCTCTACGATGTTGTACGGCTGGACCATTTCCGCGGCTTTGAAAGCTATTGGTCTGTACCTTACGGCGACGAAACAGCCAGGGACGGCAAATGGGTAAAGGGACCCGGTATCGACTTTATCAACGCCGTAAAAAAACGCATGCCGAAGCTGCGCTTGATCGCTGAGGACCTGGGCTTTTTGACCCAGGAGGTCCTGGATCTGCGGGATGAGGCCGGTTATCCCGGCATGAAGGTCCTGGGCTTTGCTTTCGATTCCCGGGAGCCCTCTGCCTATCTGCCCCATGCGTATATTCCAAATACCGTCTGTTATACCGGCACCCACGACAATATGACCATGCGCCAGTGGTTTGACACGGCGTCTGCGGATGCAGTGGAATATGCCAGGGAATATATGAATTTGAATGAGGACGAGGGCTTGGTCTGGGGCGCGATCCGCACAGCCTACAGCAGCGTTTCTGAGCTGTGCATCGTACCTATGCAGGATTATCTGGAGCTTGGGGCTGAGGGCAGGATGAATTTTCCTGGAACAATGTCGAATGCTAACTGGACATGGCGCATGAAAGATGGTATAATTAACCGGTCCTTAGCAAAACGGATCCGAAGGCTTGCACAGCTGTATGACCGGCTGGGAGATCAGAAAAAGAACAGCGCAAGCACCGCTGTTTCATATCAGATAGGAGAAAATGAATTATGAATTATAATTGTCTGAATATCCTCAGATGGACTGAGGCGCAGTTGAAGTATACCTACGATGTATCTCTTCAGGAGGCCACACCGCAGGAGCTTCATGAGGCTTTGGGCACTGCTGTTATGATGGCCATCAGTGATAATTGGAGCAAAAGCAAGAAGACCCGTATGCATCAGCGGAAGGCTTATTATATTTCCGCGGAGTACCTGATCGGACGGTTGGTATATTCCAATCTGTACAATCTGGGCATCTTGGAGGAAATGAAGCAGCTGTTTGCTGAGCGGGGTGTGGATTTGGCCATTTTGGAGGATATTGAGGATGCTGCGCTGGGTAACGGCGGCCTGGGCCGTCTGGCGGCATGCTTCCTGGATTCCGCAGCCAGTATCAATGTGCCCCTGTCCGGTTACGGCCTGCGGTATAAGTTCGGCCTGTTCAAGCAGAGCTTTGACCAGGGCGGCAGCCAAAAGGAAAATGCGGATGACTGGTCCAAATTCGGTGATCCCTGGTCCTACCGCCGGTACAACCACACGGTTAAGGTCAAATTCCCGGACCATACGGTTCTGGCTGTCCCCTACGATGTGCCTGTGGTCGGTTACGGCACAGACAATATCAACACCCTGCGCTTGTGGCAGTGTGAGGCAGAGGAAGAGCTGGACTTCAATGCCTTCAACGATCAGGACTATCTGCGTGCCCTGACCCAGAAGAACAAGGCCGAGGATATCACCCGCGTCCTGTATCCCAACGACTCCACCTGGGAGGGTAAGCGGCTGCGTATCAAGCAGCAGTATGTGCTGTCCTCCGCATCCCTGCAGGATATGCTGCGGGTCTACAAGAGCGTCCACGGCAGCGACGTGACCCATTTTGCTGAGTACTATGCAGTGCAGCTGAACGATACCCACCCGGCCATGTCTATTCCGGAGCTGATCCGTCTGCTGATGGCCGAGGGCATGGATTTCGACCAGAGCTTTGCCATTGCACAGAAGACCTTCTCCTACACCAACCATACAGTTATGGGTGAGGCTCTGGAGAAGTGGAATCTGGATCTGCTGCGCAGTGTTGTGCCTGAGATCGTGGATATCATTCTGCGTATCGATGAGAAGCTGAAGCGTGAGCATCCCAACCTGTTCATTGTCCGTGACAACACTGCCCATATGGCAAACCTCAGCGTTTATGTGGGCACCTATGTCAATGGTGTGGCAGAGATCCATTCTCAGATCCTGAAGGATGATTGCTTCCATGATTGGTATATGGCCTTCCCGGAGCGCTTCCAGAACAAGACCAACGGTGTCACACCCCGTCGTTGGATGGGCTTGTGCAACTCTGAGCTGACACAGATGCTCAAATACCGCATCGGCGGTGATTTCCTGAAGGACCTGGACCGGCTGAGCAAGCTCAAGCCCATGATCGATGACGACATGGTCAGCCAGTTCAATGCGGTCAAGCGCCAGAAGAAGGAGCAGCTGTGCAAGGTCATCGCACAAAAGGAGAGGGTGCAGCTGAATCCCGACTTCATGTTTGATGTGCAGGTCAAGCGCCTCCATGAGTATAAGCGCCAGCTGCTAAACGCCCTGTCTATCATGGATATCTATTTCCGCCTGAAGGAAGGCAGCCTGACAGACTTCCAGCCCACCGTCTACCTGTTCGGTGCGAAGTCCGCTCCCGGCTATGCCCGGGCTAAGGCCGTGATCCGGTATATCAACCGGATCGCCCGGATGATCAACAACGATCCTGAGGTCAACGACAAGCTGAAGGTCGTGTTTGTACAGAACTACAACTGCTCCTATGCCGAGCATATTATTCCCGCTGCGGATGTATCCGAGCAGATCTCTCCTGCAGGCACAGAGGCTTCCGGCACCGGTAACATGAAGCTGATGCTCAATGGCGCGGTTACTCTGGGTACACTGGACGGTGCCAATGTGGAGATCGTCAAGGAAGCAGGCATGGAGAACAACTATATCTTCGGCCATACTGTGGACCAGATCAATGCCTGCAAGGACAGCTACTATGCCCGGGGCATTTACGACAGCAATCCCCGGCTGCGCAGAGCCATTGACACTCTGGTCGACGGCACGGTGCCTACAGATGACGACCAGAGAGAGCTGTACCACGCCCTGCTGGACGGCACCCATTGGCACAGAGCTGACCACTACTTCCTGCTGCTGGATTATCAGTCCTATCTGGATGCCAAGCTGCGGGTGAACAAGGACTACGCTGACCGTCTGAACTTCGGCCGTAAGTGCCTGATGAATATTGCCAGCGGTGGCAAATTCTCTTCCGACCGAACCATCCGCCAGTATGCCCAGGAGATCTGGCATATCGAACCCACCCAATTCTGACAAAAACGGCTCCCATCCATTGATGGGAGCCGTTTTCCAGAGTGTCAAAAAAGCCGCAAACCGTCAAAATGCGGTATTATCAAGCAACATTAGAAATAAGCCTTCTCCCACCGGGAGAAGGTGGCAAAAATCTTTGATTTTTGACGGATGTGGGGTGAAAATGCTTGCTGCGCAAGGCATTTTGACTTACTGCGCAAACGGTCAGACTACCGTACCTATGTACGCCGACGCT
>JAGBSG010000042.1 GCA_017632035.1 Oscillospiraceae bacterium | reverse complement strand
TATCATCGCACGATAGTGCGATATCATATCGAAGATATATCACCCGTTCCGCAAGGAACGGATATCATTGTAAAAAACCTCTTTTGTCTTGGTAGACAAAAGAGGTTTTTTACATGGAGCAGGGTACGGGAGTCGAACCCGCCTTCACGGCTTGGGAAGCCGTTGTATTACCGATATACGAACCCTGCATTGGCTGTATTATAGCAAAGGCGTACCGCAAATGCAAGGGGATTTTGTAAATAAAAAGGGCGGATGCTGATCATCCGCCTGCTTGTGTTTGCAGGATATCCTGCGTATGTGCAAAATGATTCCATAAAAATTTCAATAAGGACTAGATTATCGATAAAAAATGTGCTATATTGTTACTGTATGCCCTGAACCAACCAAAAATCCCAAAATTAACGCCTGTTTGCCCCCTTCGGCAGACAGCGGCGATTATGCATGGAAGGTGAGAAATTGGAAAATTATACCAAGTATCGGCTGAAGGATGAGGCCGAGCTGAAGTCCCTGCTGGCCGGGCTGGACAATATTTTTGTCCTGGCCTGCAACAAATGCTTCAAGGAATTTGACACCCTTCAGGAGCCTGACCTGGATGCGTTCCTGGCCCTTGCCGAGGGCCTGGGCAAGACCGTCACCGGCACTGCCCGGGCTGACTTCCTGTGCAACAAGACCAAGGCCGAAAAGGGCCTGCCCGGCATGCTTCCCGTGGGTACGGAGCATGTGGTGGTGCTCTCCTGCGGTCTGGGTGTCCAGACTGTGGCGGATGTGCTGCAAAAGCCCGTATTCGCCGCGGCCAACTCCATCAATTATACCGGCCATCACGGCATGGCCCTGACCAAGAAGGCCTGCGATGCCTGCGCCCAGTGCTACCTGAACATCACCGGCGGCATCTGCCCTGTGGTGGACTGCTCCAAGAGCCTGCTCAACGGCCAGTGCGGCGGCGCTAAGGACGGCAAGTGCGAGGTCAGAGCCGATAAGGACTGCGCCTGGCAGAAGATCCAGCAGCGCCTGGAACAGCAGGGCCGCCTTTCCGAGCTGACAGCCCAGCCGGTGCAGCTGCGGGACTATTCCAAGGTCAACCATAAGCTGATCGTCGAGTATGTCAAGTCCATCCGGCAGACCCGTCTGGAGGGCTGGTACGGCGGCATCCACCCCGTAGAGGGCAAAGAGCCTACCGAGCACAAGGGCCTGATCCGCTTCCCCGCACCCAAGACAGCTGTGTTTCCCCTGTCCATGCATCTGGGCGCACCGGCAAATCCCATCGTCGCTGTGGGCGACCATGTGGAGGTGGGCCAGATGCTGGGCGAAGCCGCCGGCTTCATCTCCGCTCCCATCCATTCTTCCGTCAGTGGCACGGTAGTTGCCATTGAGGAGCGTCCCCACGCCAGCCGCGGCAGCTGCCTGAGCATCGTGGTGGAAAATGACGGCAAGGACACCGTCCATGCCTCCGTCAAGCCCTGCGGCAAGACTCTGGAGGAGCTGACACCTGCCGAGATCATCGATATCGTCAAGAACGCCGGTATCGTGGGCATGGGCGGCGCCGGCTTCCCCACCTATGTGAAGCTGAATCCCGGCAAGCCCATCGACGCGGTGCTGGTCAACGCTTGTGAGTGTGAGCCCATGCTGACGGCGGACCACCGTGTGCTTTTGGAGTTTGCTGACGATATTATCTTCGGCCTGCAGGCGGAAATGAAGACCGTTTCCGCCCCCAAGGGCATCATCGTCATTGAAGAGAACAAGCCCGATGCCATCGCCCTGCTGCGGGAAAAGACCGCCGGCATCGAGGGCATCGAGGTGCTGGAGGTTGCCACCCAGTACCCCCAGGGCGGCGAAAAAATGCTCATCAAGCGGGCCCTGGGCCGCAGCGTGCCCAGCGGCAAGCTGCCTGCGGATGTGGGCGCCTGCGTCAGCAATGTGTCCACGGTCAAGGCCATCGCCGATGCCATCCGCACCGGTATGCCCCTGATTGAGAGGGTGATCACCGTCACCGGCAAGTACATCAAAAATCCCGGCAACTTCATCGTCCGGGTGGGCACACCTGCGGCAGCTCTGGTAGAAGCCTGCGGCGGCATCAGCGGCGAGGATGTGCTGATCAAGGCCGGCGGCCCTATGATGGGTTTCCCCCAGGAGACTCTGGACACCCCCATTATGAAGGGTTCCAACGGCATCATCGCCATCGACAACGACGAGCCTGAGGTGCAGCCGTGTATCAAGTGCGGCCGCTGCGTGGATGTATGCCCCATGGAGCTGAAGCCTTTGCACTTTGCAAAGCTGGCCTGCGCCAACGATCCTCAGAAGCTGAAGGATCTGAATATTATGAACTGCATGGAGTGCAGATGCTGTGAGTATATCTGCTCCTCCAAGATCCCGCTGGTGAACCTGATCCGGCTGGGAAAGAACGCTGTAAGGGGGATGAAGTAAGATGCTGATCACCGAACTGAAAGCCAAAGAAACCATCCTCAGTCTGATCACCGGCAAGGTATTCGTCCTCAACTGCCACGGCTGTAAGGAGATCCGTTTCCCGGAGCAGGAAGCAGAGCTTCTGCAAAAGGAGCTGGCCAATGTGACCGGAACCGTCACCACCGATTACATCTGTAACCCCGAGAACCTGGCCCTGCGGCTGCAAAAGCATGCCGCCGCCATGGAAGAGGCGGATACGATCCTGGTATTTTCCTGCGGCGTGGGCGTGCAGACGGTAGCCGACCTTTTCCCTGAAAAGAAGGTCTGCGCCGGCTGCGATACCATCCGCCTGCCCGGCTTCCAGGGCGTGACCCCTCTGGAGTATGACTGCCACCAGTGCGGCCAGTGCTACCTGAACCTCACCGGCGGCATCTGCCCCTTGACCGCCTGCTCCAAGGGCCTGCTCAACGGCCAGTGCGGCGGCGCCAAAAACGGCATGTGCGAGGTAGACCCCACCATGGAATGCGGCTGGGAGCGGATCCAGAAGAAGCTGGAGCAGCTGGGCCGCCTGGACGCCCTGAAAGCCCCCATCCAGCTCCGGGACTATTCCGTTGATTAATGGAAAATTGAAAATTGAAAATGGAAAATTGTTGAGTCGGAAAAGCTCTCTCCCTGGGGCCGCGTTGCCCTGCGCACCCCAAAGCCCTCTCTCTGGGGAGAGGGTGGCCCGTCAGGGCCGGGTGTGGGGAAACGATCCCCCACATCAGTCACCGCCTTTCGGCGGCGACAGCTTCTCCCCGGGGAGAAGCCTTGTTAAAAATTTTCAACTTTACATTTTTAATTCATTTTACAAATGAGGAGTAATAAACAATGAGAATTACCGAATTGTTCGATAACGGCGAATTTGTAGTCACCGCCGAAGTAGGCCCTCCCAAAGGCATCAATGCCAGCCATGTGGTAGCCGAGGCCAAGGAATACCTGAGCACCATCACTGCCGTCAATGTCACCGACAACCAGTCTTCCGTCATGCGTATGGGCAGCCTGCCCACCTGCGTGCAGCTGAAGAACGCGGGCCTGACCCCCATTCTGCAGCTGACCTGCCGGGACCGTAACCGCATCGCCCTGCAGTCCGAGCTGCTGGGTGCCGCCTCTTTGGGCATCGATAATATCCTGTGCCTCACCGGCGACCATACCACCATGGGCGACCATGCCGGTGCCAAGCCCGTGTTCGACCTGGATTCCGTGTCCCTGCTGCACACCGTGTGCCAGCTGGAAAAGGGCGTGGACCTGGGCGGCAACCCTCTGGTGGGCGAAGCCCCCAAGTTTGCCAAGGGCGCTGTGGTATCCCCCTGCTCTGACAGTGTGGATGCCCAGCTTGCCAAGATGGAGCGCAAATGTCTGGCCGGCGCGGAGTACTTCCAGACCCAGGCGGTGTTCGATTCTGAGAAGTTCATCCGGTTCATGGAGAAGGCCAAGCAGTTCGGCAAGCCCGTGCAGCTGGGTGTCATCATCCCCAAGAGCGCCGGTATGTGCAAGTTTATGAATAACAATGTGGCGGGCGTCCATGTGCCCCAGGAGATGATCGACGCTCTGGCCGCCGACAAGGAGCGGGCCAAGGCCGGTATCACCGGCGTGGAGATCGCCGCCAAGATCATTAAAGAGTGCCGTCCCTACTGCCAGGGCGTGCATATCATGGCCCTTGGCTGGGAAGCCAAAGTCCCCGAGCTGCTGAAGCAGGCCGGCCTCTGAGCCATACCCCTCTCCATTCGGAGAGGCGTCCCCACATCAGACATTTGCTCGTACCTCGCAAATGTCAGCTTCTCCCCAGGGAGAAGCCTTAAGCCCTCTCCTTGAGGAGAGGGTGGCACGCCGAAGGCGTGACGGATGAGGGGTAAGACTGTGCACACGCAGAAAATTCACCAAATCCCAAAAATCGCTAAATTCATGGTTGAAAAATAACCGTTCCTGTGATACGATATGGTCGTATCGATATGGGCGCAGTGCGCCCTTTCGGTGCGAAATGAAACCAAGGAGATACCGTTATGCCTCATACCATTGCTGTTGCCGGTAAAGGCGGCGTAGGCAAAACGACCATCTGCGGTATGCTCATCGACCACCTGTGCGCCACGGGCAAGGGCCCGGTGCTGGTGGTGGATGCCGATGCCAACGCCAACCTCAACGAGGTCCTGGGCGTCCAGGCGGAAACGACGCTGGGTACCATCCGTGAGGAAATGGCCCAGGCAGAGCTGAAAAAGACCATCCCTGCAGGCATGACCAAGGCAGATTATGCCGAGATCAAGTTCAATTCCGCCCTCATTGAGGAGGGCGATTTTGATATGCTCATCATGGGCCGCACCCAGGGCAAGGGCTGCTACTGCTATGTCAACGGCGTCCTAAAGACCCAGATGGACAAGTACGCCAAGAATTACAACTACATCGTCATGGATAACGAAGCCGGCCTGGAGCATGTAGCCCGGGGCACGCTTCCCCATGTAGATACCATGCTGCTGATCTCCGATTGCAGCCGCCGTGGCATCCAGGCCGCGGGCCGGGTGGCGGAGATGATCGGCGAAATGGAATTAAAGCCCGGCCGCATGGGCCTGATCGTCAACCGCGCGCCTGACGGCCAGCTGGATCCCGGCACCAAAGAGGAGATCGAGCGCCAGGGCCTGACGCTTTACGGCGTGCTGCCCCAGAACGATGCCATCTACCGGTGCGACTGCGAGGGCGCACCCTCCAGTAAGCTCCCGGCAGACGATCCCACCAAGCAAGCGCTGAAGACTGTATTACAGTCTTTAGGACTGTAATACAGTCAATGTAAAATTGAAAATGTAAAATGGAAGTTTTAAAATAAGCCCTCTCCCTGGGGAGAGGGTGGCCCGTCAGGGCCGGGTGTGGGGAAACCAACGGCCCCACATCAGTCACCGCCTGTGGGCGGCGACAGCTTCTCCCCGAGGAGAAGCCTTATTTAATATTTTCAATTTTCAATTTTCCATTCCCCCCTCGGGGGGCCAACATCATTTAAAATTTATTTTATATAGGGGGAAAATCACATGTCTTTCACACCTAAGACAGCACCCTTCAACGGCAAAATCAATGCCGTGACTCTGGGTACCGGTGACCAGGCAATCGTCATCGGCGGCCAGAATGTGCTGCCCTTCTACACCTTCGATGCACCCATCGAAAACGCACCAAAGGTCGGCGTTGAGGTCTCCGATACCGCCGCTTCCTGGGATGTTCCCGGTCTGGTAGAGTTCTACGCCGGCTGCAGATGTATGGCTGACTACGCCAAGAAGGCTGAAACCATGCCCGGCTGCGACTTCATCGCTCTGAACTTCGAGTCCGCCGATCCCAACGGTGCCAACCGCTCCACCGCTGAGTGCGTTGCCGATGCCAAGGCTGTTGCCGAGGCCGTCAGCAAGCCCATCGTGGTCCTGGGCTGCAAGCACCTGGAGAAGGACGCCGAGCTGTTCTCCGCCATGGCTGAGGCCCTGGCCGGCAAGAACGTGCTGTTCATGTCCGCCAAGAACGAGAACTACAAGACCGTAGGCGCTTCCGTGGCTCTGGCAAGCGGCCAGAAGGTTGGCGCTGAGACCGCTGACGACATCAACCTGGCCAAGCAGCTGAACATCATGCTCAAGGGTCTGAATGTTCCCGCTGAGTCCATCGTCATGAACATCGGTACTGCCGCTGTGGGCTATGGCTACGAGTATGTCGCCTCCACTCTGGACCGTATCCGTGACGCTGCTCTGAAGCAGAGTGATGCTGACCTGCAGATGCCCATCCTGGCTCCCGTGTCCACCGACACCTGGGGCGTGAAGGAGTCCTCCGCTTCCGAAGAGGATGTGCCCGAGTGGGGCAACCGGGAAGAGCGCGGCATCCACATGGAGATTTCCACCGCTGCTGCCAACCTGGTAGGCGGTGCCGATGCCGTCATCCTGCGCCACCCCGCAGCCGTCGCCACCATCAAGAGCTTTATTAACGAGCTTGTCTAATCGGAAGGAGGATACATACAATGGCATTGAAAGGTCTTGACATCTTTAAGATGTCCCCCAAGAAGAACTGTAAGGAGTGCGGCAGCCCCACCTGTATGGCTTTCTGCATGAAGGTCGCTCAGGGCGCCGTTTCCATCGATAAGTGCCCCTACTTCTCCGAGGAGGCTAAGGCTTCCCTGAACGAGGCCACCGCTCCCGCCATGAAGACCATCTCCGTGGGCGAGCACAAGCTGGGCGGCGAGACCGTCCTGTTCCGCCACGAGAAGACTCTGGTGAACAAGAACCTGTACGCCGTTTCCATCGATACCAACATGGATGCCGCTGCTGTGGACGCCGTTCTGGCTGACATGGCTAAGGTGGACTATGAGCGTATCGGCGAGCGTATGTATGTGGAAATGGTCTTTGTTGCCAATAAGGGAAGCGATGCCGCCGCTTACGCCGAGCTGACCAAGAAGGCTGTGGCCACCGGCCGCACCGTGGTCCTGGAGTGCTGGGATGCCGCCTGCGCTGAGGCTGCTCTGGCTGTTGCCGGCACCAACGCCATCCTGGACGGCGCTACCCCCGACACATGGGAGGCTCTGAACGCCATCGCCACCAAGGCCGGCGTGGCTCTGGGCGTGTGGGCTGAAAACCTCTCCGACCTGTACGACACCGTGAAGAAGCTGGAAGCCGCCGGCAACAAGAACCTGGTGCTGGATGTCACCGGCAAGACCGCCAAGCAGACCCTGGCCAACGCCGTTCTGGTCCGCCGCACCGCCATCAAGGACGGCGACCGCTCCTTCGGCTACCCCTCCATCGTCAACCTGGCCAAGCTGACCAAGGATGCCCGCCTGGAGACCGCTTATGCTTCCATGTTCACCGAGAAGTACGCCTCCATTATCGTCCTGAACGGCATGACCTACGCACAGGCTCTGCCTCTGTACGGCCTGCGCCAGAACATCTACACCGATCCTCAGAAGCCCATGAAGGTGGAAGCCAAGGTCTACCCCCTGAACGGCGCTGACGAGAATGCCCCCGTGGCCCTGACCGTTGACTTCGCCCTGACCTACTTCCTGGTCTCCGGCGAGCTGGAGCGCTCCAACTGCCCCATCAACCTGGTCATCTCCGACGCCTCCGGCATGTCCGTTCTGACTGCCTGGGCTGCCGGTAAGTTCTCCTCCTCCACCATCAAGAAGACCTTCGACGAGCTGGATCTGGAGAATAAGATCAAGAACCGCACCCTGATCATCCCCGGCAAGGTCGCCGTTATGAAGGGTGAGATCCAGGAGAAGCTGCCTGGCTGGAATGTGGTCGTCGGCCCTGCCGAGGCTGTCCAGCTGGTCAAGTACCTGAAGGATAAGGAATACGAAGGCGCTGCCGCTGCCGCCGCTGCTGAGAATGCCGCCAAGGCCGCTGCCGGTGTCAAGGAAGAGGTCAAGGAGCTGTCCTTCGAGGAGCTGCTTGAGACCCGCGTGCCCAAGATCGAAGTGGTCGACATGGGCGTCAAGTACAAGGGCTACAACCCCGAGTCCAAGACCTTCGTCACCATCGGCGAGCGCATCCACTGCATCGCTCCCGCCATCCGTAAGGCTATGGACGAGCGTGACCCCGCTCCCATCCTGGAGCGTGCCGCTGCCCAGATCAAGGCCGGCGCTACCTACCTGGATGTGAACATCGGACCTGCTGAGAAGGACGGTCCCGAGCGCATGATGTGGGCTGTCAAGCTGCTGCAGGAGAACTTCAACAATGTTCCTCTGGCTCTGGACACCGCCAACATGAAGGCTATCGAAGCCGGTATC
>JAGBSG010000041.1 GCA_017632035.1 Oscillospiraceae bacterium | reverse complement strand
GAGGGTCCACCTGTTCCCATCCCGAACACAGAAGTTAAGCTCGTATGCGCCGACGATAGTTGCCGGGTGACTGGCCGTGAAAATAGGTAATGCCAACACAAAGACTCCACTACTTAGGTAGTGGAGTTTTTGCTTGTGTAAAGTGTAGTGTCCACCTGTTTTCGCTTGCGGTGCCCGGCGAATGTCCTCGGCGACGGAGCGCCATCGTCCCTCGCCGACCGCTGCGCACGCTTTTGTCCCGCTTCATCTGCCGCCGGCAGCGCGGGACAACGCGGCCATCCCGAACACAGAAGTTAAGCACATGTACGCCGACGATAGTTGCCGGGGCCTGTTGCGGTGCCCTGCGAAAACATCGCCTGGCGAAGCAGGCTCGTTTTCTGCAGACCGCTGCCACTCGCTCAGCTCGCTTATTCCGCCACAGGCGGCGCTCCCATCGCTCCCCGTGAAAATAGGTAACGCAAACACAGAAGCCTCCTACGAAAGTAGGAGGCTTTTTATGCTTGTTCTAGACAAAAATAAGTAACGCAAACGCAAATCCCTGGCTTAGGTGCTGTTCTCCTAAAGACAGTTTTACCAACTAAAAACATTACTTTACAGATTACCGCAGGGGAATATCGATGTTTCTTATTCTGCCGGACACATGGCTAAAGGTTGGTGCCTTTTCTTGGCGACGAGAACAGGTGCGATCACCTATTTTCGTTTGCATTACCGGTCATTATGTGCTATACTGCAAGTAAAGCTGGGGATATTCCAGGCTGTTGGTGCGGAGGTGATTACGATGAAGATGCTTCATCAGGGAAATCTGAACCTTTTCCTGGATCGTAAGGAGGGTTTTAATTACCCTGTACATCTGCACAATGCAGTGGAACTTGTACTTGTCAAAGAGGGGCAGACCACTGCTACATACGGAAACAAGCGGATTGAATTGCGCGCCGGAGATATTTTTGTAGTATTCCCGAACCAGATCCACGGTTATGAGGATTCACCCGGCGTTAGGGGCTATTGCATGGGGATTCCAATGACTCCCTACCTCTCCGGTTATCAGAGATTGCTTGAAATGAAGGAGCCGGTTGATCCGGTTTTGCATCTTGCTGATCCGGAAGTTTCTAAGTTGGCAGAATTGATTGTTGAAGCTGCCTGCGTTTGGAAGCAATTGCCTCATAACATTATGGAGAGTATGCATCAGGGGTACATTTTGCTGATTATTGGGAAGTTGCTGCAGCTGATGCCTTTGACGGATTCCAGGCCGCAGGACGGCGATGTTGTTCGGTTGCTTCTGCAATACTTGAATGAGCATTATCATGAACCGTTGTCCAGGCGGGATGTGGCCAAAGCAATCGGATATCACGAAAGCTATATCTCCCATATTTTTTCCCAGGCGCTCAATCTTACACTTTCGGAGTATCTGACGGTGTTGCGGATCAATGATGCGAAGCGGCTGCTCACTGAGAGCAGACAGTCTATCAGCCAAATTGCGATGTCCCTTGGCTTTGGGTCTATCCGAAGCTTTAACCGAACTTTTTCAAGCAAGCTGCATATGAATCCCACTGCATACCGCGCCTCTGGGGGCAGATCAGGCAGATCATAATGATACGCAAAAACCCACCGGTTTCATCCGGTGGGTTTTTGCAGATCAAACAGTTAGTCAGCATTCTTGCGGGCAGCTAACTCTTCCTGCATTGTTTTCAGCGCCTTTTTGTCGATGTTGTAGATCACGGCAAGGCCGATGAACTGCAGGACAGCGGAGAACATATATAGACCGGCGACCAGCCAGCACATATTGTGGGAGGTCTGTGCGGTCTGGGCGATGGTGCCGTACTTGGCTTCATAACCCAGCAGGCCCATAAAAGCCAAAACCATGGAAGGGCCTATGCCTTGTGCAAGCTTCCGGAAGAAGGAGTGGAGCGAATAGACGGTGCCTTCCTCACGGGTGCCGAATTTCCATTCGTTGTAATCGATGGCATCGCCCATCAGCGCCCAGGACACACAGGTGTAGACACCCATGCCGACACCGTAGACGACAAGGCCTATCAGATAAACCACCAATGCAAGATCGGGATTCTGAATGGTGGGGAACACCAGCATAATCACCGCACCGACCAGAGAAGCAATGGTACCGACAACGGAGGCTTCTTTCTTGCCATATTTATTGGCAATCTTGGGAATGAAGGGAATGAAGGCAAACATGGGCAGGAAGCCGATCAACTGGATCAAACCGGACATGGAAGCCTTATTGAAATAGGTGGCGAACATGATAGTGTTGGCAGTGGACGCGGAGTTCATGCCGAGGAACATACCCATAGCGGCCAGCGTTGCGCCGACGGCAGGACGGTTCTTCATAAAGTTCTTAAAGGACTTGATAATATTGAATTTCTCGCCGCCTTCGCTGGTCTTGACGGAGCTTTCATCCGCGCGGATGGTGATATTTTTGAGCATGAACTGGAAGCAGATGAAACCGATCACACCCATAATAAGGGCGACCCAGAACATCCGGTTGCCCAAAAGGATCTCGACCTGCTTGCCGGTTTCGGGGCTGAGGACCTGATCACCGATGGCATAAGCCTCACCGGTGAGCGGGTTCGTCAGGAACTGCTCTGCAGTAAATTCTTCAGGAATAACGATCTTATCCAGGAAGGAGTCAGTGCCATCATAGAAGACCTTTTGCCAGATCAGAGTGGGCAGCAGAACCATGGGCAGGACATTGCCGATGGCGGAGCCGATGGAACGCCAGGTGGAGAGTTCTGCGCGCTCTGCATTGTCTTCCGTAATCAGGGAAAGCATGGAGCCGTAGGGAACATTCGCAACGGTATAGAAAGCATCCCAGATAATATAGCCGAAGACGAAGAGAACGGCCTTGATCATAACGGGTGCATTAGGGAACGGCAGGAACACCGCTGCACCGCCCACCAGCAGACCGCAGGAACCGATAAAAATGTATTGCTTGAACTTGCCGCGCTTATAATTTCTCTTGTCGTTGTCAATCATAGAACCGATCAGGGGATCGTTGACGGCGTCCCAGATCTGCACCAGTAGCAGAAGTAGGGACAACAGACCTGTTTCCAACATCATGTAAACCAGCCAGAAGGTTTGGACTGTGCCCTTGAGCGCAAAGCTCATGTTGCAACCAAGGTCGCCGGCAGCGTATGCGAGCTTGTCACGCATGCCAAACTTGCGGTAGCCCTTAGCATCCAGCTTAGGGGTTTTTGCCATTGTTATTTCCTCCTTAATATTTTCGGGGAGAGTGTATACACCCCCCAAGAACTCACGATATAATTATAACGGATGAAGAAAAAATTAAATAGAGGGCAAAAGGGCGTTTTTGTGTCACCGGAAGTAAATTTAGGTTCTGTGTTTTTGTTGATTTTCAACAAAACAGTTGACGAATTTTGAAAAATTGGATATAATTAGTACAAAAATGTGGGGGGGTTGCACATGTATAGGTTATGCAAAACCGAACAATCCGCCCGGAGGCAACGGCTGCTTGAAGAAGGGCTGATGACTGCTATGCACAGTATGCGTTATGAGGATATTTCTATAAGTGATTTGTGCCAGCAGATGAACATTCCCCGGAAATCTTTCTACCGATACTTTTCGAGTAAAGAAGGAGCGCTGCATGGGCTGATCGATCATACCCTTATGGAGTATGAGGGGTTTGGTGAATCCTACGGATCCGGCGAACCAAGAAGTCTGCAGCGTGATCTGGAACGTTTTTTCTTGTTTTGGGTACGTCACAGATCTGTTTTGGATGCGCTTTCCCGCAGCGGACTCCAGAGTGTTTTGACGGATCGGGCTATCAGCTATGCTACCAGTGATATGGCGTTTCCCGGAAGATTCCTGCCGGGTGAAACCAGAGAAATGCAAAACCATGTGATTATCTTTGGTGTTTGTGGCCTGATGACTATGATGCTTCAATGGCACAGTAACGGGTGTCGGGAGAGCGTGCAGGATATGGCTAAGGTGGCAGTTCGGCTGTTGACCCAACCTCTGTTTCCGGTGTCTGAGAGATTGTTGTAAATATTCGCCGGCTAAAGGTACTGCCCTCATAGGAAACAGTTTTCTGCTGCTTCCTATGAGGGCAGTATAGATTTGTTAGTTTACGGTGTTTATGGGAGTGCCGGACAGGAAAGCCCGGATGCTTCTTGCGGTGCGGTCCAGGATCCGCTGACGGCTTTCGATGGGAGCCCATGCCATGTGGGGCGTAATGATGCAGTTTGGCGCTGCCAACAGAGGAGAATCTGCCGGGATGGGTTCTGCGGTGGCCACATCCATGGCCGCGCCTCTAAGCTTGCCCGATTGAAGCGCCCGCAGCACAGCGGCTTCGTCCAGTGTACCGCCTCTGGAGGTGTTCAACAGGATGGCGCCATCCTTCATCTGCGCGATTGTATCGTCGCAGATAAGATGTTGGGTCTGTGGGGTCAGGGGACAGTGGACAGAAACGATATCCGATTCCTTAAGAAGGGTGGGAAGATCCACATACCGGGCGATGGCCTTACCCTCGGCATATTCTGTGCGGCTATAGGCCAGGACCTTCATACCAAAGGCGTTGGCGATCTTACCGACAGCCTGTCCGATCCTGCCGAAGCCGATAATGCCCATAGTCTTGCCTGAAAGTTCCATCTGAGGCGTATCCCAGAAGCAGAAGTTTGGACAGCTGGTCCACCGGCCCTCATGCACCAGATTGCTGTGGTGGGCCACCTGATGACACAGTTCCAGCAGCAAGGCAAAGGTGTACTGGGCGACTGCGGAGGTGCCGTAATCCGGAACATTACACACAGGGATGTTCCTCTCCTTTGCGGCAGCGCAGTCTACCACATTGTAGCCGGTTGCCAGTACACAGATCAGCTGGACTGTGGGGCATGCATCCAGTATTTCAGCGGTGAGGGGTGTTTTGTTGGTGATGGCGATTTGTGCACCCTGAAGCCGTTCTGCGGTTAGTTCGAGAGAGTCGGTTTTGGGGTAAACAGTCAGGTCTCCCAGTGCTTCGATGCAGGACCAGCTCATATCTCCGGGGTTGACACCTGCTCCATCCAATATTACGATATTCATATGTAAGAACCTCCTTGTAGTTGAAAAAACGGCAGAGATTTGGTAGGATATAAGTGAGGTGAGGTGCTATGGAATTTGTATATGCGGATGATGCCATCGTGGTGTGCCTCAAGCCGGCAGGCATCCGCTCCACCGACGAGCCCGGCGGCATGCCGGAATTGGTGCGGCAGGCGCTGGGAGATCCAAAAGCATCGGTGCGTACGGTGCACCGCTTGGATCAGGTGGTCAGCGGGCTTATGGTGCTGGCGCGGACAGAAGCGGCGGCGTCTAATTTGTCTGCACAGATTCGGGAAAACACTTTCCGGAAGCAATATCTGGCGGTGGTGCATGGACAGCCGGAAAAAGAGGGGACTTTGTGGGATCTTCTGATCCGGGACAAGGCCAGACGGATGACATTGGTTGCTACGGAAATGGCCAAAGGCGTGCAGGAAGCGGTGCTGGATTACCGGGTGATCGCCCAGACGGAAGATATGAGCCGTGTGGTGATCAATCTGCATACCGGCCGAACCCATCAGATCCGGGTCCAGTTTGCCAGCCGGGGCTTCCCTTTGGTGGGGGAGAGGAAATACAGTACCTTGGAGGATAGCTGCAATATCGCCCTGTGGTCCTGCCGGTTGGCTTTTCAGCATCCTGTGACCGGGAAGCAAATGGAGTTTTATCAGGCACCGCCGAACAGTTACCCCTGGGACAGGGTTTGAAGCAAACCTCCAAAGCCTTTGCAAAGGCATCGTTTTGCGCCCTTGCGCGTTTGGAAGGCCCTTTCGCACGGCCGCCGGAAGCGCGGAACCTTCTGGCTTCGTGGCGGGAAAGAAGCAGGGCGTCGATATTTTCCGCGGTATATGCCCAGCCGTCCTGGTGAAGAACATGGGCCTGCTTGGCAAGGCACATGGAGGCCAAGCCGTAATCCTGGGTGATGACGGCATCGCCGGGCCGTACTTTCGCCACCAGGGCGAAATCTACGCTGTCTGAGCCTTTGTCTACTGTACAGGTGGTTGCGCCCTCCCGGTAGAATTGGTGGGCGGTGTCGCACACGATCACACAGGGGATGCGGTGCTTTTTGCACAGGGATATGGCGGCATCCACAACGGGGCAGCCGTCAGCATCGATCAAAACCTGCAAAACCATCACCTCCACAGATCCCATTATACCAGAAACACTGGGATTTGCAACGGTAAGCTTAGGCTGAGCTATATAAGGAGAAATCAAACATGGCTGATCATACTTTTTTTCAAAACAGAGAATGCGCCTGTTTTCCCTGTCATGCCGGGGCTGATGAAAGCAGCTTCAACTGCCTGTTCTGCTATTGCCCCCTGTATGCTTTGGGTGATCGATGTGGCGGCAGCTTTACTTATACAGAGCAAGGGATCAAGGACTGCAGCGACTGCCTACGTCCACATAAAAAAGAGAATTATGAGGCCATCCTGAAGCAAATGCCTCAGGTGCTGGAGCTTGCGAAAAAACCTTGATTTTTTAGAATGACGCTGATATAATAGCAAGGTCGTTCCTGCCCTTTTTGGCCAGTGAATATAATATGGAGAGTTGTCCGAGTGGTCGAAGGTGCGAAACTCGAAATTTCGTGTTGGTGATGAGCCGACCTAGGGTTCGAATCCCTAACTCTCCGCCATAAAAAATACCGCCTCCGGGCGGTATTTTTTATGGCGGAGAGTTAGGGATTCGAAAGGCCGTAAAGAAAGCATGCCGGGGGCATGTTTTTAGGCCGTGGGAGAATCCATAAAAAAGCAGACGCAGCCCGGTGGGGCTGTGGATGATTCTTTATAATAGGATTATGAGCGCTAAGAGCAAGGGGCTTCCGGGCGGTATTTTTTATGACGGAGACGGTGGGATTTGAAAGGCTGTCATGCCAAGACATAAAACGAGAAGAGAACTGTGATTTTTTCATATTTCGCTTGTCTTTTTGACGAAAATGTGCGATAATGCCAGAGTTGGATTTTTTTACTATACAGATCAGGAGTTTTAGTATGGAACAAAAGAGAAGTGGCTTTTCAGGAAAGCTCGGTTTTGTGCTTGCTGCAGCGGGTTCTGCTGTAGGACTGGGAAATATATGGAGATTCCCTTACCTCGCGGCGCAGTACGGTGGCGGTGTTTTCCTGCTGTGTTATATTATTCTGGCGGTGACCTTCGGCTTTGCGCTGATGGTCGGTGAGATCGCTCTGGGCAGAAAGACCCAGCTCAGTGCTGTGTCCGCTTTTTCAACGCTAAACAAAAAATACTCGTTTTTGGGATATTTGGCAGCCATTGTGCCGATGATCATTTTGCCCTACTACTCGGTGATCGGTGGTTGGGTCACAAAGTATCTGGCAGCTTTTTGTACAGGCAATGTTGCCCAGGCGGCGCAGGATGGGTATTTCAGCAATTTTATTGCCCAGCCCGGAGAAGCGACATTGTTTTTTGCGATCTTCATGGGATTGACAGCGCTGATCGTGCTGTTCGGTGTGGAAAAGGGTATCGAAAAGGTCAGTAAGTTCATGATGCCTGTGTTGGTGGTCCTCTCTGTGGGTGTCGCGATCTATTCTGTCTGTCTGCCCGGCGCGCTGGAGGGCGCGAAGTATTACATCATGCCTGATTTTAAGAACTTCTCCTTTACCACGGTGATCGCCGCCATGGGTCAGCTGTTTTACTCCATGTCCCTGGCTATGGGCATTATGATCACATACGGTTCTTACATGAAGAAAAATGTAAACATTGAAAGTGCCACCAGGCAGATCAGCCTCTTCGATACAGGTATTGCTTTCTTTGCAGGCTTGATGATCGTGCCTGCGGTGTTTGCGTTCTCTGGCGGTGACAAAAGTGCGCTAGGTCAGGGGCCAGGTCTGATGTTTGTTACCTTGCCTAAGGTGTTTAACAGTATGCCCGGCGGCGGGATCATCGGCACGGTATTCTTTGTGCTGGTGCTGCTGGCTGCGCTGACCTCCTCCATCTCCCTGATGGAGACGGTTGTTTCTATCTTCATCGATAAGTTCAAGTGGAACAGAAAAATTACATGTTTACTGGTGTTTGGTGGCTGTGTGGCCGTGGGACTGGTCTCCGTGCTTGGTTACGGTCCCTGGGCAGAGGTGAAGATCATCGGCATGCAGATGCTGGACTTCTTCGACTTTATCAGCAACAGCGTGATCATGCCGGTGGTGGCTCTGCTTACCTGCATCTTTATCGGCTATGTGGTCAAGCCTGCGACGATCATCGAAGAGGTAGAACAGGACGGCGCAAAATTCAAGAGCAAGAAACTCTTTGTTGTTATGATCAAGTATGTGTCTCCGGTGTGCATTTTGCTAATCCTGATCTCCTCTGTGCTGAATGCTTTCGGGATCATTAAGATCTGATATTTGACTGCTGGACAATCAGCTCCACCGGCCGGGGGGCAGCTGACCACACATACGGGCTTTGTGCAAGCTTCGGCGATAGCAGCAGTAGCTTATGCCCAACGGCCCGGCGGGAAAAGTGGGCTCGGTTGGAATATAGAAAAAGTACAGTCCTTGCGCGGTCTATGCCGTGCAAGGACTGTGCGTTATTTTTACGCCTCGATCACATACGCGCTGACGATCTCGGCGTAGTAAGCGGTGTGATAGTTGTCGTGGATGTCGCCATTGGCGCTATAATGACTGCTGACACCGTCGCCCTTGATGCAGGCGGGCAGCTGCTGCTGGGCGTAAAGCACCCGGCACTCCAGAGTCAGGGGCAGCTCCCGGATCGCGGGTACGGAAACGGCCTCCGGCTCTACGGTTGTCAGCCCCAATTCCTTGATCTTGTCCAGATCCCGGCCGGATTTGGTGCCGCAAAGGCTGATGATCTGCTTGTCGATCTGGCCTACGGGGATGTTGACGGTGAATTCGGGATTTTTGTCCAGCAGGCCCTTGGTGTGGCGGCTACCCCGGACAAATACCGTAACGATGGGTTTGCTCCATTCGATTCCCATGGTTCCCCAGGATATGGACATGGTGTTGACCTGACCGTCAGCCTTGGTGGTCAGCAGGCAGCCTTGACTGACACCGCTCAGGATCTTGGTTGCGTTTGCGATGGGGTCAATAAAGCGTTTCATAAATAATCCTCCCGGAATGAAGTTACATATACATTATTATATCGCAGCGGAAAGCGTTTGTAAACCCATGCGGTGTTTATACAAAGTGGCAGGCGGTGTAAGGGAGGGGTGGGGCTTCGGCGGCGCTCGTACAGGCCGGAAAAAGTAAAAAAAAAAATATCTTTATGGAAAATATGCATTGAAATTTGTGATGAGAAATGTTAAAATTAACTTAATAAAAGAGGGACGATGAAAGGGGAGACCGGAGTGGCTGGCGCTATGCTGAAAATTGATATCCGAAGAGGGAAGATACTGGAGAAGCTGCATGAGCAGGGCTCCGTTCTCGTTTCTCAGCTGGCCAAGGAATTGGAGGCTACTCCGGTGACCATCCGTAGTGACTTGGACAAGCTGGAGGCTGACGGCCAGCTTATGCGCGTACAAGGCGGTGCGGTACTGAAGCCCCAGGTGGTTGATGCCGCCTGCCATTCCTTTGATAGTGTTAAGAATCGGGATGAGAAGAACCGGATCGCGCAGGTGGTCGCTAGCCACATCCGTGATGGAGATACTTTGTTTATGAACTCCGGCACTACTGTACTGCAGGTCGGTAAGGCACTGCGTCAACGCAGGAACTTGAATATTGTCACCAATTCTCTGGAGGTTGCCCAAGAGATGGGTAAGATACCTACCGTTCGGGTGATCCTTCTGGGTGGAGAGGTTAATGCCCAGTACGATTTTACCGGCGGATGCGATGCCCAGGAACAGCTGGGCCATTACCAGGCAGATTGGGCGGTCCTGTCGCTGGATGGCATCAGTGCTGCCGGCGGTTTGACGACCTACCATGCTGAAGAAGCTATTGTCAATCGCATGATGGTCACGCAGGCTAAGCGAACATTGGTGGCTGCAGACCATACCAAGGTGGGGAAAGTGGGATTTTCCCGGTTTTGCGAGGCCGGACCGGATATTTGTTTGGTCACCGATGCTATGACGGACTACGAGGCGGCGTCTGCGCTGGAAGAACGTGGCGTAGTGGTGATCTTTGCCAATGGGGAACAATAGGACACGCTTGGTATTATGCGGCGGCTGTTCCTTGACGGCGCGGAGACTGTATGACCTCTACTCCTACGGCAAAATATAAACATTCGTTAAAATAACCAAAACATGACATCTGTTTTTGTGCGACTTCACTTGTTGAAATGGAATCTTATGTGTGGTATAATTAACCAAGAGATGAGAGGATGGAAAAGTCTGTAAAATTCATCTCTGTTGAATAGCATCTCGAGCTGAGCAGGGTGTTTTGAACGCAAGATATTGTTATATGGCCCAAGCTGTTGTTGCTATAAACTTGGGCTGAATGACAATAGTATTTCCGATTATTGGATTTTATGAAAACCCAGCTGTTGTGTAGCAAGTATCTTTGATTGGTTCGGAGTATACTGCTCGTGTAGCTATTATTATGTAATTTAGGATGCGACCGGAAAGCAGCTCCCGGTTAGCATCTAAAATTATTAAATCGCAAAACCTTTTGGCATTGGCACCTACACCTGAAAGAGAGGAATGACACAAATGGCAAATCAATCTGTTGTCGCTTCCGACACACTACTCAAGCGAAATCCAGTTCAGCGTTTCCTAATTACATTCAAAAAGAATTGGCAGTTACATTTAATGATCGTATTACCGTTGGTCTACATGCTGCTGTTCCACTACTGGCCCATGTACGGTCTGCAGATCGCATTTCGCGACTATTCTTCTGCTGATGGCATAACCGGTTCTCCTTGGGTTGGCCTGGCTTTCTTTGAGAAATTTTTCGCAAACAATAACTGGTCCCGGTATGTCTGGAATACTTTCCGTATTTCCATGTACTCTTTGGCGGCCAGCTTCCCTGTGCCTGTTATTTTGGCGCTGACGCTACATGTCAATGAGAATAAGGCCCTGAAGAAGATTGCGCAGAATGTCTCCTATATCCCGCACTTCATCTCCACTGTCGTTATGGTTTCTATTCTGAAGCAGGTTCTGAGCCCCATGACAGGTTTCTACGGCGTTCTCTGCAAGTGGCTTGAGGTTTCTCCGATCGATTTGTTTGGTACTGCAGAGGCGTTTGACCACCTGTATGTTTGGTCCGGTGTTTGGCAGAATATGGGTTGGAATGCAATCATCTACATTTCCGCTTTGAGTGCGGTTTCTCCCGATCTGCATGAGGCGGCCCGTATTGACGGTGCCAGTCGCTGGAAGCGTGTTTTGTATGTGGATATTCCCGCTATTTTGCCGACCATTTGCATTATGCTGATCATGCGTATGGGCCATGTGCTTTCGGTTGGTTATGAGAAGATCTACCTGATGCAGAACGATCTGAACCTGCAGGTATCCGAGGTTATATCCACCTTTGTTTTCAGAGAAGGCTTGAGTAAGAGTAATTTCTCCTTTGGTGCTGCGGTTGGTCTGATGAACTCTGTTATCAATACCTGCATGGTATTCCTTGTTAACTGGATCACCAATAAGCTCTCTGACGGCGAAGCCGGTCTGTTCTAAGAAAGGAGGAAATGATATGTTGTTAGCAAAAAAGAAAACCAACAAGATTATTGAAAGCAAGGGCGACCGCGTCCTGACGCTGATCACTACGCTGATTCTCTTGTTGCTGATTTTTATTGTCGGCTACCCTGTAGTCTATGTTGTTTCCTCGTCCTTCTCTTCTGCCGTTGCTATCCGTTCAGCTCGTGTTATCCTTTTTCCTGTAGAGTTTACTTTGCAAGGCTACCGGTTTGTTTTCGACTATGATTCGTTTTGGATCGGCTTGCGCAACTCCGCGTTCTACACTGTGTGCGGTGTTTCCATTACCATGTTCCTGGAGATTATGGCCGCATATCCGTTGTCCAAGCGGAATTATCAGGGCGGTAAGGGTATCATGATGATATTCTTCTTTACCACTCTGTTCGCTGCCGGTATGATCCCCACCTTCATCGTTAAGGCTGTTTATCTGGGTATGTATGGCACTGTTTGGGCTGTTCTGTTTGCCAGCGCTATTGGCGTTACTGACATGATCATTCTGCGAACTGCATTCCGAAGCATTCCCGGCGAGTTGTTTGACGCAGCTGCAATCGATGGCGCTAATGAATTCCAAACACTGGTACAGATTGCTCTGCCGTTGGTGAAGGCTACTGTCTCTACGCTGATCCTGTATTCCGCTGTGGGCTGCTGGAATGAGTATTTCAATGCCATGATCTATCTCTCTAACAATGAAACTCTGCAGCCACTGCAGCTGGTTCTGCGTAATCTGCTGATGGCTGCTGATGTGGTTGATCCCAGCCTGGTGGATACCGGTATGGAGCAGATGCGTTATGCGCTGATCGTTGTCTCTACAGTCCCCGTTCTTGTATTCTACTTCGTTGTTCAGAAGTACTTTAAGAAGGGTGTCATGATCGGCTCTGTTAAGGGTTGATCTTACTATCTGTGGAAGAACATCATCTCTCTTTTAGTGACACCCGGAGACATTCGTCTCCGGGTGTCAGTCTGTGAAAAACTTGTTTTTGACAGACTGGCAGAGGTCAAGGAAGGCGCAAAGACAAGCAAACGGTCAGCGTCGGCATACAAAGTTCGGTAGTCTGCCATTTGCGCAGTAAGTCAAAAGGTCTTGCGTAGCAAGCATTTTTACCCTCTATCCGTCAAAAATCAAAGATTTTTGCCACCTTCTCCCGGTGTGCCGCGTTACCCTGCGCGTTATAGTGGCGGATAAGCGTGTGCCGCGGGCGATAGCTAACGAAGGCGTTCGCGCCGAGGAAGATATCGGGCACCGCAAACGGAGAAGGCTTATTTCTAATGCTACTTGATAATACCGCTTTTGACGGTTTGCGGCTTTTTACACTCTGACACCCGGAGACATTTGCCTCCGGGTGTTTTAATGGCACATACAAAACCTTGTTCATTTGGACAAGAATAACGGGAGAAGCTGCGAAGAATTCGCAGCTTCTCCCGCAAGAGAGAAAGTATTAAGGAACGATCTGTAACAGTTCCAATGCCAGGCGCAGTTGGTTGGTGCGGTTAGTAGAGTATGCTTGGGAAAGCAGGGGTCGTAAAACAGACACAGTGGTGAGACGTTATCGCTTACTTTGTATGCTCTGCGTGTTCAGAGATCTCTACGGGGAAGTCTGGAGCAGCTTCTGCTTTCTGGGAAGCCAGAAAATCCTGCGTCAGTTCTTTCATAGGTTTTTTCATAATGTAGAAGGCAAGCATATATGCTAAGCTGTAGTACAGAGTGCCCCAGACGGGTATAAGCAGCAGAAAATAGTAGGTATTCCATAGAAACACAGCTACCGGCGCCCAGATAAGAGCTGTGATTCCTACGGCATGGATAGGATATGCAAATGCAACGAAGAAGGAGTTGCGCAAAAGCTGTTTGGTGGTACAGTTAAAGTTGGCATGGAAGGGAGCCAGCGTGGAGTGAAACAGAGCACATATACATAGCGCCAGAATGCACAGCCAACCCGGGGGCACTGGGATCGTTGAGGTAAAACCCTCCAATCCTGACAAGGCAGAGGCAGCCAGGGTGGACCAGACTACCAAGACAATGACTAGCAGATACAGCATATGCACCAGTGTGATGTGCTTAAAGCCGTTGGCAAAGCCTTTGAAGAAAGCCCCCAAGCAGGAACGGTCGTCCTCAGGATCCAGCAGGCGTCGAATGCCGCAATACAAGCCGGTCTGGGCCGCACCAATGGTGAACAGGGGGATACAGCATAGAAGGAACACGATGTTTAAAATGAATATATCCGCAAGTGCAAGAAAATACTGCATGATTTTGGATTCGTAATTAAATAGTCCGCGCACGGAAAAGACCTCCTTAGAATACTACAGTATAGTTTACGGCAACATACGGGAAAAAGCAAGCTTTTTTAACAGAAAAATAAGGGATCTATGAGTTGGATGAAGGTTCATGCCGTGAACGCAACACGGTTCCGGTCGGTATGGCATGGCGGTGAAATAATACTTGCTTTTCCAAATCAGATATATTAGAATAAATACAATTATTTTTGCGTCTTTTTTGATTATTTATATGAGCAGTAAAGGAGAATCCCCGTGGACAATAACGGTATGCACGAATCGAAATTTTGGAAGGTTATTAATTTGGCGGGTAACGCCATTGCTTTGAATTTGATGTTTTTAGTATCCTGCATTCCAATCATCACCATTGGCCCTGCCATGAGTGGACTGTTCAGCGGCGTGCGTTATATGATCCGCGGTGACGGCTGGTTTGCCGGTTTTAAAACTGGCTTCCGGAATCATTTTTTGCGGACATCTATCGCGAGTATAGTAAGTATTGCTATGATGGTGTACCTCATGTGGTATTTTAACATCGGCCTGAATTTTTATTTCGATGGCGGTTCGGTTACTCATATGATTACATATGGCGTTGCAATGCTGTTTCCTTCCATGATCGCAGCTGCCTTATGGCCTCTCAATGTCTACATACCCTACAGCACTACAGATTGGCTGCGTAATGCGGTGAATTTGATCTGCAAGGCACCGCTGCAGGTGTTGGTGTCAGCGGCAGGTATGTGGTTGCCTGTATTCGTGACGCTATATTGGCCTGAATTGGCGTTTCTGGGATTTTTGATCATAATCGCGATTTATTTTTCGTTAATTGCTTTCGCTTCCACAATGTTATTGAAGGAATCCTTGATTAAGCTGCTTCTGCAGTACAGGACAGATCACCCGGATGAAGAGTGCTAATATGGTGAAAAGTAATTTCGTGCTCTCGCAATTCCGCTGATCACCCACGACCCTATGTTCAGCCTTTGGAGTTATAGCGATAAGCTGCCCTGGTACGGTGGAGAACAGCTCGAACGGATGTATCGCTACGTGGAAGGGATCGATCTTTCTGTGCCTTTGATTTGATCGTATTTAAGACAATAGAAAACACTACCCCTGAAAGGATTTTAAAAATGAAATTTAACCTGAAAGAGCACCTCGCAAAATTGCGGGAGACACTGAAACCCATGACAACTGCGGAAAAGCTGGAGCACCTTTGGACCTATTACAAGTTTGCGCTCTTGATCGTGGTTATTGTAGTTGTTATTGTTTCTTTCGTGGTCACAGGCATTATCAATAGCAGAAAAGAGTACCTGATCTCCGGTGCACTGATCAATGTGAGCATCGAGATTGAGGGACTTAATTACATCGACGCGGACTATCAAGACGTGCTTCAGGGAGAGGATGGAAAGAAAGAGGTTCAGCTGAATAATTTTATATTTGAGGATCCTGCGAAAACTGCGGATTTTGAGATGACCAGCAATGCGATCTACCGCTTACTCGCAATGGTTGAGGGTAAGATGCTCGATTATATAATTGCGGATCAGGTTGGCCTCAAGGTGTTCCTTAGCAATGAGCTTTTCCAGGATCTGCGCAACATCTTGCCGGAGGAAGAGCTGGTTAGGTGGCAGGATTATATTATCAACATCAAGTACGGTGATGACGGCGATGAGATTCCCGTTGCTATCAACCTCAAGGACACGGTCTACGGCAAAAAGTATTTCCGCACGGAAGAAGATTATTATATTGCCTTTGTCGCGAACACTACCCGCCCAGAGGCCTGTTTGGAATTCTGGAACTACCTTATGGCGCTGGAAACGGCAGAATAATGGAAAACACCGGAGCATAAGCTCCGGTGTTTTTAACCGTTTTGGGACTGCCGATATTGCTCGGGTGTCAGCCCTGTATCCTGGACCAGGGCTTCTATCTCGACGGCATCTACACCGCTCCCAGCGATGCGGCTCTGGTTAACGACATCGACATCTCTATGGGCATGGGCTTCAACGGTGCCCGGCTCCACGAGAAGATATTTGAGGAGCGCTTCCTGTACTACTGCGACAAGAAGGGTTACCGTCCTTGATGGTCAGGGTCTCGCTGCGGCCGAAGAACACGGAGCGCAGGTGACCGTCGGTGTTCATGGAGGTGAAGTTGCCGGGCTCGTCAACATAGCGGCCAAACTGCGCATGGACGGGGCCGGGATGACGATAGTCGCCTTCGTTGACGTAGTCGGGGATCATCTTGCGCATGATGTCCAGCAGGTCGTGCTGCAGGTACTCCAGATCGAAGGTGTCGAAATCGTGGGAGCACTCCTGGATCATCACGGAGCAGGTGGTGTGGTGGGAGACCACGGACACGGTGCCGTTCTTAATACCGGATTCTTCCACGATCTTATGAACATCGATAGAGATGTCGTGGAAGGTGGGGATCCAGCCCCGGGACTGCAGCTGAATTTCTTTTTGAATCATTGTAAATTCCGTTGTAAATTCCTCCGTATGTATCATTAATTATGACGCTCGTTCCACCCACGGCGGACGGCGGCGATCATCTCATCGACCATTGCGGCTCTGTCTGCTGCCTTGGCTACGCCGGAAGAGGAGCCTGTGGCATCAGCACCTGCAATGATGGTGTTGTAAACATCGGTGCCGTTGGAAATACCGGCAGCGGTAAGCACCAGAATGGCAGGGTCCACATCCTTCACGGATTTGGTGGCGGCTTCCACATATTCTGGGCCAACGCTGACACCGGTGCCGATCAACTCAGAAGGCTCAGCAACGATGATGTCGGGCTTCAGTGCGGCGATCTTGCTGGCCTCTGCCAGAGAGTCGGCACACACGATGGTGGAAAGGCCCACTTCTTCTGCCCGGCGGATGGTCTGGGCAAGAACCTCGAAGCTCAGAGGCTTTTCCACGTGGTTCAGCATGACGCCCTCAGCACCGGCTGCAACCAGAGATTCCGGAAGAATATCTGCCAGAGCGCGGCCGGGGCAAATAGGATCCATATGGGGGGCGTAGACATGGATGCGCTTTGTGGCTTCCTTTACTCTGCGGATGTCCACCACAGGGCAGGTGAAGATGATATCCACATCATACTTTTCAGAGGCGGCATCGGCGGCCTGCGCCAGTGCCAGAATATCATCGCCGTACAGGTACGATTTGGGCCCAATCTCAAAGAACGGTGCTTTTATGCTTGTCATAAACCTGATTTGCTCCTTTTTGTTGATATCTAGTGAAATTATAACAGCAACTTTCTTTTTAGACAATACAATTTTCTGTTTGAGTGCATATTTTGTGATATCTACTACGAAATGGTATTTAAAATTGTATAATCTGCGAATTGAAAAAACATGGAGAAATGATATTGTGTATTATGAATGGAGTACGCCAGCCGTGATGGGTGGCGTTGTCGGATGGTATATTTATGATTCGTACACAAGCTCTGCGCGCAGCAAGGGAGGCCTACGAGATTGAGGCAGCCTGCATTGCTGAAATAAAGGAATGCTTTGATGAGAAGCAATTTTCACGGGCAGTGGAACTGTTGTGCGCAGCGGAGCGCATCGGTGCGTCCGGATGCGGTCATTCAGGGATCATCTGTCAGCATTTTGCCCACTTAATGTGCTGTATCGAGCGACCTGCACGGTTTATTTCCCCTGCGGAGGCAGTCCACGGTGCCACCGGTTTTTTTGCAAAGGGGCGATGTGATGGGTGCTGTTACCCAGCTGATCATGAAGTACATATCCGGCCAGACTGTACCATATCTGGAGTACTATGAGTTCTTTGAGAACAGTATGCTCATCGGCGTGCCGGACTTTGTGCCTCAGGCCGCTACTGAGGGCGATGTAACCGTTCTGCCCGCTGCCTTCGGCCTGCTGAATTCCTCTGTGCTGAATGTGTCCAAGGTGAAGACCGGCTATGTGACCTGCGCCCGTCTGGCTTACCTGAAGGGCAAGTACAAGATGCATGTTTACACCGCGGAGGCTAAGAATCCTCCTGCCTGGAATGAGTACGGTTGGGACGATCCCGCACCCCAACTGCCCAGCCTGGAGGTTTTCCCGGATTCCTGCACTGTGGAAGAGTTTGCCCAGAATGTCTGCAGCCAGCATGTTATCGTTGCTTACGGCAACTATGTGGAGGCACTGCGTGACTTCTGCAGGATGATGGATATTGAGCTGGTGATGTAAGCCTGCCATTTTCGGAGGTTCTTATGTATATTGGCGTGGATTTGGGCAGCACCAACATCAAAGCTGCCATTTACGACCGGCAGTTTTCTCTGGTGGATCGGTAGAGCCGGCCTGTCAGCTATATTCGGGACAATGGCTTTGTGGAATTCGACGCGCAGGCCTACTGCCAGGACCTGATCCTGCTTCTGGCACAAATGCTCCGGGAAAACGGGGTGGACCATGTGACGCAGATCGCCTTTACCGGTCAGGCAGAGTCTTTGGTGGTGCTGGACCGGCAGGGAAAGCCCCTGATGAACGCGATTTCCTGGATGGATGAGCGCTCTGGGAAGGAATGCAAACTGCTGGAGGAACAGTTCAGCCCCGCTGTTTGCGAGGCGGTTACCGGCCAGATGGCAGTGCTGCCTACCTGGCCTGCCACCAAGATCCTGTGGCTCAAGCACAACCGGCCTGAGGTCTATGAAAACGCAGGCTGCTACATGCTGCTGAAGGACTATATTGTCTTCTGCCTCACAGGCAAAAAGCTGGCGGATATGTCCATTGCGACCTTCTCCTTCTATTTTGACATTTATAATAAGGTGTATTGGCAGGAGATGCTGGATGCCATCGGCATTACTCGGGACCAGCTGCCCCAGCTGTGCGAGCCCTGCACAGTGGCAGGTACTGTGCTGCCGGAGGTGGCACGGCAGATGGGTATCCCTGACGATGCGCAGGTGAATGTGGGCACATTGGATCACTTTGCCGGCATGATCGGCACCGGCAATCTGGAGCCCGGGGGCATTACCCTGTCTACCGGTACGGTGATGGCTCTCGCGGTCATGTGCGGCGATACGGATCCCAAAAACTGCGGCATGGCAGTACATTACGGATTTTTGCCGGATACCAAGGTGCTGCTTCCGGTGGCGGAAAGTGGCGGTGTTAGTCTGGAATGGTTTCGCAACACTTGCATGTTGCAGACAAGTTATGATATAATGAACGCAGAGTTGGCGCGCAGAGGCCCAAACGAGCTGCTGTTTTTGCCGTATTTGGTAGGGACCAATGCTCCTGAATTTGATGCGGAAGCCACAGGCGTGTTTTGGGGTCTGCGGCAGGAGCATGATGCTATCGATATGGCAGGTGCGGTGATGGAGGGTGTAGCCTTTGTGCTGCGCAAGAACTGCGATTACATTGCCGCAAAGGGTATTCAGCTGACTTCTATCACGGCTACCGGTGGCGGTGCCAAAAGCCCGGTGTGGTGTCAGATGCAGGCAGATATTACAGGACTGCCTGTGGTGATCCCTAAGGAAAAGGAGGCTGCCCGCTTGGGTGCTGCCATGATCGCGGCAGTCGGCAGCGGTGGCTTTGAGGATTTGGAAAGTGCCGCACGGCATTGCGTATCTCTGGAGCATCGGTATGAGCCCCGTGAAGATCTGCGTGTTGAAAGAAAATACCGCAGATTCTGCGCCCTTTACCGGATGGCGTTGGAGATCAGTAACATGACTTAAGAAAAGAGGATGCAAAAATGGCTATTTTATCTCCATCTATTTTGTCTTGCGACTACATGAATATGCAGCGGGACTTTGCTGCCTGTAAGGATGCGGGCTGTAAGTGGCTCCATGTAGATATTATGGATGGACATTTTGTTCCGAATCTGTCCTTTGGCTATTCGTTGGTCCAGGCTATGCGGCCCACTACTGATCTGGTGCTGGATGTGCATCTGATGATCGATACGCCGATTCGGTATGTGGAGAACTTCTGCAAGGCCGGTGCGGACTATCTGACTATCCATGTGGAGGCGGATACACCCGAGAATATTAAAAAGACATTGGAGAAGATCCGTGAGCTGGGCGTAAAACCGGGTATTGTGGTAAAGCCGAAAACACCTGCGCAGGCGCTGGCACCGTATCTTTCTATGGTGGACATGGTTCTGGTGATGACTGTAGAGCCGGGCTTCGGCGGCCAGAAATTCATGGCGGATATGATGCCCAAGGTAAAGCAGTTGCGCGCCATGCTGGATGAAGTGAATCCCCAGTGCCACCTGGAAGTAGACGGCGGCGTGGGCCTGGATAATTGCGAGCTGTGCAAGGAAAACGGTGCGGATGTGATCGTAGCAGGCTCTGCCTATTTTAAGGCATCTGACTCCGCGGCGTTTGTGAAAAAAATAGAGGCATAAGGCAGAAGAGCTCCGGATTCCCGGAGCTCTTTTACAATGGTTCTATAATAAATGTTGGGGTCAGGCGATGAGCCTGACCCCAAAGTCGTAATTTAGTAGTTGAGCATAGAGAACAAAATCCTTAGAATAAAAGGTACCACCAATCCACCCCGAGGAGGTTCCCTATGCTCACGAAAAATTATACAGCAGAATTTCTTAATTTGGAAGATGTAATTATCACAAAGGTTGAAAATATTTCAGATCAGCTTCACATCT
>JAGBSG010000040.1 GCA_017632035.1 Oscillospiraceae bacterium | reverse complement strand
TCTGTTGGCTGGGGCGGCGCAATGAGTGCCCAGCAGATTGGCCTTATGGATGCCGTGCGGGCAGGGGAGTATCGTGTTTTGGATCGGGAAGCTTGTCAGACTCCCCAGGAGCGGGAGGATATGATGCGTCAGTGTCTGTTGTCGGATGTGTTCATCACGGGTGCCAATGGCATATCCCTGGACGGTCAGATGGTCAATATCGACGGCAACGGAAATCGCGTGGCAGCCATTGTGTATGGTCCCAAGGAGATTATTGTGGTTGCCGGCATGAATAAGGTGGAAGACACCATTGAAGCTGCCGTCACACGAGCACGCACCGTGGCCGCACCCATGAACCAGCAGCGGTTTGGGCTGCCCAATCCCTGCACCGCAACGGCCACTTGTGCCGATTGTAAATGCGAGACAAGCATCTGCAATCAGATCCTCATCACCCGTCATTGCCGCCCTGTTGGACGCATCAAGTTTGTCCTGGTAGGCGAGGACCTGGGATTCTAAAAAAGAACGACAACCTCAGTTTTGAGGTTGTCGTTTTGATTTATCCCATTTGGAATATGATACCGATAACAGCTGCAAAACCGATGAAAATGATGGGATGCAGCTTTTTGGTTTTTTTGAACACATTGGTTAGCACCCACAGCACCATAGCCAGTGCGATGCCTTTCCAGTTGAAACCCTGCAGGAACTGTCCCTGCTTCAAACTGTCCAGGTTCAGAAGATTGGAGGCAATGACGCTGATGCCTGCTGCGGCAATCAGTCCCGTGGAAGCCGGCCGCAGACCGTAGAATGCGTGATTCACAAAGCGGTTATTGCGGAAACTCTTGAGAATCGCGGCAACGATCATAATCACGATCACCGAGGGGGTGATCAGACCCAGGGTGGCTACTACAGCGCCCAAAATGGCAGTCAGGATACCGCCTTGTTCCATACCGGTGACATAACCCACATAGGTGGCCATGTTGACACCGATGGGACCGGGGGTGGATTCACCTACGGCGATCATGTTTGCAAGATCATTGTGGGAAAACCAATGCGTCTTGTCGGAAAGATCATAGAGGAAGGGAATGGTAGCCATGCCGCCGCCGATGGCGAACAGACCGGTTTTGAAGAATTCCCAGAAAAGCTGCAGGTAGATCATTTCTTCTTCCCTCCAATCACCTGGATCACAATACCGGCAGCGGCAGCGATCAGGACATAGATCACGGGGCTCAGGTCAAAGCATACACTGCATACGGCAACACCAATAAAGATGATGGCGGTGGGAATATCCACCACAGCCTTTTTCAGCAGCTTGACCACAGCGTTCAGGATCAGCACGCATACACAAACGCGGATGCCGCCAAAGGCATGCTGCACCCACACAATGTGGGAGAAGGCTTCAATGACACCGGCCAGCAGGCTGATGATCACCAGGGAAGGGAAGACCACACCCAAAGTGGAGAAAATCGCACCCCAGAAGCCTTTGCATTTTTGACCGATAAAAGTTGCCGTGTTGACAGCGATAACACCGGGGGTGCATTGGCCGATGGCAAAATAGTCCATCAACTCTTCCTCGGTGGCCCAACCCTTGTTGTCCACAACTTCCCGCTGCAAAATGGGCAGCATGGCATATCCGCCGCCAAAAGTCATAACGCCTACTTTGGCGAAGGTCAGAAACATTTCTAAAAAAATTTTCATGTACGATCCTCCTTTGCAGGATAGTATAGCATGACCTCCCGGGAAAAACAACTACCAATGAAAAATTCAGTTGACTTTTCCGCAAAAAGCCGATATAATGTGCAGGCATAAGTTTGCTAGTGTAGCACAGTCGGTAGTGCATCTCACTCGTAATGAGAAGGTCGCGTGTTCGAGTCACGTCACTAGCTCCAGGACATCCCACCGTTTTTTTCGGTGGGATGTTTTATTTTAATTAAATAGTTTTGTTCTCTTTGAAATTTTATCGAAATGTAACCGATCATGTAACTTGCATATGCTATGATTCAGCCATGAAAGCATACAAACCAATTTATCCGGTTAGGAGGATACGGTATGAAAAAGACTGCATTGAGATTTCTGTCCCTGATGATGGCACTGATTCTGTGCCTGTCCGTGAGCAATCTGTCTGCATTTGCTGCAGAGACGATCAACGGCAACACCTGGTACGGTGATGAGGTCGCCGTGGACATTACGGAAGGAACCGACGGCTATAACTATATGGTCCTGTTCAGAAAGCCCGTTCACGGCTATGAATTTGCCGGCCACTTCATTGGTGAGGGCGAAGGCGCCCAGACCTTTGTGGTGATCGACACCGCACAGCACAACGGCACGACCTGGGCTCCCAACGGTTTGTACGAGCTGGGCACCAGCAACTACGACGTTCTGTACTGCTGCGACGTGGAGACCATGGTTGTGGACAGCACCTACTATAAGAGAGTCAATCTGGAAGACAGCGAGTATTATAACGTGGATCAGGCCAAGAAGATCCGCGCCATCGTTACCAATTCCTACCCCTATGTTTCCCTGGAAGATATGAAGGCTGCCCTGGCTGAAGCCGGCTTTGAGTATGCAGAAGAGCTCAAGCGCGGCGAGATCATCAGCGCCGTCCAGGCCGCCATTTGGGCAAGCGCAAACAACATGACCGCTGAGGACTTCCGTTACGCCAAGTCCTACAAGGTTTCCGATAACCTGCAGTGGGGCTACCCCATGCACGATACCAGCAATGACTCCGGCCTGGATGTTTCCGGCAAGCGTGTCTTTGCTACTTACGAAGAAGTGGGCATCCGTCATGACGCGCTGGTGGATTACCTGCTGGCCCTGCCCGGTGTTGAGGCAGATCACAATCAGATCGTCATCACCAACATCGAGGTAGCGGATTCCCTGGTCTACAATGACAATGGCATCTACGACATCAGAGTCAATGTGGAGCTCAACCGCGGCGCAGATGCTGACGATGATGTGGTGATCACCGCCTATGTGGGCGACGAGGCTGTCGAGACTATCAAGGTCACCCAGGAAAGCAACTATGCACTCAGCTTCCAGGCATCCGTTATGGATAAGATCAAGGTCGTCGTCTCCGGCACCCAGAACATGGAAAAGGGTGTATACTTCTACGCTCCCAAGCCTGCTGATGTGAATGGAGACGGTGAGGCCACCAGCAGAGAAGTCTCTCAGAACCTGGTTGGCGTTTCCATGGGTCAGACTCCCGTCTATGCTGAGGCCGAAGTGGAACCTGAGTTCCCCGAAGAGCCTCCCGTTAATTTCAATCTGTCCATCCACAAGATCGACGAGAACGGCGAGAGCCTCACCGGCGCTGCCTTCAATCTGTACTACAGCGTTGACGGTGTCAACTACCTGGTTGGCGCCTACGAAGTGGATGAGCTGGGCATGATCCAGGTCGAGGATCTGCTCCCCGGCGAATATGTACTGACCGAGACCAAGACTCCCTTCGCCCACATTTCCCTTTCCGGCGACATTCGCTTCACCATCCTGGAAGACGGCACCCTGGAAGGCCTGCAGCTGCCTGAGGGCGTCAGCGTCAACAGCCAGGAGGGCGTAATCGACGTCACCGTCATCAATAAGCGGGTTTCCACCTCCGCACAGCTCGATGGCATCAAGTACCTGGACGGCGAGGTTGCCGGCGGCTTTGAGTTCGCTCTGTCCTTTAATGGCAACATCATCGAGACTGTCTTCAGCAACGAGGATGGCACCTTCTCCTTCAGCCCCCTGTTCTTCAACGAGGCCGGCACCTATACCTTCGAAGTGTTCGAAGTGTTTGTGGACACCGACGAGGATCTGATGATCTATGACGAGACCGTCTACACCGTCACCATCACCGTGACCCTGTCCGAAGATGGCCAGGCGATGACCGCTGTGGTGGAAGGCGCTGAGAACATCGAGTTCTACAACGAGACCGAGACCATCATCCCCGATGAGCCCGTCCCTGAGAATCCTCCCACGGGTGATGGCATCCACACCGCATTCTTCGCAGCCATCGCTTCCCTGATGCTGCTGGGCACCTGCATCGTCCTCAAGCGCAAGGAGTGCTAATCGATAATAAAGACCTCCCGGGAAACCGGGAGGTCTTTTTTTGCTTACATATGTTTTCGCATCAGATCCGGATGGTCTGCATAATTCAGCGCCGTCTCCTGGGAAATCACGCCTTCTTTATACAGCGTCAGAATGGAATGGTCCATGGTGACCATGCCGTCCTGCTTGCCGGCAGTGATGGCATTTTCGATCTGATAATTCTTGTTGTCCCGGATCATGCCACGAATGGCATTGTTGACGTGCATGATCTCAAAAGCAGGGATCACGTTGCCCGTCTTATCCGGCAGCATCTGCTGGGACACCACCGTGCGCAGGACCGTAGCCAGTTGGAATCGGATCTGGGCCTGGTGCTCCGCAGGGAACGAATCGATGACACGGTCAATGGCATTGACAGCGCCCTTGGTGTGCATGGTGGCAATGACGGTGTGGCCCGTTTCTGCAGCGGTGATGGCAGTGCGGATGGTTTCCGCGTCACGCATCTCGCCCAGCAGGATCACATCCG
>JAGBSG010000039.1 GCA_017632035.1 Oscillospiraceae bacterium | reverse complement strand
GGGCAACATCCTTAATCATAACGACTTCCAGACCTGCTGCCTGCAGTGCACGGATAGCGGCTTCACGGCCGGCACCGGGACCACGGACATAAACTTCAACGGTCTTCAGACCATGCTCCATAGCAGCCTTAGCTGCAGTCTCAGCAGCAGTCTGTGCTGCGAAGGGAGTGGACTTCTTGCTGCCGCGGAAGCCCAGACCACCGGAAGATGCCCAAGAGATGGCATTGCCCTTCAGGTCGGTGATGGTCACGATAGTGTTGTTAAAGGACGAACGGATATGAACCTGGCCCTTTTCAATATTCTTACGCTCGCGGCGCTTAGTGCGGACCGCTGCCTTCTTAGGCTGTGCCTTTGCCATAATTTTCGTCCCTCCTTACTTCTTCTTATTAGCGATGGTCTTTTTGGGACCCTTACGAGTTCTTGCGTTGGTCTTGGAGCGCTGGCCGCGAACGGGCAGGCCCTTGCGGTGACGCAGACCACGGTAAGAACCAATTTCAACCAGGCGCTTGATGTTCAGAGCGACATCGCGGCGGAGGTCACCCTCAACCACATAGTCACGCTCAATAACTTCGCGCAGCTTGGCAGCTTCATCTTCGGTCAGATCCTTGACACGGGTGTCAGGATTGATACCAGTCTTTTCGAGAATATCATTGCTGAGCTTGCGGCCGATACCATAAATATAGGTCAGGCCGATTTCCACGCGCTTTTCGCGGGGAAGGTCAACACCGGCAATACGAGCCATTTAGTAATACCTCCTGTGTGTAATTAGCCCTGTTTCTGCTTATGCTTGGGGTTCTCGCAGATGACCATAACACGGCCCTTTCTACGGATAACCTTGCACTTTTCGCAGATGGGTTTAACGGACGGTTTGACTTTCATCTAAACTTCCTCCTATCTGTTTCTGCGGTTGCTTACTTGGAACGCCAAGTGATTCTGCCGCGGGTCAAATCATAAGGGGACATCTGAAGTGTCACCTTGTCGCCGGGGAGAATCTTGATGTAGTTCATGCGGAGCTTGCCGGAAATATGGGCCAGAATCTTGTGGCCTCCGGGGATCTCCACGCTGAACATAGCGTTTGGCAGCGCGTCTATAACGGTACCTTCTACCTCGATCATATCTTCTTTCGCCAAAGAAATTACCTCCTCGGTTATACCTGCTTATCACTGCGGGTCGCAGTCAAAATGATCGGCTCGCCTTTCGTGATCAGGATCGTGTTTTCATAATGGGCGGACAGTTTGCCGTCCAGTGTCTTCACGGTCCAGCCGTCAGACAAGCATTTTACTTCGAATGTGCCCTGGTTTACCATCGGTTCGATGGCCAGAGTCATTCCGGCAACCAGCCGGGGGCCGCGGAGCTTGGATACGTAATTCGGTACCTCAGGCTCTTCGTGCAGCGCACTGCCGATGCCGTGTCCGACATATTCCCGCACAATGGAGAACCCATGTTCTTCATTATAGGCCTGAATGGCCCGCGAAATATCGGAGATTCTGTTGCCCTCGCGGGCAAATTTGATACCCTCATAGAAGCTCTGCCGGGTCACATCGATGAGCTTTTGAGCGCTTTCCGATACGGGTCCTGCAGCAAAGGTAGCCGCGCAGTCGCCGTGGTAGCCCATATAAGCAGCACCCACATCAATCTTGACCAGATCACCCGACTGCACTTTTCTGCTGCCTGGAATGCCATGAATGACTTCGTCATTAATGGAACAGCAGATGCTGCCGGGGAAACCCGCGTAGCCGAGGAAAGAGGGCTTTGCTCCTGCCTCTGTGATGACCTTGCGAGCGATCTCATCAAGTTCCCGTGTTGTGATTCCCGGTTGGACGGCCTTGCCGCAGGCCTCCCGGGCCATTGCGGCAATTTGTCCGGCCTCTTCCATGAGTTTGATCTCATGGATAGATTTGATCTTAATCATGCCTCGATCTTCAGTGCTTCAGCGATTCGCTGGCGAATCTCGGAAACAGCACCGACACCCTCAACGGTAACCAGCTTGCCTTTTGCAGCATAGTGGTGCATGACGGGTTCGGTCTGATCGTGGTAGACCTGCAGACGCTGCAGAACAACTTCGGGTGCATCGTCACGACGAATACCCAGAGTTTCACCACACTTGTCACAAATGCCCTCAGTTGCGGGGGGATTGTTTTCGATGTGGTAAGTAGCGCTGCACGTGGGGCAGGTGCGGCGTCCGGCCATGCGGTCTACGATGACTGCATCGGGTACATTAAAGTACAGTGCAACATCCAGATCCACAATCTCGTCCAGCGCCTCTGCCTGGGGGACGGTGCGGGGGAAACCATCCAGAATAGCGCCTTTTGCGCAATCGGGGCTTGCCAATTTTTCCTTCACCAGTCCGATAATCAGCTCATCGGGAACCAGTGCGCCGCGGCTCATATAATCCTGAGCAGCTTTGCCCAGCTCAGTTCCCTGAGCAATCGCCTCGCGCAGCAGATTACCCGTGGAAATCACGGGAATCTGCAGTGCGGTTTTGATGAAATCAGCCTGGGTTCCTTTACCGGCGCCGGGAGCGCCCAACAGGATCATCTTCATCTTAGACACCTCTTTTTTATTCCAGGAAACCCTTATAGTGGCGCATCAGCATCTGTGCCTCCAGTGCCTTAACAGTCTCCAGAGCAACACCGACAACGATGATTACGGAAGTACCACCGATTGCCAGG
>JAGBSG010000003.1 GCA_017632035.1 Oscillospiraceae bacterium | reverse complement strand
TTTTCGTGAGCATAGGGAACCTCCTCGGGGTGGATTGGTGGTACTTTTTATTCTAAGGATTTTGTTCTCTATGCTCAACTACTAAATTACGACTTTGGGGTCAGGCTCATCGCCTGACCCCAACATTTATTATAGAACCTTAACTTAGCGATATCGTCTGACCGGATGGCTTGCGTTTTTCCTATGTCTGTGGTAAACTTTCTTCACAGAATATGACTGCGCTGTGCGCACAGGAGACGCCTATGAAAACCGCCAAGCACCAAATCGGAAGCATTTTGCTGTGGGCCGCCATTGTCCTCTTGATTGTGATGGGCCTGATCCTGCGCTTTGCTGTGGTGGGCTTCAGTTTTTTAGCGCTGGTCTGCTTCTTTTTGGCGGCGCTGCTGCTGGCCTACAGGGGAATTGCCTTACTGGCATCCAAGTATGCCAAGCCGGCAAAAATCCTGCGCACTGTGCTCACTGCTTGTGTATGTGTGGGTTTTCTGATCGTCACAGTCACCGGGGTTCTGGTAGCAAAGGCCAGCCTGGGCCAACCGGATCAGACCTGTCAGTATGTCGTGGTTCTGGGTGCGGGCCTTCACGGCTCTACCCCCTCCATGTCCCTGCAGGACCGGCTGGATGCCGCCTGCGAATACCTGTCAGCACATCCGGAGATGATCTGCGTAGTCTCCGGCGGTCAGGGCCCGGACGAGGATATGAGCGAGGCCCAGTGCATGTTTAACATCCTCACGGAACGGGGTATCGATCCGGCACGGATCCTGATCGAGGACCGCTCTACCAGCACTCAGGAGAATCTTCAGTATTCTCTGGATCTAATAGAAAAGCACACGGGAATCCGGCCCGACGAGATCGGTCTGCTGTCCAGCGAGTATCACCTGTTCCGGGCCGGGCTCTTTGCCCAGGAGCAGGGTGTCACCGCCTACGGCATCCCGGCAAAAACCTCCTGGCCCGCTCTGTTCATCAATTACTTCCTGCGGGAGATCGCCGGGGTCTGGCATTACATCCTACTGGGAAGCTGATCCCAGCATAGTAAAAACGCCTGCCAAACGGCAGGCGTTTTCGTGTGATTCTTAGTAGTTCTCTGCGTGGATCTCGAAGTAGCTCTGGGGGTGCGCACAGGTGGGGCACAGCTCGGGAGCCTTGGTGCCGACCACCAGGTGACCGCAGTTGCGGCACTCCCATACCTTGACCTCACTCTTGGCAAAGACCTCGGCCATCTCCACATTCTTCAGCAGTGCCCGATAGCGCTCCTCATGGTGCTTCTCAATGGCGGCTACCAGACGGAACTTAGCTGCCAGCTCGGGGAAGCCCTCCTCCTCGGCGGTCTTGGCAAAGCCCTCGTACATATCGGTCCACTCGTAGTTCTCACCTTCTGCAGCATGCAGCAGGTTCTCGGCAGTATCGCCGATGCCGCTGAGCTCTTTCAGCCACAGCTTTGCGTGCTCCTTCTCATTGTCAGCAGTCTTCAAAAACAGGGCTGCGATCTGCTCGAAGCCTTCCTTCTTTGCCTTGGATGCAAAATAAGTATACTTGTTGCGAGCCATGGATTCGCCGGCAAAGGCTGCCTCCAGGTTCTTCTCGGTTTGGGTACCTGCGTACTTGTTTGCCATAGGAATCTCCTCCTTGTATAATTTTTGTTTTCAGGAGGATTATAGCATATTCTTTCCGGTTTGAACAGCCCCTAATTCAGCAGATACACTCCAAGATTCAGATATGCCGCAAAGGTGACCCACAGGATATAAGGGATCAGCAGATCTCCCGCCCGCTCGTTGATCGCAGAAAAGGCTCGGATGGTCAGGAAGATCAGCACCCACAGCACCACCAGCCATAACAGTGCCGCCAGATACAGCTGCGCGCCAAAGAACAGCGGCGACCAAATGAAATTAGCCAGCAGCTGCAGGCCGTAAAGGATCCAAGCCCGACGAATGACAGCCCTATCTGCGCCGGATTCCAGCACCAGATAAGATGCGTAACCCATGAGCAAATACAGCACTGTCCATACCACAGGAAATACCCAACCCGGCGGTGACAGAGGCGGCTGATTCAGCTCTCCATAGGTATCCATACCCCCGGAAACCAAAGCAGACAGCGCCCCCACACCCAGCGGCAGCGCCAGGCAGAATATCAGTCGTTTCCAATTGATCCGCATAACGATCCCTCCCATACTGTAGTATATGGAGCGCAAGACAAGTTATTCGTCCGGCCCGGTGCAGAACTTTCCTTGACACGCTCTGCCCGAATCGCTATAATCCCCATGGGGCATACTGCCCATATACCCGAAAGGAGACATGCCTGTGCATCACTGCAATTCCTGTTCCGGCAGCTGTGGCTCCTGCAGCGGCTGCGCCCGGGAGCTGGTCCTGACCGAAGAAGAAATCGCCACGCTGCGCAAGCTGGCCCAGATCCCTTTTCTGCCCATCGCCAAAAAAGCCAATGACACCACGCCCGTATTTTTGGAGGACACAGACTACCCCACGGATCGCTATAGCCTGATCCTGGCCTGTCTGGAAAAAAAGGGACTCATCGACCTGGACTACCGCCAGAGCCTCTCCGGTTTTGATTACCGCGCTTATGAAGGCTTCCCCGTCCACGGCTCCATGGCCCTGACCGCCCGAGGACAAACCGTGGCGGAAATGCTGGAACTGCAAGGCATCACAGAATCTGAATAATTTTACTTGCTATTTCCGAAAAGATGTTGTATACTAATGCGGTAGCTGCCGGTGTGATGGAATGGTAGACGTAGCGGACTCAAATTCCACTGTTGCGAGCCCGAGTGCCGCCGGCGGCGGATACAGCGAGGGCGCAGCAAGTGCAGCGGTCGGTGAGGGACGCAGGCGTTCGCGCCAAGGATATCACCGGGCACCGCAAACGATGGCGACATACAGCCGCCGTCAGGCGGCCACAATATAAAGAATGTCGACAGCGGTCGGCTTTCTATAAACGCATAACACACCTGCCGGTGTGATGGAATTGGTAGACGTAGTGGACTCAAAATCCACCGCTGGCGACAGCGTACCGGTTCGAGTCCGGTCACCGGCACCAACAAAGACCATGGTGAATGATGCATTCACTATGGTCTTTATTCTTTGTAAGGGGCGGACTCGAACCCATAGCAGTGGAACTGTCCGGTGGAACTTTACGAATGTGGTATTTCGTGTTATTCCCTTGTAGTTTGTGGGTGTTTTCCCTGCTTTTCCTATGATATGGTAACGGCTGCGCGGTGTCCTCGTACCGGAATTGTACCGCAAAACTCTGCTATAGTCAAGCACGCGTTCTGCTCCGGCAGTTGGCAAACTGACGGAGCTTCTTTGCGCTCCGCAGAGCGCATGGAACAGCATAGTTGCAATCAAGGGGCAGCGGAAGATAGCTGCCCCTTGTATTTGCGCGTGCTGTTCCGTTGCATTATGCGGGTTACCTGCGTAATGCAACATTGCAGTTATGGTGCAATCCATAGCTGCAATCCGTTCCCCCTCGGAGAGCCCCGCATTTTGCTTTCGGCAAAATGGTACGGGGTACTAATCTGCCGACACAGTTTATGCGCCTTCGCTGTCATTATATAGGTGTACCCCGTGCGGGCTCAACGATACCACCCCCGCCGGAAGGAGGACACCCCATGCGAATGACACATCACAACGGGAGAACGCGGGCAGATGGCAGCGCATTCTCCACAAAACACAATGACAGAAACGGCTTTACCGCTGACCATATCAGCCCCGACCCGGAACACGAAAATTTTTACCGCATCATCAATCCGGTCACGCAAAAGCCTCAAAAGCTGGGTGAGGACGGCAAGCCGAAAAAGAGCTTTGACGAACACGAAAGGGATTGCTACGAAGAACTATTCGGTGAATCTCTTGCTGCCCAAAATAAACGTTACACAAATAGCGGTCACACAGAACGCTGCAAGACCATTGACGAATACCGCAAAAGTGCCCGCACCTGCCCGGAAGAAACCATTATTCAGCTTGGAAACCGCAGCGGCACAGTCAGCCCGGAAACAGTGGAGCAATTTCTTTCGCTGTACCTTTTCCATATGCGAGCCGAATTTGGAGACAAGGTGCGCTTTTTGGATGTTGCCATTCACAATGACGAAAGCGTACCCCACGCCCATATCCGCCGGGTATGGTGCGCAACCGGAAAAGACGGGCTGCTTGAAGTGTCACAAGCGAAAGCACTCGAGCAGCTCGGCATAGAGCGTCCAGACCCCACCAAAAAAGAAAGCAGGCACAACAACCGCAAGCAAAGCTTCTCCAAAATGGAGCGCAGCATTGCTTTGAAGTGTGCCCGGAAATGTGGGCTCGAAATCGAGAAAATCCCCGCCGAGCCCGGAAAGCAAACGATGGCTTTGGAGCAGTATGTAGCCCAAAAGGAACGGGAGGCTCTCGCTGCTGTTCATGCCGAAAAAGAGGCTGTAAAAGAAGAAGTCCGCAAACTGACGGAAGTGCGCGAGGAAGTTCGTGCAGAGGTGGAAACGCTCACGCAAGAAAAGACGCGCCTGCAACGGCTTGTGTCACGGCTGAGCGATTCTCTTGGCCGGCTCTTCGGCAAGCTGCAAAACATTGCTATGGGGCGGGGCACAGTTCTTGACTATGTACGCCCGGAGGCACAGGCAGTTGTAGACGACTTAAACGAACTGGACAACGAGGAATACGAGCTGTAAAGAGGAAATTCCAATATGCCGAACAGTTCGACATATTGGAATTGGTTAAACAAGAAAGTCCTTAAAGATATTTTCTGTTTCTGGTAAGTAGATGATTTTGAAAAGATATTTGTTATCTTTCTTTAGAACAATATGCCGCGTTCCCATAGTGCTAAATCTGTAGCCTTTTACTCGATGTGAGTATCCAAGAGCTATCTCAGCAGAAGTAATATCTGAAAATAAAACCATTCGCTCTTTCTTTATTCCAAGATAGTAATCTACTACGCGAATTTCGTTTCCGTTAATTTCGATGTACGCCTTACATATATCTCTCGTTGTAATGCAATACCAAGCGGTTAGTACTATAGGGAGGGCAATCATCAAAATACCGCCCAACAGACTATTGGCATAATAAAAGCAAGCGAATGCTGCTAACAAAAAAATGAAATACATCAAACCTACACCGACCAAAAACAACGCAATGAGAGGTTTGGGTAATTTAGAAGAGCCTGTTTGACTATGTGTGTTAAGCCGCATAATTATCACCCATTTCTTTTCTTATACGTTACTTCGACTAATTCAAACTTTCCGAATAGAATTATACCACAAATAACCACAGAAATCAACAGAAAGCAGGATAAGACCCGGTAGTCTTTCGTCTACCGGGTCAGCCCTTAAGCAACCATTCGCCGCATTCTTTTCGATACGGAATCCGCAATCGCTGCCTTATGTGTTTGGGGACTATGTGCATAGGTATTGGCAGTTACAAAGGCGTTTTTGTGACCAAGAAAGCGCGCTGCATCAACGAGGGTATATTCACCCGATGCCACGAGATTTGTGGCGCAGCTATGGCGCATATCGTGATGGCTAATCTTGCGCACGCCTGCCGTTTCGCAAGCTCTGTTTGTGATGGAATAAATACCGCCAGGTCGCTCCCAGAAAATACGCTCGTATGGCTTGAGTCCATAGGTGCGGGAAATCCTGCCCTTTAACCCCTGCTCGATTTCCTCCGGCAACAAAAGTGTGCGGGTACCGGAAGTGCTTTTGGGGGAGTCGGTTTCGCCGTCAATGTCACAGGATTTTGTGATATGCAAATAAGCGCGTCCGTTCTCATAGGTAATATCTGCGGGGGTGATGGCGCGAGCCTCGCCGATTCGCAAGCCCATGAAATACATCAAGTCATAGAACACACGCCATTCCTCCGGCGCAGCTTGCCTGAAAAGAAAGAATTCTTCGTCTGACCATGTGGGGCGTTCCGGTGTAACTGTGCTACCCAAATTGGTCAAATCCACCATAGGGGAAAATCTCAAATAGCCTTTGGCAACCGCATAATTCAGAACCGCGTTGAGCTGCATTTGCGTTCTGCGGAGACTTGAATCTGCCATTGGCGTTCCGTTGCGGGTGATGTAGGACTTCATATACTGCTGCCACATCTGCAGCATTTCGGCGTCAATATCCTTGATTTTGACATCCCGAAAATGGGGCAAGATAAACGCTTGCGCATCGTCCTTTGCCTTGAGGCTGCTGCGCTTCAATTCTTTGATTTTGGGCGTGTTTCGGTACTCTTCCCATACCTGTCCATAGGTCGGCGCTACGAGCCGCTGAGGGCGTTTCTGCGCCTCTGTGACGGCGGTATCCGTGCGTTCCGGCAAAGTTTGCGGGAGGCTCTGTATGCCCCGACTCAGCCTCTTGGATGACCTGCCGCACCCATTCTTGCAACTCGATTTCTGCCGCACGAGCCTCTTTCTGCGTGTAAAAAACTGAACTCTTTTTCTGATAGTGAATACCTGCAACTGTGTAGTTTACTTTGGTGTACCACTTTACGCCGTGCTTTCGTTGAACTTTGTAAATGCCTGTCATTGAACAATGCCCTCCTTGGTCAGTCCGTGCCGCGTTAGAAAATACTCCGCACTTACCTTGCCCGGATGGATGATAAATCAAAGGGCTTGGAGCTCCTTGTTGCATTCGCGGATTACTCTATACGCTTTGCTTTCCTTACATCTGAGGACATCTTGAACATCGTTCACATCATAAAATACTGGGGTCATTGTAGTACATTTCTCCTTTGAATATTTGTACTACAATAATGATTTTTTAGGTTTTGCTTGTGCACAAGGGGTATTGCTCGTACCGCATTCGTACCGGATTTTTTCGTGGGCTCAAAAAACCTTAGAACCACAAGGGTTTTTCAATTTCCATAACCGTCCGGTGGACAGTTCCTCAGTCTGTCAAAAAACTAATTTTTGACAGACTGGCAGAGGTCAAGGAAGGCGCAAAGACAAGCAAACGGTCAGCGTCGGCGTACATAGGTACGGTAGTCTGACCGTTTGCGCAGTAAGTCAAAATGCCTTGCGCAGCAAGTATTTTCACCCCACATCCGTCAAAAATCAAAGATTTTTGCCACCTTCTCCCGGTGGGAGAAGGCTTATTTCTAATGTTGCTTGATAATACCGCATTTTGACGGTTTGCGGCTTTTTTGACACTCTGTGGAACTGTCCGGTGGACAGTTCCTGCCACCAGTGCAAACACTGGTGGCTACCTTAATTTTCTCCCAACGGGAGAAAATGCAAATCGAGTCCGGTCACCGGCACCAACAAAAGAACGACCCTAAATGGGGTCGTTCTTTTGTTATGCACAAGAGGATCGGACTCCAACCCATATCAATGCGGTGCGGATTTTCTTTTCTACCAGAGCAGGCAAACTCATAACGTGACAGTTGCAACATTGCCATCTTTGCTGTACAATATTTATGGAGGTGGCAGACATGAAAGATATCTTAAGCAAAGTCCATTCCCCTTTGTTTGACGGCATCAACCCCGAGGACCGCATCGCCATGCTGGGTTGCATCGGCTATCATATCGGCACCTTCCGAAAAGGTGACATTGTGGCCTTTGAGGAAGAAAATATCAAACACATCGGACTTGTCCTGTCCGGCGCAGTGGATATGGTGAAAGAGGACCTCTGGGGCAACAAGACCCTGCTGGTTCGGGCTGGCCGGGATGAGGTGTTTGGCGAGACCTTTGCCTGCGGCAGCGACAATCTTTCCGCAGCGACCTTTCTGGTTTCCGAGGATGCCAAAATCCTGTTCATCCCCTTCAACCGGGTAATGCGCAACTGCACCATGTCCTGCGAATTTCACCACCGGCTGATCGAGAACATGGTGCGGATCATCGCAAATAAGAACCGGGACCTTGTTCGCAAGGTTGAGATCATTTCCAAACGAACCATCCGGGAAAAGCTGCTGGCCTATCTCTCCATTCAGACCCAGCTTCAAAACACCCGCTATCTGCAGATTCCTCTTGGCAGAGTCGAACTGGCGGAATACCTCTGCGTCGATCGCAGCGCGCTGACCCGTGAGCTTGTGAAAATGAAGGACGACGGACTGATCGACTATGACCAAAACTGCTTCCGCATTTTGTAAGGTAAAAATGTATACGCCCCCGAACGATGTGATATTTGCAACATCGTTCAGGGATCTTGTGTTGTATACTGCATATAAAAGGAGGGATCGCTATGTTGGAAGGATGCCAGGGAAAACCCCGAACACCAACGATCATCGAGAAAACCTGTCCTCAGTGCGGTGCGTTGATCGAACTGTTCTCCATCGACACCCAAATCCCCTGTGAAAACTGTGGCTTTATTGCCTACAACGATACCCTAAGCTGTGTGCAGTGGTGCCAATACGCAAGGAAATGTGTAGGTGACGAAATGTACGAACGCATGATGGAAATCGCCGCTATGCAAAAATGAGCAAAACTTAACAGGAGGAATGAATATGATCCGAAGAATCATTACCATCGATGAAGAAAAATGCAACGGCTGCGGTTTGTGCGCAAAAGCCTGTCACGAGGGTGCTATCGATATGATCGACGGTAAGGCAAAACTACTCCGGGAGGACTACTGCGACGGTCTGGGAGATTGCCTCCCCGCCTGTCCCATGAACGCCATTTCCTTTGAGGAGCGGGAAGCGCCTGCCTACAACGAAGCGGCTGTTCTGGCAGCGAAAAGGGCAAAGGAAGAACCGCTGGGCTGCGGCTGTCCCGGCTCTGCCTGTCAGAGTATTCCTCACGGTCATCACAGGAAGGAAGTCTCTGTCCCCAGCGAATTGGCTAACTTCCCTGTACAGATCAAGCTGCTGCCCCTCAACGCCCCTTATTTTGAGGGTGCTGACTTGCTGATCTCTGCCGACTGCGCCGCCTATTCCTACGGCAACTTCCACCGCGATTTTATGCGCGACAAGGTAACCATGATCGGCTGCCCCAAGCTGGATGCCGTGGATTACGCCGAGAAGCTGACGCAGATTTTCAAGTGCAACCATATCCGTTCCGTTACCGTCACCCGGATGACAGTACCCTGTTGCGGCGGCCTCAGCTATGCTGTAAAAACCGCCATCGAAAGCAGCGGCAAAAACATTCCGCTTCACATAGTAACCATCAGTCCAGACGGAAATATCTTTATGTAAAGGAGAGACTTTTATGGGATTCTTTCATGGAAAAACTGTAATTATCACCGGTGGCGGCAGGGCTGTGCTAAAAGACGGCAGCTGCGGCTCTATCGGTTACGGCATTGCAACTGCATTCGCAAAGGAAGGCGCGAATCTTGTTCTGACCGGCCGCAACCTTCAGAAGCTGATGCAAGCCAAAGAGGAACTGGAACGGCTGTATCCTATTGAAGTGCTTCCGGTGCAGGCGGATATCTGTGCAGGAGCTGATAACGAAACCACCGCCGCTCATGTGGTGCAAAAAGCGATCGAGCGATTTGGTGATATCCATGTGCTGATCAACAACGCCCAGGCATCGGCTTCCGGCGTAACCTTGACTGCTCACACCACAGAGCAGTTTGATCTGGCTATTTACTCCGGCTTATATGCCACCTTCTACTATATGAAGGCCTGCTATCCCTACCTGGCAAAAACCAAGGGCAGCGTGATCAACTTCGCATCCGGCGCCGGCTTATTCGGCAATTTCGGCCAGAGCGCTTATGCTGCAGCCAAGGAAGGTATCCGCGGTCTGTCCCGTGTGGCCGCCACCGAGTGGGGAAAAGATGGCATCAATGTGAATGTGGTTTGCCCCCTTGCCTGGACCGCCCAGTTGGAGAGTTGGGCTGCCGCGAATCCGGAAGCATTCAAAGCAAACGTTAAAATGCCGCCTATGGGACACTTTGCAGATTCTGAAACCGAGATTGGCCGAGCCTGCGTTGCACTTGCCTCACCCGATTTGAAATATATGAGCGGCGAGACCATTACCCTGGAAGGCGGTATGGGACTTCGGCCTTAAAACGCAAAGGGGCTGTAGCATAATTCGCAAAATATACAAACAGAGCGCACCATCAAGGCCCCCTTTACACAAGGGGGCCTTGATGGTGATGGTGATGACGGTGGTGTTTGTTCGTCTGCAGCTCGGGCTCTTCAGGGTACGGCTCATCTTCGCCGAACACTTCCACCGTTACTGAACCGATGCCGTGCTCCAGAAGTTCCTGCCGGATATTCTCCCGAATCCTCCGGTTATCGCCCAGGACTTTTACCTGCACAGCTGCACAGCAGGAATTGCCGTCCATGCTCCACATCTGCACCTTGCCTACACCCAGCACGCCCTCGATCTCCCGCAGGTGCGTCCTCAAAGCCTCCACTGACACACCTCGGGGCGTTTTTCCCAGAAACAGGTCCAGCACCCGGGTAAGGTTTTTCAGGGCGTGAACCAAAACGAACAGCGCCACAGCTATTGACATCAGCGGGTCCAAGACAGTCAGATCCGTAAATTTCATAATCACCGCACCAACCAGAACCACACACCACCCCAACACATCCTCCAGCATGTGCAGGTTTACGGCCTTCTGATTTAAGGAGTCCCCTTCCCGGGTAATCAACGCCGCCACCAGATTGACCGCTGCGCCGATCATCGCAAACGCGATCATTCCGGTATACCGGATTTGCACAGGATTTAAGATCCGGTGAATCCCGTTAAGGATCACCGCCACAGAACCTGCCACAAGAACCAAAGTCGTGACCAGGCTCCCCAGAACTGAATATCTTCCATAGCCCAGTGTGTGGGTATCATCCGGTTTGCGGCTACTCTTTTTCTCCAGAAGAAACGCAAAGCCGATGCTCATAGCATCTCCCAGGTCATGGAGCGCATCCGATACAATGGCGGTGCTGCCGATCATCGTCCCGCCCACAAATTCAAACACCGAAAAAAACAGATTCAAAATAAATGCAACGAATATATTCCTGTCCGGTTTCATAATTCCTCCCATTGCATTCCCCTCGATTTTATAGTACAATGTATTCAGTAAAATATATTTTGTTCGTTTTAATTGTAGCGCCGATATGCTTGCTGCGCAACATATGCTTTTTCCGTTTTGTTTCTTACGGAATAAATCTGAAAAATTGTACGGAGGTTCTATGGACAGACGGCAGAAAAAGACCAGAAGCGCCATTTTTCGGGCGCTGATCACCCTGTTATCCAAAAAGGATTACGACCGGATCACCGTAGGTGATATCATCCAGCTGGCAGATGTGGGCCGGGCCACCTTTTACGCCCATTTTGAAACCAAAGAATCTTTGCTCAAGGCTTTGTGCGAAGAACTGTTTGCCCATATCTTTGAGGCCGAGGCCGGCTCTAACAGCGCCCACACCCACATTTTCGATTGCGATGCCCCGGACTCCGTATTCTTACATTTGTTCCGCCACCTGCAGAAAAACGACAATAGCATTCTTGATCTTCTGTCCAGCCGGAACAACGGCCTGTTCCTGGGCTATTTCCGGGAGAACTTAAAAAAGCTGGCCGAAAGCCAGCTCCATCTCTTTTCCCACAGGAAGGCCGAAGCACTTCCCGAGGCTTACTGGGTGGATCATATCGCCGCCACCTTTGTGCAGACCCTGCGCTGGTGGCTGGAAAACGGCCGGCAGGAATCCCCGGAGCAGATCGCTACATATTTTTTCCTTGCTGTATAAAATGAGCAGATCCATTTGGGATCTGCTCATTTCCATTGAGACGGCGGTACTCCGGTATATTTTTTGAAGGCCCGGGAGAAGTACAAAGGGTCATAGTAGCCTGCCCGGAAGGCTACCTCCGCAACAGTCAGCTTTTCATCCCGGTTCAGCCGTTTTTTTGCATATTCCATCCGCAAGTAGGTCAGGTATTCCCCCGGTGTCATCCCCAGCTCTGCCTTAAAGCGGCGGCGCAGATGATCGCTGTTCAGAGGGATCTTTTCCATGGCCTCCCGAAGAAGAAAATCCGGATCTGTGAAGCAGTCGATAATGGTATCCCGGAGCATCCGCACATATTCGCTCTGCTCCTGGCTTTCCAGCATTGGCTTGACGATCCCCAAAATGGCATCCGTCAGGCTCTCGCATACCGACGGTGCTGTGTTTTCATAGTAAGTACCGTGGAGCACCCGAATCAGCTGCAGCAGCCGCCGGTCGTAGCTGTCCTGCAGCACATAAACCCGATGAGGACAATCAAAACCGGAAAACTGAATATAGTAATCCGTAAAGCCGTTTTCCGTATACTTATCATGGGCCATCCCCGGGGGGCACAGCACAACCGTACCCTCCCCAAACCGCACTTGCTGATCGCCCATCACCATGGTGCCACTACCGGCAGCATGGTAGATCAGTTCCCAGCAGGGATGGGTGTGCGCTCTGGCGGTTTTTCGGTTGGGACTGCTCTTTCCTGCGCTTTCCAGCTTCATAGATTTCCTCCAAAAGTCGTTTTTGTCCATATCGCCCCGGGATCATTATACCATACCTTCTGCGAAATATGCAATACTGTAGGTGTTAAAATTTAAGGAGGTATGTCCTATGAAATTCAAGCAGGCACTTTTGGCCGAGCCCGGCCGTTTTATCATCCAGGAGGTGGACAAAGTGCCGAACCCCGATCAGATTATGATCAAGATCGCTTCCTGCGGCCTTTGCAACTGGGAGCTGAACCACTGGAAGGGCTATATCGTCAAACCCGGCGGCTATCCTTTCCCTCTGGGCCACGAGTACGCAGGTACAGTTGTCCAGGTAGGTGCAAATGTCACCAATTTCAAGGTTGGTGACAAGGTCAGCGGCCTCGGTGGCAGCGGCGCATTTGCCGAGTATGTGATCGTGAAAGCTGACAGCTGTGTCCGTCTTTCCGACGATGTTGACCCCAAGTATGTGCTGGGTGAACCTGTCAAGTGCATCGTTACCGTGCTGGAGGCCGTTGCCCCCAAAGCCGGCGACTACGGCGAAATCCAGGTGATCCGCAGCCGCACCGATCAGCAAGCCGCAGAGAATGACCTGCCCTTCGCCCAAAACAGCCGGGGCATCGGTCCTTCCGAAATGGCTGCCGCCATGGAAGAAGGCAGGCCCAATCTGGCCTCCAGCGAGCTGGCACTGCATGTGCTGGATGTGATCGATTGCATGATGGAAAGCAGCAAGACCGGCGCTTTTGTAAAGGTGTCCACCACCTGTAAGCGTCCCGAGCCTCTCAACGGCAAAGCGCTGCTCTAAAGGGACAGCCGCACAAAAATATGGGTGTGTTGCAGAATTCAAAAAATCTATCGATAGAATCTGCAGGGCGTAGATATTTGCATAGCAGAAGGGCGCATTGCATTTTTTGCAATGCGCCCATGTTTATATTCTTAAAACCGGCCGCGTTTGAAAGCTGTTTTGCCAATTATTTTTTGGAAACATGCCTTTTTTTGTACGTTTGTCAATGATGTGAGACTGGGAAAATTTGATTAAGTTCTAAATGTAGATGATATTTTCTAACTCGTATTGTTTCTGATTGGGTGTTTTCCAACCAAGCACGGACATCGGGATATTGTTGGAACGATA
>JAGBSG010000038.1 GCA_017632035.1 Oscillospiraceae bacterium | reverse complement strand
TGCTTTAGGTCGTTTTTCTGCACAAACAGAAGCTGCTTGAGCAGTCCGCCGCTGGCCATGGCAGTAGCATCCATGCCGCCCAGACCCAGCTGTCCGATGGACATGCCGAAGTGCTGCTCCAGAAGTGCGTGGGCCTGCTCTAAGTCAAAGCCCTGATGCAGGCCTTCGTTGACACAGCAGTGCAGGTGGCGGAGCAGTGCGTCGTCAAGGACGGGGCACTGAACAGCGCGGCCGTGGCGGATCACCTCGCTGGGAGCAAAACGGCCCAGCTCAGAAGCGGCGGCCTGGGCATCAGCACAGACGGTGGCAAAAAATGCACCGGTGGAAACATCGCAGAAGGCAAGACCGATCTTTTCTGTTTCTCCATAAAGGCAGGCAATATAATTGTTTCTGCTTTCCTCCAGCATACAGCTTTCCGTAACAGTGCCGGGGGTGATGATTCGGGTGATATCCCGCTGAACAAGCCCCTTGGCAGTGGCGGGGTCCTCGGTCTGCTCGCAGATGGCGACCTTGTAGCCCTTGGCGACCAGACGGGCCATATAGGAATCTACGCTGTGATAGGGGACGCCACACATGGGGGTCTGTTCCTCCTCGGGCTTGTTCCGGTCCCGGGTGGTCAGGGTCAGATCCAGTTCCCGGGCGGCAAGCCGGGCATCCTCGTCGAACATCTCATAGAAATCTCCCAGGCGGAAGAACAAAATGCAATCCTGGTTTTCTTCCTTGATGGCATTGTACTGCCGCTTCATGGGGGTCAGTTCCTGCTTTTTCTCTGCCATGATATCAGTCCTTTTCTTCCAATTGGCCGGTAAGGCTCCAGGTGGTGGAGCCGGTGATGGTGAGGGAGAGGTATTTGCCGATCAGGTCCTCGCTGCCGGCAAAGCGTACCAGCCTGCCGCCCTCGGTCCGGGCGGTAAGCATATCCTTATCTTGTCCATCAGCCAAACAGCGCAGAGTTTTGCCCACGTAGGCGCTGTGGATCTGTTCAGAAATGGTGTTCTGCAGCGCGCAAAGCTGATCGAACCGGCGGTTCTTTTCTTCCTTGGGCGTGGGATCTTCCATGGCTGCAGCAGGTGTTCCCTTTCTGGGGGAGAAGATAAAGGTAAACAGCGCGTCGTAGCGCACCTGGGAGATCAGACTCAGAGTTTCTTCAAATTCTTCCTCTGTTTCCCCGGGGAAGCCTACGATCACATCGCTGGTCAGCACCAGATCGGGCATGACGGACTTTGCGTAGCGCACTTTTTCCAGATAGGTTTCCCGGTCATAATGGCGGTTCATGGCCTTCAGAACCCGGCTGGAGCCGGACTGGAAGGGTAGATGCAGCTGCTTGGCGATCTTGGGATTGGCGGCCATGGTGTCAAAAAGCTTCCTGGAGGCATCTCTGGGGTGGCTGGTCATAAAGCGGATCAGGAAGTCACCGGGGATCTGAGCGATCCGCTGCAGCAGGTCTGCAAAGTCGATGCTGCTGTTCAAGTCCTTACCATAGGAGTTGACATTCTGACCCAGCAGGGTGATCTCCTTACACCCGGAGCGGATCAGGTTTTCACATTCCTTTAGAATATCTTCCGGCTTGCGGCTGCGTTCCCTGCCCCGGACATAGGGCACGATGCAGTAGGTGCAGAAGTTGTTGCAGCCGTACATGATGGATACCCAGGCCTTCAGGGTGTTATCCCGCAGCTGGGGAAGTCCTTCTGCAATAGAACCGGCTTCGTCCTCTACATAGAAGACCCGCTTGCCGGTGGTCAACACCCGGTATAAGATCTCGGGGAACTGCCACAGGTGGTGGGTGGAGAATACGCCATCTACATGGTGGTAGCTGTTTTTGATACGGTCAGATACATGCGCTTGACCGGCCATACAGCCGCAAAGAAAGATCTTTTGTCCTTGGTGGCGTCGCTTGGTGTGGGTCAGCGCGCCAAGATTGCCAAAGACTCTCTGCTCTGCATGCTCCCGAATGGCGCAGGTGTTCATCACCACCACATCGGCACCCTCGGCAGAGTCGGTCATGGCATAGCCACATTCGCAGAGCAGGCCACGGATCCGCTCGGAATCGGCTTCGTTCTGCTGGCAGCCGTAGGTTTCCACATAGGCCAGAGGGGGCGTGCCCCGGCTGTGCCAAAGAGAATGTATTTGCGCGCAGAGGTCGAGCTGCTGCTGCAGTGCCTGCTGCGGTATAACGGTCGTTTTGGTGTTCATGTCAGGTCCTCCACTGGGGATACTATCTCAACAATAAATACTACCATTTTTTATGCCGATTTTCAAGGGTTGAGGCGAGATTTTTGCGGTTTTGTAAACAATGGCAGTTTATTCTTGCATTTTTGAGGTAGGCGTGGTAAACTGAATGCATTATTTTTCTGAGATAAGGAGGGCAGGGTAATTATGAAGTGTAAGTTTTGCGATGTTGAGCTGGGTGAGGATGAGATTATCTGTCCGGCTTGCGGTAAAAACAATGCTGGAGTGCCGGTAGAAGAAGCACCGGCTGAGGAGACCTTGGAGATGGAGGTATCCTCTGAGCAGACACCGCAGGCGGAAACACCGACTGAGAAGGCCCTGGAAGAAACAGCAGAAGAGCTTTCGGAACAGCCTAAGAAGCCTAAGAAGAAAAAGTGGATCCGGCTGACTGCCATCATTTGCTGCGTGGTGCTGGTTCTGGGCCTGTGCGCCGCTGCATGGTACGATTTTAACGGTGGATGGATCCCTGGCGAGAACAATATCCATTTCCGCAGCAACTACACCAGAAGCGCCTGGAGAGTAAAGCTGGCTGCCAACAGAGTGGTAGCTACCATTGGCGACCGGGAGCTGACCAATGCCGAGCTTCAGGTGCTTTACTGGATGCAGTTTTATAATTATGTGAGCAACTACGGCATCACAGATGCCCTGGATGTGGAAAAACCCTTTGCAGACCAAAAGGTCCCCAATACAGAGGATGGGGAAGATATAAGCTGGGAGCAGTATTTTCTGGAGCTGAGTCTGGAAAATTGGCATCGCTATCAAGCTCTGGTCCTTGAAGCAGAGAAGCAGGGCTTTGAGATGTCTGAGGATTATGCCGATTACCTGGAAACGCTTCCGGAAGAGATGGATAAGAGGGTCCAGGAGCTGGGCTACGAGGATCTGGATGATTATCTGCGTACAATGGTAGGCCCCGGTGCTGATCCGGAAGTCTATCTTGCATATCTGGATCTTGCCAATCGGGGAGAGGCCTATTATTCCTCCTGGTATGAGGCGGAGGATCCTACACGGGACGAGGTCAGCGCGTTTTTTGATAAATATGCTGAGGACTTTTCCTCTTTGTACGGTGTAACAAGGGAGACCGGAAAGCTGGTGGATGTGCGGCATATTCTGCTGGAGCCCGAGGTAACGGAAAATGCGGATGGCAGCGTTGTGATCACGGATGCGCAGTGGGAGCAGTGCCGTGCACAGGCCCAGGCTTTGCTGGACGAGTGGGCCAAGGACGGCAGCGAGGAGGCCTTTGCCAAGCTTGCTAATGAAAAGTCTGTGGATGAGGGCTCTAATACCGAGGGCGGCCTGTACAGCTATGTGCCAAAGGACTATATGGTTAAGGAGTTTGATGCCTGGATCTTTGATGAGAGCCGTAAGGCTGGCGACACCGGTTTGGTAAAAACGGATTTTGGCTACCACATTATGTACTATGTGGGTGGTGACGAGGCTTGGTATTTGTTTGGCAGAGAGGCATTGGTCTCCGAGCGGTGCAGCGAAAAGCTCACAGCACTGGTGCAGACCGTTCCTATGGAAGTCAACTATAGAGCCATCGTTTTGGGACAGGCCGATATGGAACGGATGGCTGAGTAAAAGGCTAACCGGCATAAAAACTGCGTTATTTTACGGATTTTTCATATACCGGCATATAAGATCCGGGGCTTCGATCATTCGTAGCCCCGGATCTTTCTGCTGCTTGGTATGGCATGAATGCGGCGTTGTTAAGGTGTGAGAAGGACCGAAGAATGTTCCCAATCAGGCTGCAGAGTATGGCGCAGGGGCAGAGTCTGCAGGATCCGGGCGGTGATGGCCTGGTACTGGCCCAGGTCTGTGGTTTTGCGCAGCTGCTTGCCCAGTTTCTCGCCGCCCTCAAAGAGGCACAGCAGATAACGCCAATGCTCCTTCAGTCGGAACATGGCATTTCGCGCGCCGCCGAAGGCTGCCTGATACTCTTCAAGCAGCATATCCGTGAAGGGCTTCAGAGCTTCTTTGGTGGTGCCGCCGGGGCTGAGCATACCCGGATCACCCACAAGACCTCTGCCCAACATCACAGACTGCACCTGGGGGAAGGCCGCTTCAAAGGCCCGGACCTCAGCCAGGCTGCACAGATCGCCGTTATAACACACAGGTGCTTTGCTGTTTTGAAGCGCATAGCGAAAACCTTCCAGCTCCACGGCCCCACTGTAGAATGCGTTGCGGACCCGGGGATGCACCGTCAGCTCATGGATGGGATAGCGGTTGAGCACCTCCAGCAGCCGGGGAAATTCCTCCGGTGAGGAAAAACCCAGTCGGGTCTTAACGGATATGGGCAGCGGGGCTTTGGCAAAAATATCATGCAAAAAGCAGTCCAGCCCATCCGGGTCCCGGAGCATACCGGAGCCTTTGCCCTTGGCAGTGACAGTGCCGGAAGGACAACCCAAATTCAGGTTGACCTCTCTGTAGCCCAGGTCCCGGCAGGTCTGGGCCGCCCACAGAAAGTCCTCGGGCACCTTGGTCAGCAGCTGGGGCACGGCCTCAAAGGCCACACTGTCTGCCGGTGGCAGTTCCCTGGCTTCCCGGGGCGTCAGGCTTCGGTGGACCGTAGGGGAGAGGAAGGGCATATAATACCGGGTCACGCCGGGAAAGTATGTGTTATGGGCTCTGCGGTACACACTGTCTATCACGCCTTCGAGAGGCGCAAAATAATAGTTCATAGAGTCACCTTGTTGTATGTAAGGCCTCCCCGGAAAGGCAATGTCATTAGGTTAAGGCTGTCATCCTGAGCGGACCCTGAGCGCAGTCGAAGGGGGAGTCGAAGGATCTTCGCACCAATTTGACTTCATATGTCGATGAAATGCGTAGATTCTTCGTCGCGTTGCTCCTCAGAATGACAAGGTTTTCTAAACTTAATGAAATTGCCCCAAAGGGAGGCCTTGATTTTCAGATCTCCATGATCACAGGCAGGATCATGGGGTTGCGCTTGGTGGTCTTGTACAGGTAGCCGCTCAAATCGTTTTTGATGGCGGACTTGATAGCGGTCCAATCCCGGATGCGCTTGCGGTGGCAGCGGTCAATGGCCTCCATAGCCACCTCCCGCAGCTCTTCCATCAGCTCCTCAGATTCCTTCACATAGATGAAGCCCCGGGTAATGATGTCCGGACCGGAGATCACAGAGCCGTCCTCGGCGGAGAGGTTAACGCACACCACGATCATGCCGTCCTCCGCCAGGTGCTTCCGGTCCCGGAGCACTACGCTGCCCACATCGCCCACGCCGGTGCCGTCCACCAACACCATACCCGCCGGCACGGAGGATTCCACCTTGCAGGTGCGCTTGGTCAGTTCAAACACACTGCCGATCTCGCCGACACAGATGTTCTTGGGATTCATGCCCATCTGTTTGGCAAGTCTGCCATGAAGCTGCAAATGCCGCTGCTCGCCGTGGACGGGGATGAAGAATTTGGGCTTGCACAGGGCGTGGATGATCTTCAGTTCTTCCTGGCAGGCGTGGCCCGATACATGGAGACCCTCGCTCTTCTCATAAACCACATCCGCACCCTTGCGGTACAGCTCGTTGATGATCTTGGATACGGCCTTTTCGTTGCCGGGAATGGCAGAGGCAGAAATGATGATCCGGTCACCTGCCACGATATCCACCTGCTTGTGGGTGGAAAAGGCCATACGGTACAGGGCCGACATATTCTCGCCCTGAGAGCCTGTAGAAACGATGACGATCTTGTTTTTCGGCAGGCTCTTGATACTGTTCAAGTCCACGATAGTGCCCTGAGGCACCCGGATATATCCAAGCTCCTGGGCTACCTTAAGCATGTTTTCCATGCTTCTGCCGGTAACGGCTACTTTTCGCCCGTGGCGGTGGGCAGTTGCCAGCACTGCGGCAATGCGGTGCATGTTGGAGGCAAAGGTGGTGACGATGATCCGTTGGTCACAGTTCTTGAACTGCCGGTCCAGGCTCTCTGCCACGATGTGTTCGCTGGGGGTATAGCCCTGCCGCTCCACATTGGTGGAGTCAGCCAGCAGAGCCAGTACGCCATCCTTGCCCAGCTGACCCAGACGGGCCAGATCGATCATGCCGTCGGTGGCAGTGGGGTCGATCTTAAAGTCACCGGTCATGACCACCGTGCCTACGGGGGTGTGGATCGCGAAGCACACAGCATCGGCAATGGAGTGGTTCACATGGATAAATTCTACGGTAAAGCAACCGGCCTTGACTGTATCACCGGGCTTATGGGTGATGAGTTTGACCTTGTCCGCAATGCGGTGCTCTTCCAGCTTCAGCTTGATCAGTCCGCAAGTCATGGCTGTGCCATGGATGGGGCAGCTGACCTGCTGCATGCAGTAGGGAATGGAGCCGATATGATCCTCGTGACCGTGGGTGATAAACATGCCCCGCAGCTTTTTCTGGTTTGCCACCAGGTAGGCAAAATCCGGGATCACCAGGTCCACGCCGTACATCTCCTCGTCGGGGAAGCCAACGCCGCAGTCCACCACGATCATATCCTTACCGTATTCCAGAACGGTGATATTCTTGCCGATCTCATCCAGACCGCCAAGAGGGATGATTTTCAATTTTTCAGCCAAATGGTATCAATACTCCTTTCAAAATCGTATGTTCTCGGAAAAACAGGAAAAATAGCAAGACAAACAAGCAACCGTTTGCTCCGTTTTCGGCCCCGTATCGCCGATCCTGGAGAAAACGCTTGCGTGATATTTACGATTTTTTGTGGCTGCACTGCTCTTTGGAGCAGGCAGGCCCATTTCCGGCCGGGGTTGCCCACCCGGCACATACTGTAGCTAGTATAACACAGTTTATCGAAAATGTATACAACATTTTTTTGACACCCTTTGCCGGAAAATCAAGAGATTTGTCGCAGCTTTTTTTAGAAATCTGCGAAAAGCAGTTGCACCGGGGCAATAGATTTGTTATAATATCTGTTAAGTAACTATACTATGGGCTTTTTGTCCATTTTGGGGAGGCGGCATGAATGAATAAGAAGCTGGGCAGGCTGCTGCACGACTATGTGTGGATCTATTTCGTGCTGATGTGCGGCTTCACTGTGGGTGCTGTATTGGCACAGCAGTATATTCTGGCAGGCGCGGAGGCCGGTATAACGGTCGTATTCTTCCTGCTGTACCTGCTGCTGAAGCGGGAACGCCGCCGGGAGATCCAGCAGTTTCTGAAAAAAGTCTCCCATGTCCAGACCGGCATCGATAATGCGGAAAGCCCCTTCCCCATGGCAGCGATCCGCCTGGCTGATGGCAGACTGCTGCACGCCAATGACAGCTTCTATAGTGCCACAGGTATTGCCGACGGCTTGACAGAGCGCTCCATTACCGAGATCGTGCCTGGTTTTCAGACGGACTGGCTGGTTTCCGGCAAGAATGAATACGCCTATGATGTGACCCTTCAGGAGCGCCGCTATCGGGTATACGGCACCACTGTGCGGGCAGATGATCCCGGCGCTACACTGATGGGTATGCTGTACTTTGCCGATTTGACCGAGCTTTACCAGGTTCGGGATGAATATATCCGTTCCCGTCCTGTTGTGTCTATCATTATGATCGACAACTATGAGGAGCTGACAAAAAACCTGACCGAAGGCGCAATGTCTGCCCTGGATGCCAAGATCAACGAGGCGATTACCAAGTGGACAGAGCGGTATCACGGACTGCTGCGTCGGCTGGAGAAGAATCGGTTTCTGTTTGTGTTTGAAAAGCGGGATCTGAAGGATGCGATCGATGAGAAATTCTCCATTTTGGAGGACATTCATCAGATCACCAGCCCTTCGGGTCTGGCTGCGTCCATATCCTTTGGTCTGGGCGTCGAGGGAGCCAGCTTTGAGGAAAGCTATGGCTTTGCGGCCCTGTCCATTGAGATGGCGCTGAGTCGGGGCGGCGACCAGGCCGTGATAAAGGACCGCTATAACTTTTCCTTTTACGGCGGACGCACCAAGGAGGCAGATCGCCGCAGCAAGGTACGCTCCCGTGTGACGGCCAATTCTCTGATGGAACTGATCGGACAGAGCAGTCAGGTGTTTGTCATGAGTCATAAGAACGCCGACCTTGACGCGGTGGGCGCAGCTATGGGTATCTGCTGCATGTGCCGCAAAAAAGGCAAAAAGGCGAGTATCGTGTTGGATCTTTACAACAATGCCGCGGAACGGCTTGTTGAGGAGATCCGGGCTGTGCCGGAGTATCGGAATGTGTTCATCTCTGCCCAGGAGGCCCTGCTCATGTGCGATAACCACAGCACATTGATCGTTGTGGATACGAACCGGCCGGATCAGGTAGAGAGCAAGCATCTGCTGGAGGCTATCTCCAAGGTGTGTGTGGTGGACCACCATCGGCGTGCTGCCGATTATATCAATCCGGTCGTTGTCAATCTTCATGAACCTTACGCATCTTCTGCGGCAGAGCTGGTGACGGAGTTGCTGCAGTATGCGGTAGAGAAGGCTGATGTGCTGCCTATTGAAGCCAAGTCTCTGTTGGCAGGTGTTTTTCTGGATACCAAGAGCTTCAATGTCCGTACCGGCGAACGCACCTTTGAGGCTGCCGCGTTCCTGCGGCAGCTGGGCGCGGAGCCTGTAGAGGTCAAGAAACTGCTGCAGAATGATTTCCAGGATACCATGGCGAAGTACCAGATCATCAAGGCCTCCCGGCTGTACCGTCAGGAGATCGCCGTGGCGGCTCTCAACACCAATACTTCCAGGGTGCTGGCTGCTCAGGCTGCGGATGAACTGCTGAACATTTCCGGTATCACCGCGTCGTTTGTGCTGTATCCCGATGAGGAGCAGGTGATCATTTCCGCCCGTTCCATCGGCAAAGCCAATGTGCAGGTGATCCTGGAGCCCCTGGGCGGTGGCGGCAACGCGGCTACCGCAGGCGCGCAAATTAAGAATACTACGGTCAAAGAGGTGCTGGACCGATTGGTCGCATCCATAGATCGTTTCTATGAAACATAAGGAGAAGAGCTATGAAAGTCATTTTGTTACAGGATGTGAAGGGTAAGGGCAAGAAGGGCCAGCTGCTGGAGGTTTCCGACGGCTACGCCAGAAACTTTATGCTGCCCAAGAAGCTGGCTGTTGAAGCTACGCCCGATGCCATCAATACTATGCGCATGAACGACAAGGCCGCCGCAGAAAAAGCCGCGAAGGAAAGAGCGGAGGCTATGGAGATCTCTAAACAGCTCAGAGCCATGACTCTGACGGTAACGGCCAAGGGCGGTGGCGGCGGCAAGCTGTTTGGCTCTGTGACCAATCAGGAGATCGCCGATGCCCTGAAGGCTAAGTCCGGCATTGCTTTGGACAAGCGCAAGATCGTGATCAGCGATCCCATTAAGAATGTAGGCACTTACACGGTGACCTGCAAGCTGGGCTATGAGATCACCGCACCTCTGACTGTGAAGATCGAGGAAGCCTGAGCTGTTTGTGAAATAAGAAGGGGAAAGAGAGGGATAGAGCATGGATGAAGAACTGTTGGCGCGGCAGGCCCCCCAGTCTTTGGAGGCAGAGCAATCGGTGCTGGGTTCTGTTTTGATCGACAGCCGGTGTCTGGCAGAGATCATCGGTATCTTACGGGCGGAGGATTTTTATCTCCAGCAGAACCGGGAGATCTATGAGACTATTTATACCATGTTCAACTTCTCCCAGACCATTGACCCGGTGACTGTGCTGGATAAAATGCGGGAGCTGGGTGTATACCACGATCATTCCAAAGATTACATCCTGCAGCTCATGCAGATCACACCGACGGCTGCCAACGCGGTACGCTATGCCAATATCGTGCGGGAAAAGGCTATGCTTCGGGGTCTTGCCCAGGCAGCATCGGATATTTCAGAAACCGTCTATTCCCAGGTAGGTACACCTGCGGAGATCCTGGAAAGCGCGGAGAAAAAGATATACGGTCTGCGCAAATGGGAGCGGGGGGATTCTCTGGAGCATATCGGCACAGTGCTGCACAAGGTGTTTGACCGGCTGACAGAGCTGAGCCAGTCCGATTCAGCCATCCCTGGCCTTTCTACGGGCCTGCGGGATCTGGACATGAAGATCAACGGCCTGAACAAGTCTGACCTGTTGCTGCTGGCTGCCCGCCCGGCTATGGGTAAGACGGCATTTGCTTTGAATATCTGCATGAATGTGGCCAAGAAGTATAAAAAGACTGTGGCTTTCTTCTCTTTGGAAATGTCCCGGGAGCAGCTGGCTATGCGTCTGATGTCCATGGAGAGCTTTGTGGACGGCAAGAAGCTTGCCACCGGCAAACTGGACGATGAGGAGTGGGCCAAGCTGTGTATGGCTTCCGCGGCCCTGAGCCAGACAGATATTCGGGTGGACGACAATCCCGCCATTACAGTAGCGGAAATGAACGCAAAGTGCCGCCGGCTGGACAATCTGGGCCTGGTGATCATCGACTACCTGCAGCTGATGAACGGCTCCGGCTATGGCAAGAGCGGTGGAGAGAACCGTGTAACGGTGGTCGGCGAGATATCCCGTGCCCTGAAGATCATGGCCAAGGAACTCAATGTGCCGGTAATCTGCCTGAGCCAGCTTTCCCGTGCGGTGGAAGGCCGTACCGATAAGCGGCCGATTTTGTCAGACCTGCGTGAATCCGGTGCTATCGAACAGGATGCCGACTCGGTGATGTTCCTGTACCGGGATGAATATTATAATGAGAACTCTGAGGAAAAGGGCATTGCGGAGTGCATCGTTGCCAAGAACCGCCATGGCGAGACCGGCACGGTGAAGCTCCAGTGGCTGCCTCAGTACCAGACCTTTGCAGACCGGGAGTGGAAGCATGCTGAATAAGCTGTTGGCCACGGTCCGGGAGTATGGTATGTTGCGCAGCGGAGATACCGTGGTTTGCGCTGTGTCCGGCGGCGCGGATTCCATGGCATTGCTGTTTGCTATGTATTTGCTGCAGGGCAAGCTGGGGGTTCGGGTGTGCGCGGCCCATTTCAACCACAGGCTGCGGGGAGTAGAATCGGATAGGGACGAAGCCTTTGTCCGCAGCTTCTGTGACCGATATGATATTCCCTTATATGTGGGCGGCGGTGATATCACCGCCGGGAAAAAGGGCCTGGAGGCTGCTGCCCGGGATGCCCGGTACGCCTTTTTTGATACGTTGCCGGGAAAAATCGCAACGGCCCATACCGCCAATGACAATGCCGAAACGGTGCTGATGCATTTGGTCCGGGGGACGGGACTGAAGGGACTTGGCGCAATTGCCCCCATTCGGGACAGGCTGATCCGACCGATGCTCCTGGTCACAAGGGAGCAGGTCCTGGAATTTCTGGAGGAATACCACCTCGATTTTATGGAGGACAGCAGTAACGAAACAGATGCCTTTCTGCGCAACCGTCTGCGTCACCATGTAATGCCCCTGTTGCTGCGGGAGAATCCCCGGCTGGCAGAGAATCTGTCTGCCATGGCCTTGGGCTTGCGTGAAGATGAGCAGGCCCTGAGCCAAATGGAAAACAATGCCAACAGCCTTTCCGTGCAGCGACTCCGGGAACTACCGGGAGCAAGGCGCAGCCGTGTGATCGGAGAATTTTTGAAAGGTTGCGGTGTCCGGGAGCCGGAGCGAAATCATATCGAACTGACAGAAGCTTTGGTGTTTTCAGAGAATCCTTCTGCAAGTGCAGCGTTTCCTGGAGGCGTCACTGTCTGCCGCAGCTATGACCGGTTGGTACAGGCTGGGCCGCAGAGGACCGTGGGGCCTTTGTTTCTTCCATGTCCGGGGGTGATGGAACTTCCGGCGTTGGGCTTCAGAGTGGTGTGCTGCCCGGCGGAGGACCTGAAAAACACAGAGGCTACCTTTACAGTAGAGCCGTCCGGCCCGATCCTATTGCGGTGCCGACAAACCGGGGATGCCATGCGGCTTTCCGGAGGAACAAAGACCCTGAAAAAGTTGTTTATTGACAGAAAGATCCCGGCCCGGGAGCGGTCTGCGATTCCGGTGCTGGTAGATGAGACCGGTGTATTGGGTGTATACGGCATCGGTGTAAACCGGGACCGTGTGGCGCAAAAGCTGCCAGCGGTGCAGATCCGGTTTGAGCCCTGTGACCCCTGAGAAAGAGAACGCAGCTTTTGGCTGTAGGAGGTTTTGCTATGACAAATGACATCAAAGAGGTGCTGCTCACCGAGGAGCAAATTAAGGCAAAGGTAAAGGAACTCGGAAGACAGCTTTCCCGGGAGTACGCAGGCAAGGACCCCGTCTTTGTCGGTGTGCTGAAGGGTGTTGTGTTATTCTTTGCGGACATGATACGCCAGATCGATATCCCTTGCCAGATCGATTTTATGTGGATATCCTCCTATAAGGGGGCCAATTCTTCTGGGATGGAGGTCCGGCGGGATGTATCTGCCGATCTCAAGGGTCGTCATGTGGTGATTCTGGAGGATATCTTTGACACAGGCAATTCTCTGGACTTTACCTATCAGCATCTGCTGAGCAAGGAGCCTGCCTCTTTGAAGATCTGCACCTTGCTGGATAAGCCGGAGCGGCGCAATCCTAAGGTAACACTGCAGCCGGACTATGTGGGCTTTGTGACCCCCAACGAATTTGTTGTGGGTTACGGCCTGGACTTTAACGAGCATTACCGGAATCTGCCCTATGTTGGGGTACTGAAGCCGGAAGCATATGAATAAGGAGAACCCAATTGAAAAAACGCAATGTATTCAGTATCGTTATTTATTTAGTTATTCTGGGCGTGGTGTGCGCTTGGTTATTGGGCCTGTTTAACGGTACAGATGATCTGACTTATTCCCAGGTCCTGGAGCTGTTTGAAAAGGAGCAGGTGCGCAGTTTTGAAATTCTGGACGACCGCATTTACCTGAAGCTGCATACACCCTACGATGGTAAGAACTCACTGGAAGTATCGTTGGCAGATGTGGAAAGCTTCCGTCAGGAAATGTGGCAAACGATCCAGACCCAGCATCAGGCAGGGATTTTGGAATCCTATGATTTCCTGCCGGGCAGGCAGTTCTCGGTGTATGATCTGGTGCTTCCGCTGATCCTTGCGGGGCTGGCGGTGCTGCTGGTGTGGTTCCTGCTCATGAGCCGGATCAACAGCAACAACCCTGCTTCCAGCTTTGGCAAGGCCCGGACTGTACTGGGCGTGCCCGACGGAAGAAAGGTCACTTTTGAGGATGTGGCAGGCGCGGACGAGGAAAAAAAGGAGCTGCAGGAGGTCGTGGATTTCCTCAGAGATCCCCAAAAATACACCCAGATCGGCGCCCGGATCCCTCATGGCATCCTCCTGGTTGGCTCTCCCGGTACGGGTAAGACCTTGCTGGCCCGTGCGGTGGCAGGAGAGGCGGATGTGCAGTTTTTGTCCATCTCCGGCTCGGATTTTGTGGAGATGTATGTGGGCGTAGGTGCCAGCCGTGTCAGAGATCTGTTTGAACAGGCAAAAAAGGTTGCTCCGGCCATTATTTTCATCGATGAGATCGATGCGGTGGGCCGCAAGCGTGGCTCCGGCCTTGGCGGCGGTCACGATGAAAAGGAGCAGACCCTGAACCAGCTGCTGGTGGAGATGGATGGCTTTGGGCGCACTGAGGGTGTCATCGTTTTGGCAGCCACCAACCGCCCCGACATTCTGGACCCGGCTCTGCTGCGTCCCGGCCGGTTTGACCGGCAGATCTATGTGGGCGCGCCGGATACCAAGGGCCGTGAGGAGATCCTCAAGGTCCATGCCAAAGGAAAGCGGCTGGACAGCACCGTAGACCTGAAGACTGTAGCTCTGGCAACCTCCGGCTTTACAGGTGCCGATCTGAGCAATCTGATGAACGAGGCCGCTATTATGGCAGCCCGGGATAACCGTCCGGTGCTGAACATGAAGGACCTGAACGATGCTATGATGAAGATCGTGGCAGGACCGGAAAAGCGCAGCCGTGTGCGTCTGGAAAGGGACCTGCGGATCACAGCCATCCACGAGGCAGGTCATGCTGTGGCGATGTACAGTCTGCCTACCCATGACCCCGTGCGGCAGATCTCCATCATTCCCAGAGGCCAGGCCCTGGGCTTGACTTGGAGCATGCCGAAAGAGGACACTGTCCATATGACCCGCAATGAGATGTATGAGAGGATCGTGGGCCTTTTGGGCGGACGGGTGGCTGAGGCGCTGTTCCTGCAAGATATCTCCACAGGCGCGTCCAATGATATCGATAGGGCATCTAAGCTCGCAAGAGATATGGTGGCCCGGTACGGTATGTGTGAACGCCTGGGTACAGTGTCTTACGGAAGCGACGGTGAGGTGTTCATCGGCCGGGACTATCAGAATACCAAGAGCTATTCCGAGAAGGTGGCTGCCACCATCGATGACGAGGTCAAGGACCTGGTGGATCAGGCGTATGACCAATGCGCAAAGATCCTAAAGCGTGACGAGGAAAAGCTCAAGCAGGTAGTGGCGTTTTTGATGCAGTATGAGACAATGTCCGGTAAGCAGTTTGCCGACTGTATGGAAGGGAAACCGATAAAAGAGGATAACAGTGATACGATCCTCTTTGAGGGCTTCGAGGAGGCTGTTCAATCGGCTGAGGCGCCGCAGGAACCCGAGCAGGAAGCTGCAGAAGAATGATAAAAATTCAGCAGGTACCCAATGGTACCTGCTGAATTTTATAGAACGAAGAATAGAACCGCGATTAACTGCAGAACAGTTCCAAGCACAACGAATATGTGAAACACGGAGTGCATCCACCGCAGCTTCTTTCCCAGTCCGAAGAGCACGGCCCCGATGGTGTAGGCAATGCCTCCGGCAAAGAGGATCCAAAAGCCCGTTGGAGTCATGGCGGCCATGGCCTGAGGAAGAAAGAAGATAACGCCCCAGCCCATACCGATATAGCAGATCATAGAGAAAACGCGAAAACGACGCAGATCGATCGCTGTCAGCACGCTCGCCAGAATGGCCAGTAGCCATTCCGCACCAAAGAGCCCCCAGCCGATGGCAGGATACTGAGGCGCAATAGTACACAGAACAATGGGGGTGTAGGTGCCCGCGATCAGGAAATAGATGGTGCAGTGGTCGATGATCTGCATGACCTTTTTGCCTATGCCGGGACGCAGACCGTGATAGATACTGGACATAGTATACAGGGCGACCATGGAGCTGCCGTAGATAGCTGCGCTGACAATAGCGGTGGCGCTGCCCCGGTATACGCTTTGCAGGATGCACAGCACCATGCCGATGATGCCCAGACCGCCGCCTGTAATATGGGTGACCATGTTCATGATTTCTTCGCCCCGGGTATAGTCAGGAAGTACCCGGTCTTTAAGTTTGGTTCGGATCATAGCAATGCCCCTTTTCTGGAATGAGACAAGTATATCACAGGCGGCAAAAAATGTGCGCTACCGCTGGTGATTCTACAGTCTCTTTTCGGGAGAACCCGGATTCTACTAAGCTGAGAGTGCTGCGTGTTAAGGCAAATGATGGTAGATTTAAGGAGAGATGTGCAGAAATTGTGTAATGTGCACAATTTCTTAAGGGAAAATTCGGCGCCGTCATAACTTTTTTACAATAAATTTCTATCCTTTTAGCTGCCGGATATGCTATAATATTAATGGAGCGGATCGCTCCAATGCAGCGCAGAAAAGGAGCCGCTATGAATAACATATTATTTTTCCTGACACCGAAGGCCTTGTGTGCCTTCCTGTATGATGACTATACCGTAAGACAGGCGCTGGAGAAAATGGAGGCCGCAGGCTATGCTGCGCTGCCAATTCTAAACCGGCGCGGGGAATACCGCGGAACTTTGACAGAGGGAGATCTGCTCTGGGCCCTGAAGAATATGTGCTACATGGATATGCGTCAGGCGGAGGCCCACAGGATCATGGAAATAACAAGAAGAAAGGACAATATCCCTGTGCGTGTGACTACCGATATGCACGATCTGGTAGAGCGAGCAAAAAGTCAGAACTTTGTGCCGGTGGTTGATGATAAGGATGCCTTCATCGGCATCGTTACCCGAAGCGCTATTATCCAATATTGTGGCCAGCAGCTTTTCTCTGAGGACTGATTACATCCAGACAGCCGCACCCTAAACGGGTGCGGCTGCTTTCTTGGAGAAAGTCGAATTTTTGTGGTTGCAATACCGGCGCTTTTTTGATAAAATGAATCAAACTGTAAATTGGAGAAGGAATATGGATAGCGAGAAGCTGAAAATCAGAATAGGAAATAACATCGCTGCTTATCGCAAGCGTGACGATATGACCCAGGCAGAGCTGGCAGACCGGCTGAATTATTCGGACAAAGCTGTTTCGAAATGGGAGCGGGGCGAGTCTGTGCCTGATGTTATAACTCTGGTGCAGTTAGCAGAACAGTTCGGCATCACTGTCAACGAGCTGCTGCGCGAGGATCAGGAAATAGAGCCGCCCAAGGAAACACCTTCCAAACGCAGAGCCAATAAGGGCATTATTCAGATGCTGGTATCTTTGTTGGTGTGGTTCGTAGCGCTGACAGTGCATGTGGTGCTATCTTCTGTGGGTGTTCCTAAGTCGGAGATGGCCTTTGTGTATGCCATCCCGATCAATGCCATCGTGCTGTTGTGCCTGCGCTCGGCTTTTTCCCGGTACAGTTGGAATCATGCGTTGGTCTCCATCATTGTGTGGGGATGCCTGGTCAGTATGCATGTGACACTGCTGGTGTTTGCGGGTGTAAATGTGTGGAAGCTCTTACTGCTGGGCTTGCTGGGACAGGCCGCTGTTACACTGTGGTTCCGTATGTTCCGCGCCCCTCGCAAGGAGGCTGAAAATGGATAAGAAGGAACTGCGCCGGCAGATCCGTCAGCGCAAACGGGCGATGACGGAGGAGCAGATCGTGCAGAAGAGCCGCCGGCTGGGCGAGCTGTTTGCTGCGTCGCAGCTGTACCGCCAGGCCAAAACGGTCTATGGCTACCTGCCCTATAATCAGGAGGTGCGCACAGTGCCTATGCTGGAGCAGGCCATCCTGGATGGAAAGCGGGTGGCTGTCCCCAAGGTCTATGGCGAGCAGATGCGCTTTATCTACATAACAGATATTTCTCAGGTGGAGAAGGGCTATGCGGGGATCCTGGAGCCTGTGGCAGATGAGCCTGTGGCAGATGATCCCCATGCGCTGGTGCTGATGCCGGGGCTGGCCTTTGACACTCAGGGCCATCGCATTGGCTATGGCGGCGGTTTTTATGATAAATTTCTGGAGCAGGAGCCGGACCATCCCACTCTGGCCCTGTGCTATGATTTTCAGATACTTCCCCAATTGGAGACAGAAGCGCACGATATCCCTGTAGACTGTGTCCTGTGGGCATAAATGAGGAGTGGACCATGGAGTTTATATTGGTAGCGGCGGGCACCTTTTTGCTGTGCTGGCTGGCAGACAAGGGCTTTCAGAAGCTGTTTCGCAGCCGACCCCAGCACAGGAGCGGCAAGGCGGTCCGTCTGAATAAGCTGTATGCAACAGCTAGTTTGGTGCTTGCTGTGCTTGGAGTTGCTGCCATCTTTACAGGGATCACAAGCGGATGGTTTTTGGTTGCAGCCGGCGGACTGCTGATCGTGATTGGCATTTGCCTCATAGCTTATTATATGAGCTTTGGCGTGTTTTACGACGAGGATGGCTTTTTGCTTACCACCTTTGGCAAAAAAAGCATGGAGTACGGCTATAGGGATATTCTGGGCCAGCAGCTGTACAACAGCATGGGCCATATTGTGATCGAATTGTATATGAACGACAGCAGGACTGTTTTGCTGCAGGCCAATATGACCGGTGTTTATCCATTTATGGACAAGGCCTTTGGCGGCTGGCTGCGGCAAACAGGGAAGAGGCAGGAGGATTGTGACTTTTACGATCCCGAAAACAGCTGTTGGTTCCCGCAGGTAGGGGGTTGAGCTATGCACATTCCCAAGGGCTCTACCGCTGAAATGGAGCTGGTGACCTTTCGGCAGGCCTTGGCGGCTGCCAATACGCCTTCGGAGCAATATGATATTGAAACCTGGCTGTATGCCCCTAATTTTTACTCGGAATACCGCTACATACTGGGCACAAGAGGGGAAAACCCTCTGATCTGCATTGGGATCAATCCTTCCACGGCCCGGCCGGACGATCTGGATAATACCCTGAAATCTGTGGAGCGTATAGCCCTGGGCAACGGCTTTGACAGCTTTATTATGTTCAATGTATATGCCCAGAGAGCGACAGACCCCGATGCCATGGAGCAGACCTGCAACTTACTTTTGCACAGGGAAAATATGGAGGCATTCCGTTATGTGCTTTCGATCTCACATGCTCCGGCTGTTTGGGCAGCTTGGGGAACGATCATTGAGAAACGGGCATATTTGCCGGAGTGCTTAAAGGATATGCTGCGCATCGGAGAAGAAAAGGGAGCAAAATGGTACTGCGCCGGTAAGGTGAGTAAAAAGGGCCACCCCCACCATCCGCTGTACCTGCGCAAGGACGAAAAGCTGAAGCCCTTTGATGTGGGCGCTTATTTGGCGGCATTGTAAGGGAGAATGCGGCTGTTGCCGGAGGGATGAAAATGGGCGGAAACGACTGCGAGACCTGCTGGTACTACGACTATGACGAAGAATACGATGCCTACTACTGCATGATGGATCTGGATGAGGATGAATACTACCGGGTGTTTGCGACCGGGCAGACCCGGTGTCCGTTTTATCGGCAGGGTGATGACTATACTTTGGCAAGGAGACAGTGAGTATGAAACGATGGCTTGCGTGGATACCTGTGCTGTTGCTGCTGTTGTCCGGTTGTGTGGCAAGTCCCAAACCTACGGAGGATCCTGCCGGGCAGGTCGGTGAAAACCAGCAGCTTCCGGAGCCTGGTCTTTATGACCCCCAGAGCTTGATAGAACAGCAGACGGGCGGTGCGGTCCGGGCTTATCCGCTGGGTGTCTCAGACTGTGGCGAGATCGGTTTTATAGGCCAGGATGTTCTGCTTTTTTCCGGTTCGGCACAGAATAAGACCGTGGTAACCTGCCTGACCGGCGTAAATTGCACCAAGGGTCGTTCTGTTGAGCTGGAGAGCAGTGTAGCAGCAAATACGCCGCAGCTCAGAATATCCGGCAGCAGACTGGCTTACTACAGCACCGCCGGAAACTGCGTGATCTTTCTGGACGCCGATTTACAGCAGATAAAGCGTGTGGCGCTGCCTGCGGATATGCTGGGTGCACCGGTTTTGAGTCAAGACCTGTCTGCGGTTTACTACTGCACTGCAACGGAGCTTCGAAGACTGGATCTGGAAACCGGTATTTCCCGGCTGATCCGTCAGCAGACCCGACAGACGCAGGCGGTTACGGATACATTGTTTGGGGATACGGTCCTGCAGTGCTTTATTACTGAGCAGAACGGACGCTGCTATACCGAGTTTATCTCTGCAAGCGATGGCAAGACCCTGGGCAAAGATGAAAACTTGGGGTATTTGTACGCCTATGGGGATACCTATTTCCTCAGCCGTACAGATGGCTCTGTGCGCGAACACATCTGGGGCAAGAAGGATGGTGCTGCCCAGAGCCTGATGCCCGCAGAGAAGGAATCATATCTGTACAGCGCTTTGGAGATGAACGCGATCCTCTCCGTGACGCAGGCAGAGAATAGGCCCATCGGACTGGCACTTTATGATCTGACAAACGGCAAGAAGACCGCAGCCCTTGCCCTTGAAGGTCTGCCCACCGTTTATGCCATAGGAGCAGATCCTGCCCAAAAAGCCATATGGTTCCTGTCGTATGAGGAAGAACAGGGACTGCAGACGCTGTACCGCTGGGATGTCACTGCCTCTGCCGTAACTGACGATGGGGTCTATACAGGTCCGCGCCATACCCGGGAGAATCCCGATACAGAAGGTCTTCGCCAGTGTCAGGAACGGGCAAACAGCTTGGCAGATCAGTACGGTGTACGCATTTGCGTGACAGATCAAGTGAAAGAACCGGCAGACTACAGTCTTGTGTCTGAGTACCAGGTGGCAGCCTTTCAAAAGGGGCTGGATGATTTGGAAAAGGTTCTGGCCCGATTCCCGGAAAATTTCTTCCGCACACTGGGAAAGAATGGACAGCTGCAGATCGGCCTGGTGCGGGGCATAGAGCCCCACGGTCAAAATGCTGTCAGTGAGGCTGTGGGATTGCAATATTGGGTGGACGGCAAGGCCTGTATTGCCCTGTGCATCGGCGATACCATGGAGCAGACCTTCTATCATGAGCTAAGCCACGCACTGGATGCTTATATCATCGGTCACAGTTTGGCTTATGATGCGTGGGAGACGTTGAATCCCAAGGGCTTCCGGTATGACGGTAACTACCAGGACTACCTTGCCCGCAAGGACAATACCTATACCGAAGGGGATAAGCGGGCTTTTATCGACCACTATTCCATGACCTATGCCAAAGAGGATCGGGCAAGGCTCTTTGAATATGCCGTGCTGGACGGAAATGAAGATCACTTCGCCTCCGCAACTATGCAGAAAAAGCTGCGGCAGATCTGTATTGGCATCCGGGAAGCATTTGATCTGGAAAAGGACGAGCAAAGCTTCCCCTGGGAGCAATACCTGAAGGAATCTCTGGCGTATCAGAAAAAGTAAACAGCAACGGGACCTCCGGATATAAACCGGAGGTCCCGTTTTGATCAGTAGATTACCATGGCTTCAGCCTTCAGGGTGTCGTCGGTCCTGAAAAGGATCAGTTTTATATTGTGGGTGGTCTGTGGCTGGCCTGCATGGACCTGGGAGTTCACAATATATGTGACATCGCACAGGTAACGGTCAGAACCGATATTGACGGATCGGTGAATGGTAATGGAGGTGATACTTGCGCCGCGGTTGGATGTCCAGTGCAAACCGGATATGGCGTTGTACATCCGCTTTGCCAAGGTGCTGCCAGGTACCATATACGGTACGAGCTTTTGATAGTTGGCACGGGCATCAGTGCCGCCGCCGGAGGTGAAGGCTACATAGCTGCCGATGAAATCGTGCACGATGGCGCTCAGCTGCGTCTTTTCGTCCTGGGTGCAGTTGTCCAGGAAAGTGGAGGGATCTCTGCCTTCGTCGACCGTTACAGGATTTCCGGCAGGGTCGGTTACACGGAAGTGTACATCACCAAGAATGGGCCCGGCTTCGTAGGTTACCATATAGGGCAGGGAGTAGTTGCTGTAAAACTCCTTCAGGGCTTCGTATGGGATGCGGTCCTGTGCAATGTACTGGCTGTCCAACCGGTATTCCCCAATGTATACGGGATAGTCGTGGGGGACGGTGATCGTGAGAGCTTCTCCCATAAAACAGGAAAGATCAAAGGTTTCTTCCGTGACCTCCCAGGGGGTAAGGCCGTAGCGGCCGGCAGACTGTGCGGAAAGAGTCACCTTGCCGATGGTTTTGCCCTTACTTAACAGCATGTATACATTTTTGTCTTTGGTACACTCTGTGAGCTTTCGGGCAAAGGTGATGCCGGTATCAAGTGTGTCTTGGATAAAAGCGCGGCATTGCGCCTCCGATTGGAGATTGGGGTCGATTTGGTCTACCAGTGGTGCAGCAGCGGTATACAGCGTATCAAGCTGCAATTGGTCTATATAGGCGTTCATGGTGGTATTGGGGCGGGAAAGCTCATATGCTTCCATGTAGTCCCAGAACCAGAAAAGGCCGCCGGCAGCCAGCCCCAAAAACACTGCGGCATACAGGAGCATGCCGAATAGAAGGGGGTGGCTGGGTTTCTTTTTTACTGCCTTAGTCATGGCTTCCCACCTCCTGCTTCAGAACCAGGAAGGATGTGGGTACGGGACGAACGCCTGTTACAGAGGCACAATTGTTGATATAGCCTCCCTGATACCACATCATGGAGGAGGAACCGCCGTCCAGATTGCAGGCGTTTACTGCTCCGTAGGATAGGAATACCTCCACAAGATCCGTGTAGGTAGCACCCAAGCTGGTGACCTGCCGACCGTCAATGACCAGCAGCAGAACCGCGCCGTCGGAACGCTGGCCGATCGCTGTTCTGGGGTTGACACCGCTGCCTAAGGTGGCCGGATCCCGGGCCACGCCGTTTACGATGAGTACAGGGCCAAAGCAAACACCGTATTGGATATCTCTTTGCTGGATCTGCCCAGGTGTGAATCTGCCTACATGCAGAATGTGATTGCTGTCAAAGCCGGCAAAGCCGCTTCCTGTGCCGAGTTCGGGATAGTAGATAGTACCGTCATGGACCACCATGGTATCCGGGATGCTTCCGTTGCCGGATCCGTTGGGGTCGTAGAAACCGCCGGCGTTGATGCCGGCAACCGCATCAAAACGCTGTACCATCTGAGCGACAGTATAGCCTTTCTTGCCGTAAGAGGAGGGGTCACTGCCCATGATCACTCTGGAGGGGTCCAGAACGACCATCATATAGCCGGAATAGCCTTCTCCCTTTACCGGCTCTACAATAATGCCGTCCCCATCCTCGTCGATCAGACCCCAGGCATCTGCAGTAGGTCCTCCGGAAGGATTCTCACTGTCGCCGGGCTTGGGGATCTCGATGAGAGAGGTGTCCATTTCCTCGTATTCCGGTACAGAGCCGGCTGCGGTGATCTGCCGGATCTCGTCTTCCGTAAAGAAGAGGTTGGCAAGAAACCCCACGGCGCTGGTCTCCCGGACTGAGTGGACAAACAGATCTCTGGCGGTAGGGGAGGGTCCCTTGGCCAGTACATACATCACACCGTAAAGCGCTACTGCAAGCAGCAGCACGGTCTCCAGAAGTACCAGCAGTGTTTTTCCCGCCACGGTCATGACCCTGCGTAGGAGCGATGCGCGCTTGGACTTTTCAGATGTGTTTTCCGGCTGTGCCTGCAGGCTGATTCCAAGGCCATCTTCCTGCACACAGGCGGTTATATTTTCAGACGGTGCAGATACACCGATATTCTCTTGCTGCACAAACAGTTCCTCCGATAAAAATTACTCCAGCCAGTATACCAACGATTCGACTGTTTGTAAAGTTCCATCTGCATATTTTGACAACTGTTGGGCATGTAGAGGGGGTTAGCTTGTCGGATATCTGCAAAATTGATTGCAACAATGCCAATCCTTGACATTCTGCTTGTTGGGTAGTATAATGTAATTGTTCACATTAAGTTCAAATTTATCCAGATAGGGCCATAGCGCTGTCTGCGGGGAAGAGAACTTTGCAATGTGGACATCCAGGCTGGTCGGCCTGTAAAATAAGGAAGAGGGTTGCGATTATGTTTTGTGAAAAATGTGGCAAAGAGGTGGAAAGCGGCAGCAGGTTTTGCCAGAACTGCGGCGCTACCGTTGCCGTAGAGACAGTACCCGCCGCGGCCAGTACCGGTGTGCCCATCGGTCAGAAGGTGGCTGCGCTTTTGAAGGACAAGAAAAAAGCGCCCATCGTCTATGGTGTGGGAGCAGCGATTCTGGCAGCCATCGTTTTGATCATCGTGTTGGTGAGCCTGCCCCGGACTGTTGTGTTGGATGACTATATCACCATTCAATACGATGGCCTGAGCACCGTCGGCACTGCCGAACTGGAGCTGGATGAGGAAGGCTTGATGAAAGATCTGGGTAAGGACCTTACAATGAAGGAACTGAACACCCTGTATGCCGCGCTGATGAAAGCGGATTTTAAGCTGGAGCTGGATACGACGGAGAATCTGAGCAACGGCGATAATATCCACATCACATTCTCCTATAATGAGGAAGCGCTTAAGCAGTACGATGTGCGTATCAAGCTGAAGAAAGATACCCGTACCGTTGAGGGCTTGCAGGAACCGGTGTTCCTGGATGTTTTTGAGAAGCTGGAGCTGACTTACGAGGGCTGCGCTCCCTATACAAAGGTCACAGTTACCGATACTTCCGGCAATCCTTTTATTCAGGACTATGTTACTTACAGAGTTGAGAACGGCACTAAGCTGTCTGAGGGCAGTGAGTTTACTGTCCATGCCAGCTACTCAGATTACGATGCAAATGAAAAGGGCTACATTGTGAAGGAGAGCAGCAAGAAATACATTGCTGTCAATCTGCCTCAGCCCAAGGAGCTGGATGTGCTCTCGTACATTACCGTGGATTTCTCGGGCATTGAGGGAAGAGGTGTTGCGAAGTACACACTGGATTCCGAATTGAGCTTCCTGAGCAGACTGCGTTTTACCTTTAACAAGTCCAGTTCCTTGAAGGAAGGCGATGTGATCACCCTTTCCTACACCAATCCGTATAACATGGATCCTCTGGAATACGGGTATACCTTTACCGGAGCAACCGCCAAGCAGATCACCGTTCCCAAGCTGGGCGCTTATGTTACTGACTTTAGCCAGATCCCCGAAGCAGAAGGCACCAAGCTGCTGAAGTGGGTAGAAGAGCGTGCGCGCTATTACCTGACCGCGGAAAAGTCTAAGAACGGCATGGAGAGCATGAAGCTTACCGGAACTGACTATTCCAGCGGCAATGAGCTCTCCCATGCGGAGGCCACCGGCAATGTAAAGCTCCACTCTGTAGTCGCAGGCAAGCGCTACTCTACCCAGTACCTGGTGTTTGTGTATACCTTTGATATCACAAAGCATCCCAATGTGACGGAAAACGGCGGCAATGTTACCAACGCCTGCATCTACCTCTATCTCACCAAGCCGGTCCTTAAGGGCGACGGTACCCTGGATGTCGACTATACCGACCATGGCGATCTGTATTGTAAGACTACCTGCTATCTGACCTACGAGGCTCTTGAAAGCGAATACCTCAAGACCCTGACAGAGCAGGTCGTATATACCGCACAGTAAATTTTGAAAGGAGCACCAAAATGTTTTGTAAGTTCTGTGGAAAAGAGATTCCTGAAGGCGGCACATGCACCTGTGAGCAGTCCGCCAGCCCTGTAGCCGTGCAGGCTCCCCCTGCCGCCGCAGGTAACGATGCGGGTAAGGCCGTAGGTGATGCCTTCAAGGGTATGCCTGCTGCATCCAAGCAGCTGCTTGCCAATACCAGTGGCGCCGGCATGACACTGCCCTCTGCCATCATCTTTGCCGGCATCGGCCTGATCGCCCATATCCTGGCGTGGATCTGCATTGTGGGTGGCCTGATCGGCGGCCTGAAAGACTCTATGGGAGTTATGGGCGCTATGGCAGGTGAGTACATCGATAAGATGTTCAAGGGTGTTTATGGCTCTGCTATATGGGGTGGCTGCGTGTCTTACGTTCTGCCTCTGGCAGTTATGCTGGTTATTATGGTGGTCGGTCAGCTTGTTCGCAAGGAGAAGGTCGATATCCTGCCCGGCTTCATAACCGCTGCCAGCGTATCTGTTGTGCCCTCTGCTATTTTCCTGGTGGCTGGCCTGATCTCCATGCTGATTCCTGATATCGCAGCGTTCCTGATCCTGATCGCTGTTATGGCTGGCATTGTGGTGTTCGTTAAGCTGCTGGCAAAGCAGTTCAAGAGTACTGATTCTGCACTGAATAGCCTGCTGGTGGCTGTGATCCTGACTGTGATCGTAGCGGTCATTGCCTGGGCTGTTGTTGGAGTTATCACCGGCTACTTCAAGGGCGCCTTTGCTGAGAATATGGGCGGCATGATCGATCTGGAAGATTTGCTTGGCCTGCTCACTGGCAATTTCTAATGCTGTAAAATAACAAGAACAGGGCATCCGTTTTGGATGCCTTGTTTTTTTGCGCAAAAATATCCCGGTGCAAAGCAAGTGCTAAGTACGGCGGTTTCCTTTATACAATAAAACCTCCCGGCTTTTACGCCAATGTCATTAAGTTTAGAAAACCTTGTCATTCTGAGGAGCAACGCGACGAAGAATCTGCGCATTTTATTGACATATGAAGTCAAATTCGTGCGAAGATCCTTCGACTCCCCCTTCGACTGAGCGCAGGGTCCGCTCAGGATGACGGCCTTAACTTAATGGCAATGGGCTTTTATGCCGGGAGGTCTAAAAAATTGCTGATTGTAAGATTTTGCGGATGGGCCCTACTTCAGAGCCTCTTCCACGGCCACGGCAACACTAACGGTCATACCGACCATAGGGTTGTTGCCTGCTTCCGGGGATCCTATCATTTATGCTGTGCCGGGAGAAAGGGTCGGAGCACTGAGCCGGATGCTTAGACCTTTTCGTTCGTAAGCTCATCCAGAGAAATGGCTACATTGTGTTCAATCGGCTTCCATTCCACTTTGGCAAACAGAGCATGTACAGAAATGGGAATATAGGTCATCATAAACAGAGGGAAGGTGAAAAATGACAGTATCTTACGGAAGGTAGGGCAGTGGATCTGTTTCCATTCACTGATACCTGTTACAAGACCGACCACAAACAGCAGCAGGTAAGCGGACAGGACCGTGTACACAAAGCTGCTAACAATGCTTCCCACAAGAGCGGTATTGCAGAAAGAGGCGTATACCAGCGCAGATGCATTAACGGCCAGACAGAATACAGTAATTAAAAAGGCAGGCGCGATGGTCATAAGCATATCAAAGGCAGAAAAAGTCTTGACGCTCTGCTTGCTCAGGGAGCGACCGTAGTCGCGCATAACCTGCAGGAAGCCCTTGGACCAGCGCAAACGCTGCCGCCAGGAGACCTTAAAGCTGGAAGGCTGCTCATCATACAGTATGGCGGTATGGCAATAACCGATCTTTTCGCCCTGTATAACATGGTCTATGGAAAATTCAATATCCTCCGTAAGCAGGAAATGCTTCCATCCATTTTGTTGGTTCAGGATATCCCGGTGGATCAGAAAGCCAGTTCCGGAGATGGCACAGCTGGTCCCCAAGCGAGAACGGGGGTTGTTGAGAAATTTCGCTTCCCGCAAAAACCAAAGCGCATAGCCGGCAGAGATCCAGTTATCGCCGTAATTCTTGGAATTGCGGTAGCTTGTAAGGACCCGGTTTCCGGCACTGAAGCATTTATCCATTTCGGTGATATAATGCTCATCCAATAGGTTGTCCGCATCGAATACGAAAAAACCGTTGTAATATTCTGTTCCGCGCAGATCGGTAATATAGGCATACAGCTCATTTAGCGCGTAACCCTTTCCGATCAGCTTTTGATTGAACCGTTGGTATACCGTCGCTCCGTTTTCGGCGGCTGTTTGTGCGGTTCCATCCGTGCAGTTGTCAGCTACGACATAAATATCTACCAGCTCTGACGGATAGTCGCAGGCTTTGATGCTTTGCAGCAAATGGCCGATTACTCTTTCTTCATTTCTTGCAGAAATCATAACGGCGTATCGATTTGTCTGTGGGGTTGTGCCGTATTTTTTAGGAGATACAAAAAGTGCATATATTATGTAAAAGAATTGATAAGCATGACACAGTGTGAAGAAAATGCTGACACAGATATTCATGATTTCAATCCAAGTCACAAAAATCCACCGCCTTTCGTAATTCTTTCGTGGCTTTATGCATAGTGATGACACGCCTGCGACAAAAGCCATGTTAAAGAATACATTTGGGATGACGAATTGTCAATAAATATGGAACAAAATGGAGAACATTTAAAGAAAGTTTAATAAACATGGGGTATACAGGCAAGCAATACGCCAGGTCCTCTTCTACCCAGCCTTCAAAGGTTTTCCGATCCCACGCACTGGCGCATTTTTTCTTGCTCACGATCTTTTCTCATCCCCAATGCCCCCCAAACAGACAAAATCCGGGAAGCACAGCATCATGGAATTTTCTCCAAAATGATGTGATTCCCGGATCGTTTTTAGAAAAGATGGTTTTTAGAACGTTTACAGTTAAAAAGCAGGGCTTTCCCTTATTTCTTCAGGGACTCCTCAACAGCGACAGCAACGCTAACGGTCATACCAACCATGGGGTTGTTGCCTGCGCCCAGGAAGCCCATCATTTCCACGTGGGCGGGGACGGAGGAAGAGCCAGCGAACTGGGCATCGCCGTGCATACGGCCCATGGTGTCAGTCATGCCGTAGGAAGCAGGACCTGCAGCCATGTTGTCGGGATGCAGGGTACGGCCGGTGCCGCCGCCGGAAGCAACGGAGAAGTACTTACGACCGGTCTCCATGCACTCCTTCTTGTAGGTGCCGGCAACGGGATGCTGGAAGCGGGTGGGGTTGGTGGAGTTACCGGTAATGGAAACATCGACACCCTCGTAACGCATGACAGCAACACCCTCACGGACATCGTCACAGCCGTAGCAGTTTACGGC
>JAGBSG010000037.1 GCA_017632035.1 Oscillospiraceae bacterium | reverse complement strand
TGAGGTGGAATGCGGAACACACAATCAGAAAGATTTTGACTACAAATGCACCAAACTGGCTCATGTGACGTATGACATTCTTTTTGTTGCACAGAACCGACAGGTTCTGAAAAAGACCGTGACGAAACAGGTGGAGCATTGGATCAGTAAGATGGGCCGAGAGAAATTGAAAGAGCTCGGAAGAAAGGTTTACCTGACAACATTAAAAGATTTGCAAAACGACAAGTGGACATATATTTACGACATGACTACGGACGAGCCCATTTGCTGCTTTGGGAAAAAGAAAGGGGGTGAAAGCTGATGGGCAATTTGCTTGTTGCATTGGGCAATTTATTTCTGCCTTTGGGCAATGACAACTATGTGAATATGGATAAGGTTAAATTGATTACGGCTGCAAACGCTGAGAAGGTGCGGATGTATCGCATTGAGCGGAACATCGATAAGAATTCTGTTAACTTTTTCAACGGTTCCTCTGACAAGGAAACGCGCAGTATGATTCTTTTCTGCGACGGTTCCATCTGTACATCCAGTGTTAGCGCCAAGTCTCTGAATGAAAGAGCTAACAAGCTCGCAAAGGAGATTAAGGTAGTTGTTGCCAAATCAGAAGATGACTTGGATTGAGAAGGGCGAGTTAGCAAAAAGTGAGGAGGTGATAGTTATGACTCGCGAGTATTATTCCAACGATCAGCTGCCCTGTATGCTGAATGCAGATAAAATCGCCAAGTATTTGGAGATTTCCCGTGCAGGCGCGTACGAGTTGATGCACTCTGAGGGTTTTCCTCTGATTCGCATCGGTAAGCGTATGATCGTGCCCAGGGATAAGTTCCTGGAGTGGGTTGATAACCAAACAGCCCGCTAAAACAAGACGGCAGGCCCTCGAAAAGGGCCTGCCAAACCGGTTATTTATTTTAGAAAAAAGTACGGTTTTTCTTTGAGTTTGAAGAGATTTATGATATAATAGATGTGACGAAACACCGTATTTGCCAACTAGAAAGGAGTATAAAAATTGGCAAAGAAACGGTCACACGGGGAAGGCACTCTTTCCCGGAAAGCAAATGGTCGTTGGGAGATCCAGGTTATGGACGGATACAAAACCGATGGCCGAAGAAACATTCTTTCCTTTTCGGGGAAAACCCAAAAGGAAGCGAAAGAAAAAAGAGACGAATATTTCCGAAAAAAGGCGATGGGCTTACTTACCGGGCAGGATCTGCGGTTCGATGAGTGGGGGGACAGATGGTACGAAAACCACAAGGACAACATCACGGCTACGACCCAAGAGGGTTACAAGTACACCCTTCGGATTCTAAAGGATCATTTTGGTAGGCGGAAGCTGTCAGAGATCAAAGCGATGGATATCGAGCAGTTTCTCAAGAAGCTGCGCAGGGACGGCAAATCGGATTCGACTCTGGCGCAGTGCCGGGGTATGCTATATCAGATTTTTAACAAGGCTGCTGCCAATGACATCATCCTGAAGAACCCGGTTGCTTACGCCGATAAGATGCGCAAGCAGCCCAAGAAGCGCAAGGAAGCCTACACGGCGGACGAAGTTCGTGTCCTGCTCCGTGACCTGCCGGAAAACAAAATCGGCTGGTCGATCCGGCTGATGCTTTGTACGGGTATGCGAGGGCAGGAGATGCTGGGGTTAGAGCCCAGGCATATTGCCAAGGATGGCTCTTCCATCAACATTGAACAGGCGGTAGTTCGGATCAAGGGCAGTGTTGCCATTGGTGAGCCGAAATCTCAGGACAGCTATCGAACCATTCCTGTGCCTGACAATGTGCAGTATTGCGCAAAGCTGTTGCGGGAAAACGGGGACAAGTTTATTTGGGAATCCCCCAAGAAGCCCGGCTCTCCCTGCAATCCTTCCTATTTCGCTAAGCTCTTCAAGGAAGCGATCGGAGCAGTGGAGGGTGTCCGCGTACTGACGCCACATTCCTGCCGTCACACTTTCGTTTCGCAAATGCAGGCACTGGGCGTCTCTATGGAGACAATTCAGAGCATTGCCGGCCACGCGGATATGGATATGACCAGACATTATCTCCATGTGGAAGAATCTGTCCGGAAAGATGCGGCAAGAAGAATGAGCGAAGCTTTTTCGAAAAAAGGCAAGGGGACTTTCGGAAATATTTTGGACTATATGGACAGGGTAAAATCGTCCTGATTCAAGATGGATTCAAGATAAAGTGTAGCGGGGAAATCGGGTGTAGCGACCCGGTTCGAGAAAATGGCATTTGAGGGGTAAAACCACCGTTTTGGTAAAGAAAAAGTCCTGAAAACCAATGGTTTTCAGGACTCGGTGGTGGAGATAAGCGGGATCGAACCGCTGACCTCTTGAATGCCATTCAAGCGCTCTCCCAGCTGAGCTATACCCCCATGTTCAGGCGCTGTTGCAGACAGCTTTTGTATTATAACAGGCACATACCGCTTTGTCAAGGCTTTTTTTGGCATTTTAGTGACCTTTTTTGGAAAGCACGGCATTGGCGTATGGACAGAAAATGCGGATTTTTTAAAAATGGGTTGATTCAAATATAAGAGGATGGAAGGACAAAATATAGCCAGTAAAAGGGAATTACCCTGTGGCAGCCAGTGTTGGCAGCCACAGGGTAAGGATGATTGTACAGGGGGCATCAGGCGGCCAGCTGGTGCTCCTTTTTGTTCTGCCAAAGCTTCAGCAGGAACAGAGCAACGCACATCAGGGCTACGGCGATGATCAGGCTGATGAACACATTGCGCACGAAGCCGGCTGCCAGGTAGGCAACGAAGGAAACGGCGGCGCAGGCGATGGCATAGGGCAGCTGGGTGGACACATGGTTGACGTGGTCACACTGCGCACCGGCGGAGGCCATGATGGTGGTATCGGAGATGGGGGAGCAGTGGTCACCGCAGACAGCGCCGCCCATGCAGGCGGAGATGGCGATGATCATCAGCTCGGGGGAGTTGGAGAAGGCATCCACAACGATGGGGATCAGGATGCCGAAGGTGCCCCAGCTGGTGCCGGTGGCGAAGGCCAGCAGGCAGCCAATCAGGAAGACGATGGCGGGCAGGATGCTCAGAATGGATTCGGCACCGGACTTTACCAGAGCTTCCACGAAGGAGGCGGCACCCAGGGAATCGGTCATGTTCTTCAGGGTCCAGGCAAAGACCAGGATCAGGATAGCGGAGGTCATGGCCTTGAAGCCCTCGGGGATGCATTCCATCAGTTCCGTGAAGCTCAGAACCTTGCGGAGCAGGTAGTACAGGATGGTGATAACCAGAGCGAACACAGAGCCCAGGGCCAGGCCCACGGAAGCATCACAGTTGGAGAAAGCGTTGATCAGGTCGGTGCCGGTGAAAAAGCCGCCGGTGTAGATCATGCCGATGATGCAGCAGACGATCAGGGTGACGATGGGGAACACCAGTTCCCAGACAGTACCTTTGGATTCGACGGCGTCTGTGTCCGCAGCGGCGGTAACGGAGCCGGAGGTGAACAGGTCACCGTTGCGGGCGTTGCGTTCGTGGCGGGCCATAGAGCCGAATTCCAGCTTCAGCAGGACCATTGCCACCATCATGAAGATGGTCAGCAATGCGTAGTAGTTATAGGGAATCGCCCGCAGGAACAGGCTGAAGCCGTCCTCATTCTCCACAAAGCCGGCAACTGCGGCGGCCCAGGAGGAAATGGGGGCGATGATACAAACGGGGGCTGCGGTGGCATCAATCAGGTATGCCAGCTTGGCGCGGGAGATCTTGTGCTTGTCAGTGACGGGCTGCATGACAGAACCCACGGTCAGACAGTTAAAGTAGTCGTCGATAAAGATCAGGCAGCCCAGACCGATGGTGGACAGCTGTGCGCCCTTAGGACCGCGGATCCGGGAGGAGGCCCAGCGACCAAAGGCGGCGGAACCGCCGGATTTGTTCATCATGGCGACGATGGCACCCAGCAACGCCAGGAAGATCAGGATGCCCATGTTGTAACCGTCAGTCAGAGAGGCCAGGAAGCCGTTATTGTAGATGTGCAGGACGGTGGCTTCGGGCTGGAAGCCGGTGTAGAACAGGCCGCCTACCAGGATGCCCAGGAACAGGGAACTGAAGACCTCCTTGGTGATCAGGGCCAGGCCGATGGCTACGACGGGGGGAATCAGTGCCCATACGGTGGCATTCAAGGCGCCTTCCTCACCGCCGGAAACAATGCCGGCGGCGACGACCACGCCGATGATCGCCAGGATCGCTACAGCGATCACGATACGCTTGATTAATTGATTTTTTTTCATGCGATACATCTCCTCTTTGTGAAATAAAACAACCATGAATGAAAGCAACAAAGGGTGCATACATCCATGGTGATAATTATTTTTACCACGGTAGCGCTCCACTTTCGTGACAGACCGGCGCATATTCTGCGACGGGCCAGAGAAGAAGCCGGGCAACCGCTTCCCTTCGGCAAAGCCCCCTTTTCTCATACCGGTTTTGCCCAACCTTGGGGTATGGGTACTGATGAACTTTGCGCCTCTACCATTTGTGACTTTATTCGATTGTCAAGATGGGTTATTTATACCATGTATATCTGGCCTCGTCAAGCTTTTTCGGGGAAAACTGATATAAAAAGTTCAAAATTCAAGCCACTTCTGGATTATGACAGCAACAGGCTCAGCATGGAAAGGTCAGTCAAAGCTGGGGATGTATAGGCACCATCTAAAATGGCATCCAGATTGTTCGCATCGTTTTCGATCTCTTTGGAGTAGAGCTGTGCAGTTTCGAGTATGTCTCCACCCAGGGCCTTGACCACCAGGCAGGAGGTGACAGTCAGCTTTACCCGGCTGATCAGGTCGTAGTCGGAAACAGCTTGCAGCCAATAGCGCTGAATAAAGTACCGGGCCATGGTCCGTAGTTCTTCACACCAGGGGGAGGGTGATGGGTGTGCCAATCGGCTGCGCCAGGCTGGGGTCAGGATCTCAAGGGTGCTGAAAAATTCCAAAAGCTGATCCATAGAGCCGCCGGTAGCTAGAGAACGGGCCTCGGCCAGCAGTGCGGCGGGGTCGAAGATAGCCTCCTCACCGCCATCCAGCTCATTTTGGACGGCATGTCCATAGAGTAGGAGAATGGCAAGGGCTTGACCTACGGGGTAATCTGTGCTGTGCAGAAAATGCAATGCAGTTTCTCGGCTGCGCCGCAGGACGGCCATAGCCGTGGCATCATACTCGAGAGTATCACCACCGGGAAGTTGCTCGGTTACGATCTCCTGCATAGAATCGGACAGGATCAGCCTGGCGGCTTCCGGGCAGGAAAGCTCCAGACCCAGCTCTACAAAGTCTCCGTAGTCATGGCGCAGCCGGGGGAATTGGCGGCAGGTGTGGCAAAGCCAGTCCTCGCCAAGCTCAGCCTGGATGCGGCAAAGGCGGTTGTCCTGCCACATAGGACAGCGACGGTCGGGAGCCAATGCCAGAATGGTGTCGCCATCCTCAATGGTTAAAGCCTGGCGCAAGGCATCACCCAATTCGCCGGGCAAGGAGCGGTAGCGCTGCGCCGAGTCGTCGTCGATCTGCACCGCCCATTCCTTACAGCAGCTGTCAGGGCAGGCAGCTGCCAGGCATCGGAAGCTATGATAGTAAGCAGGGGAAAGGATCTGCATAAGTACCTCCATAAAAACTGCGCGCATACGGCTGTATGCGCGCAGGAGAGTTCATTCCTGAGTGGCAATTGGATGGATGGCGTACATAGCCGCAGCAGTGTCCTTCAAGGTGTTCTTGCCGGAAGCAAGGGCGGCCTGCAGCTCGGAAAGCTGTGCGGCGATGCTGTCTGCAACCTTTGAGATTCGGGCGGCAGCTTCGTCTGTACGGACAGTGGCATCAGCCAGAACGCCGTTGGCCTGATCGTAGAGCTGGGTCACACGCTCGTTGGCGATGCGTTCGGCACGCTCGGCACGGCGGTAAGCTTCCAGTTCGTTGTCGGTCTTGGGGCGGTTCTGCGCTTGTTCCAGTTGTTCCCGGAGCTGAGCCAGTTCCTTTTCCAGTGCTGCGTTAATGGCCTGAACCTCTTCAAGCTGGGAGGCAAGGTCGGGGGTGGCTGTCTGGTCGTGCAGAGTGTCCAATTCAGCGCGCAGGGATTGGATTTCAGTGTTCAGTTGGTTGACCTGAGCGGAATGCTTGTTGTTCACAAATTCAATGTAGTGCACAACATCTTCCCGGTTAAAGCCGTTGAGTGCACTGCGGAAATTCTGAAAAGCTGCCATATACGATCCTCCTTGAACAAATTATGCGCTTCTTTTACGGATTATAACACAGGGTTGGCAGAAAAACAACTGTTTTCCCGAAGCCTGACGGAAGAAATATCACGTTTTTTCGAAAAACGCCTCTTTACAAAAAGCGGAAAGCCTGCTATAATAACTGGGCTGTGAAGCAGATGCACCGGTGGCTCAATGGATAGAGCATCGGATTCCGGTTCCGAGGGTTGGGGGTTCGAGTCCCTTCCGGTGTACCAAATAGTGCAAATCCGAACCCTGTGTTCTTTATCAAGGACTGCTTTGGATTTGTGATCGAGATCGAGGATGTAGGGTAACCTGCATCCTCTTTTTCTGCGCAAAAAAACGCCCCCTCCCGGGATGGTTAGTCCTAAGAGGGGGCGTTGTCTGTCATTTCTTCGTATATTCCTTCAGCCGGGTCCACAGAGCAGTAAATTTATCCCAACCGAACATAGCAGCATATGCCACAGCGATGCCAAGGACCACAGCGCCTACGGCGTAATACCACATCAGCGACCTGGAAGGCTTCCATAAGCCTACAAATTAAGGAGGAAATTCTTATGGATTACAATGTACTTATTAATGCGATCTTCAACTACGGCTCCATTATTCTGGCAATTCTGCTGGGGTTGGTCACAGCGGTGACCATGATCGTGGATGTGGTCAAGCGGCTGCTGCCGAAGGTACCCACGGATCTGGTGGTGTTTATCACCTCCATTGCCCTTACAGTGGTCGCCTTGTTTATTTGTGCGGAGATCATGCAAATCACGGTGATGTGGTATTACGCCGTAGGCGCTGTGGTCCTTGGTATCGCTGTGGCCTATGCCGCTATGTTTGGTTGGGATAAGTTTACTGCTCTGTGGACCCGGCTGAAGAATTATATGAATAAATGATAGACAACGCCCCCTCTCAGGACTAACCATCCCGGGAGGGGGCGTTTTTTATTGCTGCAGGTAGCTGTTTAAAAAAATAAAAAGCTCCTCCTTTCAATTGGGAGGAGCTTGGTTTCTTGCCACGGTTATCCGCAAAAACGAGGATGTGACAACCATCGTTGGTACGCCGAAAGGGACTCGAACCCCCGACCTACTGATTCGTAGTCAGTCACTCTATCCAACTGAGCTATCGGCGCATGCAAGCGTCTTCTGACGTGCCAAAGTATAATAGCATACGGTATCAGAAAATGCAAGCACTTTTTTGGATTTTTCGGAAAAATTTTTCCTATCTCCTGACAGAATGTTTTCTGCGATTATTTGTGCGGATTCGATAGATCAGGACCAGGGCCAGGGTGATCAGGAACACCAGAAGTACAAGGGCGATGATTAGCTTTTTTTGAGTTTCCCGGCGCAGGCGCTCCTGGCGCGCAGCCTCTTGCCGTGCCAGCTCCTGACGCAGGGCTTCCAGACGCTCCTGCTCCAAGCGCTCTTGTTCAAGTCGTTCTTGTTCCAGCCGTTCCTGCTCCAGTCGCTCTTGTTCTAAACGTTCCTGTTCCAGACGCTCCTGCTCCAGACGTTCCTGTTCCAGGCGTTCCTGCTCGGCATAGGTAGTGATGTTTTCCAGGAAGTCATTCTTGCTTACATCCTCGCCGACGGTGCTGCGATACAGGCCGAATTTACAGGGACTATAAGTTGTGATCTGCGTAGCCTTTGTGATTTCGTTATTACGGCCGTTGATCCATCGGGTGAACCAGGTGTATTGCTGAGATTCATGGCAGGGATAACCCAGCTTTTGGGTTGCTTGAAAAGCGGTCAGGCCGCTAAAATGGTCAAGGGGCGTATCGTAATCCAACTCGATAGGATTGGTCTCATACAGGTGGATGTAGGTTTTGGGAACATCCCATGTGCCGTATTTTTCGGCAGAATCCGGATAGCTCTCGGCATTGTTGCTGATATCCAGCGCCTGGATCAGCAGGTCGGTATAGACCATGTGCATACCATGCTTATACTCACCGTTGATATCATGGCCCACGACCACCTGGGGACGGAAGCGCCGGAGCTGTTCTACCACAAATTCCAGCAGTTCGTCCTTGGTTGTGCCAAGGGTGCTGTATTGCTTATATGTGCCTTCCAGGGATTCGATAAGGAAGTCATCAAAGTTGCCGAACACAGGGTATGCTTCCACACCTACGGCCCACAGACCGTTGAGCATTTCGTGTGTGCGGACATTGTTTAGGTTTCGGTGGTCAGTCATATAGGCCACTTGCACCCGGCAGTTCAGCTGCCCGGCGTAGTAAGGCAGAAGTCCGGCAAAGAACAGCTGCTCGTCATCACCATGGGCAGACAACAGCAGAATATCCGCGCCGCCATCCAGAGGGGCTTCCCACTTCTGCACAAAGTCCGGTGTTTGACCCTCGGAGAAGGCGTAGATCTCGCTGAGGCCCACAGCACCGTTGGCAAAATCGATGGTCACGGAGGTGGGGGATGTGCCAAAGGCGGCCTTTAAATCGATGTACTCATGCAGGAAGCCATACTTACCGGCAGTAAAGCTTTTTCCGGTATCGTTGTCGGTGACTGTGTATTCGCCGTATTCCAAATCGAACAGCAGGTACAGCGAAGCCATGCCAGTGGTGCTTTCCAGCTTGATGGAGGCGTTACCGGAGGATTTTTTATATGTTTTTATGTTTTTATCAAAGAGAAAGCTGAAGCTAGTGTAGCCTGTGCCGGATGCGGTGACATCCAACACCTGGGCCTCTGCTTCCTCAGCTGCTGCTTCCGGACACAGGCTCGGCAGCAGGCAAAGACACAGCAACAGGGCCACTGTGCAACGGATCAGTATTTTCATGGGGATACCTCCTTGGTGGGTTGGATTTATTTTAACAGATGAAGACGGCTTTGTCAAAGCTGTCGAAAACTGACAGGCCGCCAAATGTTGACAGCATCCCGCTATGTGATGTAAAATACAGAAAATGCTGGGGGTGAGCCTGTGGAGAATATTTATAATTTGCTGCCGGAGGCTCTTTTGCCCTGGTATGCGGAGCATAAGCGGCAGCTGCCCTGGCGGCAGGATAAAGAGCCTTACCATGTATGGGTGTCGGAGATCATGCTCCAACAGACCCGAGTGGAGGCGGTAAAAGGCTACTATGCACGCTTTTTGGCTGCGCTTCCAACGATCAATGCGCTGGCAGGCTGCGACGATGATGTGCTGTATAAGCTGTGGGAAGGACTGGGCTACTACAGCCGGGTGCGGAACATGAAAAAGGCCGCTGGGGTCATCCAGGAGGCACACGGCGGTGTGTTTCCTGAGGAGTATGAAAAGATCCGGGCACTACCCGGCATTGGGGATTATACGGCCGGAGCGATCTGCTCGATCTGCTTTGATAAGCCCACGCCGGCGGTAGACGGCAATGTGCTCCGAGTGATCGCACGGCTGACCGATGATGCAGCACCTATCGATCTGCCGGCGTATAAGACCGGGGTTCGGCAGCGGCTGGCACATGTGTATCCAAAGGCGGCAGGTGAATTTACCCAGGCACTGATGGAACTGGGGGCAACCGTGTGCGTTCCTAACAGGAAGCCGGACTGCGATAGCTGCCCTTGTCGGAGCTTTTGCCGCGGTTATCAGCGGGGGACTGCAGAGGCACTGCCTGTCAAGCTTCCCAAGAAGCAGCGGCGTATTGAGGAAAAAACGGTGCTGATCCTTAGCTGTCAAGGCTCCTATGCGCTGCAAAAGCGGCAGGGAAAAGGGTTGTTGGCGGGAATGTGGCAGTTTCCGGATATACCGGGCGGACTGGAGGTCCAGCAGATTCTGGCGGCGGTGGAGGCTATGGGCCTAGCACCGAAAGAGGTATACCGCAGTGTTCGGCGGAAGCATATCTTCACCCATGTGCAGTGGAATATGGAGGGGATCTACTTAGAGGTGACGGAGCCAGGCGGAGATTTTTCCTGGATGACAGCCGGGCAGATCAACGAACAGGTGGCACTGCCTACAGCATATCGGCTGTTCTGGGAAGAAGTTTAGAGAGCATGGGGCATGGGGCATATTGCCCCATGCTCTGTTTATATAATAGAAGACGCACAGACCGGGCAATTGCGCATAAACTGTCCTATAAGCGAAAATGCTTATTGCCACGAATCTTCATCGGGAGGTATTATCATGTCAGACAACTGTCAGGAGATTGTGTGCTGCAGACCGGAGGACCTGCGGGAGGCACTCTCTATCCACACCCGAAAAATTACGGATAGCTGCCGCGACAAGGACTGCATTGAAGATCTGCGTGTCTATCTGACCAAGGGCTCTCAGGCACTGCTGGATGCAGCTGCCGGAGCAAAGGTCCGCTGTGCGGATCTGCTTTACACCTATATTGATGTGGAGCCGGTGGCTTTTGACCGGAACCGCTACTGCATCGATGTTACATTCTATTACCGTGTCCTTGCTGATACCGTAGTGGGCGGTTGCAGACCGGCTACTTTGTATGGCCTGGCGGTGTTCTCCAAGCGGGCGGTGCTGTGCGGTGAGGACAGCCGTGCCCATATCTTTACAAGCGACACCCGCATCAATGAGTCTGACGGCCTGTCCAACTACAGCGCAAACCGCCCCACGGCTGTGGTGGAGGTGTTGGATCCTATGGTGCTCAGCTCCAAGGTAAAGGAGATCTGCGACTGTGCATGTCAGGAAAATACGGCGCTGCAGCTGCCCAAGTACATTTGCTCGCTGTTCGACGATGAGCTTGTGATCTCCGGGGATCGCCGCCGTTTGTTTGTGACCTTGGGGCAGTTCTCCATCATCCGTCTGGAGCGGGAGGCCCAGCTGGTGGTGCCGGTGCTGGACTATAGCATTCCGACCAAAGAGTGCTGCGACACGGCAGGCTGCTCAGAGGATCCCTGTGAGCTGTTCAGCCGGATACCGTTTCCGGAAGCACAGTTTGCGCCCAGAGGCTGTGACCAGGGCGGTGAGCAGGAAGGACAGTGCGGCTGCTATAAGACCACGTAAGCAAACCGCCGGAGGGATTTTCCCTCCGGCGGTAATTTTGTTGTTCACTCGCGCATGATACGCCGTCTTGCGATGTTGATAGGACCTTCCTGCATGTGGTTCATCCAGGTCAGGGTTTTGCCGCAGCCGTAGGCAACACAGGAGTCCGGGTCGTCAGCCACGGTACAGCGGATCGTTGTGCGCTCAGTCAGCAGCAGGTCCATACCCCAGATCTGACTGCCGCCGCCGGTGAGAGTAATGCCGTTTTCCGCAATATCACCGACCAACTCCGGAGAGGTTTCTTCCAATACGGACAGTACCTCGTCAGCAATCTGTCGGGCGGGGCGGCGCAGGATCTCAAAGATCTCCGAGGATAGGATTGTCAGTTCCCGGGGCATACCGGTCTTGGCATCCCGCCCTTTGACGATCATGCTGGCATCTTCGTTTCGTGGGTAAACGCAGCCGATCTGGATCTTGATATCCTCTGCGGTTGTCTGCCCGATGACAACTCCGTGCTTCCGGCGGACATACCGGGCGATGGCCTCGTCAAAGGCATCGCCTGCCACTTTCAGGGAAGAAGAGACGGCAACGCCGTTCATGGACAGAACAGCAATATCTGTAGTGCCGCCGCCGATATCCACGACCATGTGGCCGTTGGGACCTTTAATATCCAGGCCCGCACCCAAGGCGGCAGCCAGGGGCTCTTCGATCAGGTAGACACGCCGGGCACCGGCTTCGATGGCAGCGTTGATCACTGTACGCTCTTCCACTTCAGTAACACCGCTGGGCACGCAAATGACGACTCTGGGCTTGGGGGTAAAAAGGGAGGCCTTAGTGGCGGCGCGAAACAGAGCCTGGAGCATCCGTACAGTCATTTCGTGGTCGGAGATGACGCCCTCCTTCAAAGGACGCATGGCGACTACGTTGCCGGGGGTACGGCCCAGCATATTCCGGGCAGCAGCACCTACCTGCAGGATTCTGCCGGTGTTTTTGTCTACGGCCACAACGGCGGGTTCACGGACAACGATACCCTTGCCCTCTGCGTAGATCAGGACGTTGGCGGTGCCCAGGTCCACGCCCAGGTCATTGGAGAATAATTGCATATACTTCACCTACTGTTCTTTTCGTTGATGGGGAGCGGCGGCGACAGCGGCACAGTGCACCTCTTTCGCCCCTGCGGTAAGCAGGACTCTGGCGCATTCCCCGGCGGTCGCTCCGGTGGTAATAATGTCATCGAGCAGCAGGATCCGTTTACCGGCACACTGCTGGGGATCAATGGCTTTGTATACACCCAGTACATTGGCGCGCCGCCGGGCGGCATTGGGGAAGCCGGACTGGGGTGGGTTGTTGCGGTCCTTTTTCAGCATGGCAATGGGCGGTCTACACAGTTCCTGGCCTACGGCCTGCGCGATGAGCGATACCTGATCGTAGCCCCGGCTCCATTTGCGTCGGCGGCTGATGGGCACCCATGTGAGAAGATCGTATTCTGACTGCTCCTGCAGCAGCTTCATGGCAAGAAGCCTGCCGTAGATCTGGCCATAGCTTCTGGCATTGCGGAACTTGAATCGCAGAAGGCTGCTTCGCACTGTGCCTTCATAATACCACAAAGCAGTCCATTGTGCAATATAGGGAAGCTTGATCCGGCTGTGGGGATGTTCAGGCGTATCGGCGCGGCAGCTGTGGCAAAGGTCCGTCTCAGCATCGGTCAGAAGTTTTCTGCAAAGCACACACTTGGGTGGGAAGAGCAGGTTATGTAATCTGTAGATCAGTTTCATCAGGTGGTCCCCTGCAGGCGCAGCTTCAGCCCGGAGTAGCGACGGCCTACCTTGGCGTTTTCGGTCATGGCAGTGACGGTCTCTTCACGGCCTACGATGATCAGCAGTTCCCTGGCACGGGTAATGGCGGTGTAAAGGATGCTGCGGCTGAGCAGATACGGAGAGCCGTTCCAGGCAGCCATGACCACAGCCCGGTACTCGCTGCCCTGACTTTTATGGACGGTCATGGCGTAGGCAGGCTCCAATTCCCCCAGCTGTGTGAAGTCGTAATCCGCCTCCCGGTCATCAAAGATTACTGTGACGGTCTCTGTGCCGGTATCAATGGCAGTGATAGTACCGATGTCTCCGTTGAAGATGCCGGTGCCTATGGCACTGCCGTCACGCTTTTTCCACATTATATCATAGTTATTCCGAATTTGCATCACCCGATCGCCCTCCCGGAAAGAAAATTCTCCGGATTTTCGCTCTTTTTTCTCGGAAGATGGGGGATTGAGCTGACTTTGCAGCAGGGCGTTCAGACCCCAAGTGCCTACGCTGCCCTTTCGGGTAGGTGTCAGCACCTGGATCTGGTCGGAGGGGATGCCCATATTTTGTGGCAGCCGTGTGGTGCAAAGGCCGGCAACGGTCTGTGCAACTTCTTCCTCGCTGCGACAGGGGAGAAAGAAAAAGTCGCTGGTGCGGTTACGAAGCTCCGGCTGCTCGCCCCGGTTGACCCGGTGGGCGTTCATAACGATCAGACTTTCCTGGGCCTGCCGGAAGATCTCTGTCAGGCGGACCGAGGGAAGTATATCACTTCGCAGGCAGTCCGCAAAGGGAAATCCCGGACCTACAGGGGGGAGCTGGTCGGGGTCGCCCACAAGGATCAGCCGTTTGCCCTTGGGGATGGCTCGAAGCAAATTGTGCAGTAAAGAGATATCTACCATGGACATTTCGTCTACGATGACTGCGTCGGTTTTCAGAGGGTTTTCCTCGTCCCGGGCAAAATACATCCTGCCGGTATGGGGATCGATGCCGGCCTCCAAAAGCCGATGGATGGTGGAGGCCTCCTGACCTGTGACCTCTGTCAGCCGTTTGGCTGCCCGGCCTGTGGGGGCGGCCAGCAAACAGCGCAGCCCCATCTGGGAAAACAGGGAGAGGATACCTTTTAATATGGTAGTCTTGCCGGTGCCGGGGCCGCCGGTGATCAGCAGCAGGCCGGAGGTGAGGGCCTCTTCCAGAGCTTGACGCTGCTGGGGTGCGTAGGCGATCCCGCTTTCAGCGGCAGCGATCTTTAACATCCGTTCCCGGTCAGGCTCAAGAGGAAACTGCTTTTTGGAAAATTCCAAAAGCCGCTGACAGGTGTAGACCTCTGCTTCATAAAGGGACGGCAGATAATTCACGGTAATGCCCGCAAGGGTATCCCGAATCAGCCGCTCACCTTCAATGAGCCTGTTGATGCCCTCGGTGACTGCCTGGGGTTCTACAAACAGAAGCTGGGCAGTGGCGGCGGTCAGCTTTTCTTCGGGAAGGAAGCTGTGACCTGCAGACAGGTTGTAATTGAGCTCAAACAGGATACCCGCTTCAATACGGCGGGGGTCGTTGCCGGAGATGCCCAGCTCAATGGCGAACCGGTCCACAGCCCCAAAGGGAGCTTCCAGGCCGTCATCCATCAGTAGATACGGGTCGTCGTACAGCAGTTCTACGGTGCTTTCGCCGTAAAGCTTGTAGGCACGCACCGCCAACTCAGCGGGTAAGTGGTGCAGAGCAAAAAATTCCATTAACTGGCGCATACCCACCTGCAGGCGAAACTCTTCGCCGATGGCGCGGGCTTTGGTTTCGGAGATGCCGGGTACCTCAGAAAGACGAACAGGCTCCTGCTCCATGATCTGCAGGGTCTGCGCGCCGAACCGATCCACGATTCGTTGGGCCATTCTGGGGCCGATGCCTTTGATTACCCGTGAGGATAGATAGCCCAGGATCTCCATGGTGGTCTGGGGCATAAGCCGTTCCAGAAATTCTGCTTCAAACTGCCGCCCATAGCTTTGGTGGGCGCTCCATTTTCCAGTGACCATAAGCCGCTCACCCACGGAGGGCAAAGGAATAGTGCCTACTACGGTAACGGTCTGAGCGTCCTCGCATTTCAGGCGCAGCACGGCATAACCGTTTTCATAATTCTGATATACCACAGCACCGATGGTGCCCTGTAAAATTTCCAATTCCTGCTCCATTGTCAAACCTCTTACATGTTCTGATTATCAGTTTACTACAACTTCGTCAAAATGAAAAGCATTTTCTTTCACTTAAGAATATTTGGCTTGAATTCAGATGGCTTTTGGGGTATAATAATCAAAATCACTACTGTGGGAAAGGTGAACGCAGGATCGCGTATGAAAACTGTTAATTTGCTCGTCTGGCTGACACAGCTGGGACTGTCTGTAGCAGTACCGCCGATCGTGTTTATCCTTGGAGCGGTATGGCTGAGGAATAGCCACGGCTGGGGCGGATGGGTCATCTGGGCCGGTGTGATCCTGGGCGTGATCTGTGCCGCAGAAGGGCTTGTCAGCTGCCTGAAGGCAATGTCCCGGATGGCAAAGGAGAAAAAGGAAGAGCCCCCTGTTTCGTTTAACGACCACACCTGATCCGGAGGGAATCATGGAATCCAGAAAAACGGTATTTACCGAAACCGGCATCGTAGCAACAGGTCAGCTGATCTGTGTGGCTGTGATGGTTGGTATATTTGCCCTGTTGGGGTATTTTGACTATACGGTGGTCCTTGGCGGCATTGCCGGGGCGCTGGTAGCTGTTTTGAATTTCCTGTTTATGGCCATCGGCGTCAGCCTGGCGGCGGACAAGGCGGGAAATCAGGATGTCAAGGGCGGCAAGGCTTTGATCAGCGGTTCTTATTTTATCCGCATCCTGGTGATGTTTGCGGTGCTGTTCGCCTGCGCCAAGAGCGGGCATTTCAACCCCATTGCGCTGGTACTGCCCCTGGTTTTTGTGCGACCCACTTTGACGATCGCAGAGTTCTTCAGGAAGAAAGGAGTGTGACTGCTTATGGATATGGAAGTAACGGGTGCGTTTATCTATTTTACGATCCCCATATTTGGCGGCATTCCTGTCACGCAGACGACCATCTCTTCTTTGATCGTGACAGCACTGCTGTGCTGGGCCTGCGTTTATTTGGGAAAGAATCTGAAAAAGCGGCCTGACGGCAAGCAGGTGCTGGTAGAGAAAGGCGTTATGATGCTCCACAATATGGTGGTGGAGACTATGGGGGCGCACAATGCCCATTGGATGCCCTTTATCGGGACGATCTTCCTAAGCAGCATTTGCGGCAGCTTTATTGGATTAACCGGTTTTCTGCGTTCCACCACGGCAGACTTGAGTACGGTGCTGGTGTGGGCGGTGATGGTCAGTGTGATCATCTGGTACAACAACATCAAGAACAACGGCTTTGTGGGCTGGCTCAAGGGCTTTACCCAGCCCATCGTGGTCATGACCCCTATGAATATTGTGTCTGAGATCGCACAGCCTGTTTCTATGGCCTTCCGTCATTTCGGCAATGTGGCAGGCGGTGGCGTTATCACGACCATCATCTATACAGCCCTGAGTCTGGTTTCTGTGGCGGTGCTGAATCTGATCACCGCCAGCGGCTGGCTGGTATCTGCGGTGCTGTTGGCAGTGGGTACTGGGCTGATCTTTCTGTGGAAAAAGAACGGGAAGAAGATCGCACTGGTGTTCGGTATTATTTCGGCAGTTCTGGGCCTGTTCGGTCTGCTGCAGGCTATGGGGGTCCTGGCCGGTGTGCCGATCCTGGCCTACGGCATCCCCGCCGTGCTTTCGTGCTACTTCGATCTGTTTTCCGGTTTTGTTCAGGCTTATGTGTTCAGCTTGCTGACCATGGTCTATATCGCCGGCTCGCTGCCCGGGCCGGAGGAAGCCCAACAGGCGTAATGAATTTGTTAACCATTAAAAAATTATATAATCAACATCTAGGAGGATTTAAAAAATGGATTTAGCTGCTGCAATTGCGATCGCCGGTAAGGCTCTTGGTGCAGGTCTGTGTATGGGTATCGGTGCTGTTGGCCCCGGTATCGGTGAAGGTAATGCTGTCGCCCACGCACTGGACGGCATGGCCCGCCAGCCTGAGTCTGTGGGTACTCTGCGTTCCACCATGATCATGGGCTGTGCTATCGCTGAGACTACCGGTATCTACTCTTTGATCATCGCTCTGCTGATTATGTTCCTGCTGTAAGGCTCTTTTGCAAAATCCAAAGGAAAGGAGTCTGCATAAGTGGGACAGTTTGAAGCATTTGTGGGCGTGAATTTCTGGACTGCGCTGATCACGCTTCTGAATACGCTGACCATCTATTTTGTGGCAAAGAAATTCCTGCTTGGTCCGGTCATGAAGCTTATTCAGGACCGCCAGAAGGAAATTGACGATATGTACGATGCCGCAGGTAAGGCCAAGGAAACGGCCGCTGCCCTGGAATCTGAGTATCAGCAGAAGCTTTCTGCGGCGGCGCAAACCAGCGAGCGTATGGTCAGAGAAGCCATGGTCAGAGGCCAGAACCGTGAAGAGGAGATCATCCGTCAGGCCAACCGGGAGGCGGATGCCATCCGGGATAAGGCTGCTGCCGACATCGCCCAGGAGAAGAAAAAGGCCATCAACGATGCTAAGGATGAGATATCCGAAATGGCCCTGGCCATTGCCGGCAAGGTGGTTGGCCGTGCCTTGAATGAGACCGACCAGGCAAGTCTGGTGGACCATTTCATCGACGAATTGGGTGGCCAGGCATGACCCAGATCGGAACTGTATACGCCCAGTCGCTGTACGCTCTGGCAAAGGACGAGCTCTGCAGCGAAGCGGTTTTGACCGAGCTGAAGGCTCTGGAGGAAGGCTTTCGCGCAGAGCCGGACTTTTTGCGGCTATTGTCCGCGCCCAATCTTTCCAAGGAAGAGCGCTGCGGTATCCTTGACAGCAGCTTCCGGGGAAAGGTGCACCCCTATGTGCTGAATTTTATGAAAATTCTCACCGAGCGGGGCTATATGCGCTATTATCCCGACTGCTGCAAGGCGTATCGGGAGATTTACAATCAGGATAACGGAATCCTGCAGGTCGTGGCTGTGACGGCGGTGCCTCTGACACAGGCCCAGGCCGCCAGGCTGACGCAGAAGCTGGAGCAGATCACGGACAAGACCATCGAGCTTGTGTGCCGGGTGGATCCTGCGTGTCTGGGCGGTGTGCGCCTGGACTATGATGGCAAGCGTGTGGATGATACTGTGGCCAACCGGCTGGAGTCTGTCCGCAGCCTGCTGAAAAATACCGTGCTTTAATCGGAAAGTGGGTAGAATATGGAATTAAGACCTGAAGAAATTACAAAAATTATTCGCGACCAGATCAAGAACTACGAGGCCAAGCTGGAGCAGAGCCAGACCGGTATCGTGATCCTGGTAGGCGACGGCATTGCCAAGGTGTCCGGCCTGGACAAGTGTATGGCCGGCGAGCTGCTGGAGTTCCCCAACGGCTCTTATGCCATGGCCCAGAATCTGGAGGAGGATACGGTCAGTGCAGTCATTTTGGGTACTGACAGCGGTATTCGTGAGGGCGATACGGTCAAGCGTACCGGCCGGGTGGTGTCTGTGCCCGTAGGCGAGGCCATGATCGGCCGTGTTGTCAATGCTCTGGGTGAGCCCATCGACGGCAAAGGCGCCATTGAGGCAGCCGCGTACCGGCCCATTGAAGCCCCTGCGCCCGGCATCATCGAGCGAGAGCCTGTCAACCAGCCTCTGCAGACCGGCATCAAGGCCATCGACTCCATGATCCCCATTGGCAGAGGCCAGCGGGAGCTGATCATCGGCGACCGCCAGACCGGTAAGACCACCATTGCCACAGATACCATCCTGAACCAGAAGGGAAAGGATGTGATCTGCATTTATGTGGCCATCGGCCAGAAGCGCTCCACCGTAGCCCAGATCGTCAACAGCCTGACCGTCAGCGGTGCTATGGACTACACCATCGTTGTGTCTGCCACAGCCTCCGAGCTGGCACCCATGCAGTATATCGCGCCCTATGCAGGTTGCACCATGGGTGAATACTTCATGCATCAGGGCAAGGATGTTCTGGTGATCTATGACGATTAGAGCAAGCATGCGGTGGCCTACCGTGCCATTTCCCTGCTGATCCGCCGTCCTCCCGGACGGGAGGCTTACCCCGGCGATGTGTTCTACATTCACTCCAGACTGCTGGAGCGGGCGGCGCACATGAGCCAGGCCAAGGGCGGCGGCAGCTTAACTGCCTTGCCCATTATCGAGACCCAGGCAGGCGATGTTTCTGCCTATATTCCCACCAATGTTATCTCCATCACCGACGGCCAGATCTTCCTGGAGACCGAGCTGTTCAACGCCGGCATCATGCCTGCAGTAAACCCGGGTATCTCTGTGTCCCGTGTTGGCGGCAGTGCCCAGATCAAGGCCATGAAGAAGGTGGCAGGCAGCCTGAAGCTGCTGTATTCCCAGTACCGGGAGCTCCAGAGCTTTGCCCAGTTCGGCTCTGATCTGGATGCCGATACCAAGGCCCGTCTGGCCCAGGGTGAACGGATCGTGGCGGTGCTGAAGCAAAAGAACAACGCCCCTGTAGAGGTGGCCCATCAGGTGTGTATCATCTACGCAGTGGTCAATGGCTATCTGAAGGACATTGCGGTAGACAAGATCCCTGAATTTGAAGCACGGCTTCAGGAATTCATGGACAACCGCTACGGCCATGTGCTGGAGGCGATCCGCAGCACCGGCAAGCTGGAAGCTGATACAGAAGAGAATCTGAAGGCAGCACTGGGTGAGCTGCTGGCTGAGTTCCAGATCGCAGAGTAAGAAGGGAGGCCTGTCATGGCTGGCATTTCCACCAAGGAGATAAAAAACCGAATCCGGAGCATGGAAAGCACCAAGCAGATCACCAAGGCCATGGAAATGGTGGCTTCCTCCAAGCTGCGCAAGGCTCAGGCCCAGGTGCTCAATTCCCGCCCCTATTTTGAGATCCTTTACTCTACGATCAACGACATAGTAGACTCCAATCGGGAAGTATCCTCTCCCTACCTGATCCAGCGCCCGGTAAAGAAGACGGCTTATGTGGTGATCGCAGGCGACCGGGGCCTTGCAGGCGGCTACAACAGCAATGTGCTGAAGCTTGCCTATGCGGAGATGGAGGGCAAGGAAGTCACCGTGCTGCCCATCGGCAAAAAAGCACTGGATTTCTATAAGGCCAGAAAGCTGCCGCTATTGTCTGAGCAGTATAGGGAAGCGGAAGATCTTTCTGTAGGTGACTGCTTCACCATCGCCAAGCAGGTGAGCAGGGCGTATCTTGACGGGCAGATCGACGAGATCCGGGTGGCTTACACCAATTTCGTTTCCGTCCTGTCCCAAACACCGGCTACCTTGCGGCTGCTGCCCCTGCTGCGGCAGACCACCGGCAGGGAGGGGAAGGTCAGCTCTGACATTCTCTACGAGCCGGACTGTGTGGAAGTTTTTGATGCGATCATTCCGGAATATCTGGGAGGCGTTTTGTACGGCGCTCTGTGTGAGAGCCGTGCTGCGGAGCAGGCCGCTCGCCGGACGGCGATGGATTCTGCTACACAGAATGCCGATGAGATGATCCAGGATCTGAGCCTGAAGTTCAACCGGGCTCGTCAGGCAGCGATCACCCAGGAGATCACGGAGATCGTTGCCGGCGCATAATTTGAAAGATAAGGAGTTGAATCCAATGGCCAATCATGTGGGAACTGTGATCCAGGTTATGGGTCCGGTTCTGGATATCCGTTTTGCAGATGACCAGCTCCCGGAGCTGCTCAATGCCATTGAAGTCCCCAATGGAGATCAGATCATCGTGGCAGAGGTGGCACAGCACATCGGCGACAATGTGGTGCGCTGTATTGCTATGAGCTCCACTGACGGATTGCAGCGGGGCGTAAAGGCCACAGATACTGGCGCGCCCATCAGTGTGCCTGTGGGCGAAGCCTGCCTGGGCCGCGTGTTCAACCTGTTGGGTCAGCCCATTGATGAGGCAGGCCCGGTTGAGGCCGGGGAAAGCTGGCCCATCCACCGCAGCGCCCCTTCCTATGAAGAGCAGGAATCTGCTACCGAGATCCTGGAGACCGGTATTAAGGTCGTTGACCTGATCTGCCCCTATTCCAAGGGCGGTAAGATCGGTCTGTTTGGCGGTGCCGGCGTTGGTAAGACTGTTCTGATCATGGAGCTGATCAACAATGTGGCCAAGGCACAGGGCGGTATCTCCGTCTTTACCGGTGTTGGTGAGCGTACCCGTGAGGGCAATGACCTGTACCGTGAAATGACCGAGTCCGGTGTTATCAATAAGACGGCCATGGTCTACGGCCAGATGAACGAGCCCCCCGGAGCAAGAATGCGTGTGGGTCTTTCCGGCCTTACCATGGCAGAGTATTTCCGTGACCAGGAGGGTCAGGACGTGCTTCTGTTTATTGATAATATCTACCGCTTTACGCAGGCAGGCTCCGAGGTATCGGCACTGCTTGGAAGAATGCCCTCCGCAGTTGGTTACCAGC
>JAGBSG010000036.1 GCA_017632035.1 Oscillospiraceae bacterium | reverse complement strand
GCCGTAGTCTTTGTCCTGTAAACATTTCCAAAAGGAAATAATATTATCAAGCAGCACCATTGCTACCGATGCAATTCTCCTCATAGGCACCTCCTTTTGTCTGAGTCTCCATCCGCGGTCTGTTCTTTCCGCCTGGAAAGAGCCTCCATGTAGTTAACGGTGTCATTACGAGGCAGGAGCGCAAAGCTTATACTGCCTCCTTCAAAAAATGTCTGTGCTCTGAAATATGGTGGGCAACCCCCAGCAGAAAATCCCGGCAAACGATGTATCTCATCGACTTCTCCACAGCAGTGCTGAAGTAGTTGTCGGTAGATTCTGCCAGGGGAGCCCAAAAAGGGAGGGAACAATAATTCAACCATTCATCTCACCCGTGGTCACACATTCATGCATATGTTTATGCAACATTCAGTGCGTGATCCAGGCAGTTAAGAGGTCGAATTTTCGCTGCAAAGCATACATGATACGCAAACACCATACTGTAACGGATCACAGAATCAACCCTTCACTGAACCTGCAGTTAGACCTGCATATATCCACTTCTGGAGCAGTAGGAATATGATCAGCGTCGGGATCATCGTAATCGCACAGCCCGCAAGTATGACCTCCCATTCTGTCGAGTACGGCCCCTTGAACTTGTACAGCGCCGTTGAAATCACTGCGAGATCTGTTTTCTTCATGTATAGATTCGGGGTTATAAAGTCGTTGTAGAAGCCAACGCCCTTGATAACCGCTACAGTAGCTACCGCAGGCTTCAGCAGCGGCATTATTATATTGAAAAATATCCTCGGGAACGACGCTCCGTCAATTATCGCAGCTTCATCCAGATCCCTCGGGATGCTGTTCATAAACTGAAGGAATATATAGATCGATATGATGTCCGTTCCGGCAAACAGCAATATGACACCTGCCCGCGTATTGTATAGGCCCATCCCTTTGATAATCTGGAAGGTGCTGATCTGCATGGTTATACTGGGAATCAGCGAAGCTATAAGGAACAGACTCCTTACCATCTTGCTGCCCCGGAACTTGAACCGACTAAGAACATACGCTGTCATTGAGCCTGTCAGTACGGTCAGCACCAGCGAGATCGCCAGAATGATCGCCGTGTTGCTGAATCCCGTAACCATATTACCGTCAACAAACGCCTTAATATAGTTGGAGAAATTCAGAAAATCCTTCGGCGGGGTCAGCGGATTGGTCGTAAGCAGTTCCTTGTTGGTCTTGAATGATCCAAAAAATACAACCACAAGTGGAAGCAGCGTGATTAACGCCGCCAGCAGGACCGAAAGATATTTTATCGTCTTTATCGAGAGTGACCGTGGTGTCAGTTTCTTATCGCCTACCATGATTTTAGTCCTCCTTTTCAGCGAAGACTGCTTGCTGGACGAATGTAACTATCATCGTAATTATCAGCAGCACCACACCCATTGCACAGGCCAATCCAATCTGGTTCTGCGTAAACGCGGTGTTGAGTGCCTTGATAACAAACGTTTCAGATCCGCCAGAGCCCATCGTCATAATGTACGGTGTTTCGTACACACTGATCGCGCCCTTTACGGACAGTATTACATTCAGCAGTACTACGTCACGGATGCTTGGTAAGATCAGATATCTGAACTGCTGCCACTTATTCGCGCCGTCAAGGGCGGCAGCCTCGAAATAATCCATTCCTACCGACTGTGTCGCGCCTGCAAACAGCACCATATTCTGGCCCATATAGCGCCAGACTGAAATAAATGTCAGGGAAATATTGATGATCGCCGTATTGCCGATCCAGAGCGGAATAGACTCCTGGGGAACACCAAACCAGCTCACCACCGTGTCAAGTGTACCGCCCTGCTTGAAAAAATACTGGAATATAAATGCGATCGCCACGCCGTTAAGTAACGACGGGAAGAAGAGAACACCCTTAAAGAAGTTCTTTCCCGCAAGTTTATAGAAGAATATCGTCGCAAAATACAGAGCAACTGCGATCTGAACCAGCGAGCCGATAAAATAATAGATACTTACCTTAAATACGTCCCAGAATTCCTTGCGGGTGAAAATTCTGATATAGTTCTTCAATCCAACAAAATTCATTTCTGTATATCCGCGCCAATCCGTAAAGCTCCATCTGACCATCTGGACCAGCGGGACATATGTGAACAGCAGCAAAAGTGCTGTGGGTATTGCCAGAAATACAATTATCGTAAATAACTGTTGTTTTCTAAAGCTCATCAATGAGCCACCCTTTTTTCCGGCCCCTTGCTTCTGTTGCTCTGTTTTTTTTATAGATTTCGTTGCTGCCATAGATTCACCTATCTCCTTACTTTATTCTGCCGAACCTCCTATCCGGCAAGCTCCACGCCGGAAACGATTTAAGACGGCCGGAAACCAGTTCCGGCCGTTCGCCGTTGCAGACGAACGACCGGATATTGGTTCCATAATCAGCTTCAGGTTATGCGCTGAGGTTCATTTGGTGGATAGAGGAGCAGAGAATATATATTGGGCTAATGTAATTGCTTGTATTCGGCTTTACAACTAATCAGACAATTGATCAGTTCAGCGCTTCAACTGCATCTGCCCAGTAGGTCTGCCACTCAGAGACAAGCGCATCGTAGTCCGCACCGGACTGTGCAGCGGTAACAACCTCGGAGATACGGGCGCCGTCACACAGCTTCATGCCAGCCTCAGCCTCTACATCGGCCAGATGACCGGAATTGGTCTCAGGGGAAGGAATGATGGTAGTCACATTGGCAAACAGCTCCAGACCTGCAGGCATTTCGTCACCGATGACGATGGAGATGCCGCCAGACTTCTGGGCCATGCCGGACTCGTTGAGCATGAAGTCTACGAATGCGATAGCCTCTGCCTGATACTTGGAGTTAACATTGACACCGTAGCACTTGTCACAGTTGCCAGGAGCATACTGTTCGCCGTTGATAGAATAGGGGAAAGGCATATAGCCGATATCATCGGCGTTCACATCTGCCTGCTGCATCTGAGGAATTGCCCAGTTGCCCAGAACCATGCAGCCGATCTCACCGCGGTTGATCATGCCCTTGCAGGCTTCCCAGTCGCTGGTGAAGGGATCGCTCTCGCACAGGCCTTCCTTGACGATATCGTACAGAATCTTATCAAACTCATACAGGGCGCTGCCGGGAGCAAATGCGTTGACATCAGCAACAACGCCGTTGTTTCTATACTCAGCGTCACCGGTACCGGCAACCATTGCAACGGACTCCCAGTCGTTCAGAGTCCACTGTGCCTGGGTGTTGGTGTACAGAGGAATCGCGTCGGTCTTTTCCTTGATCGCTCTCAGGCAGGTCATAAACTCTTCAGGAGTCTTAGGCAGGTTAGCCTCAGTGTATCCGGCTGCCTCAAATACCTTCTTGTTGTAAACAACACCGTTAACTGCACCGAATGCTGCCAGACCATAAACCTGACCGTCAAAGTAAGCGCCGCCGGTGAGGTATGCTTCAATGTACTTGTCGCTCAGCTGTGCGGGGGTGCCGAAGGAAGTAAAGTAGTTGCCCAGTTCGGTGGATGCCATGCTGCTGGGGATCATGCAGATGTCGCCATAATCGCCGCCGTTGATCAGGGTGAGAATATCATTCTCATAGTCCGTAAGACCCTGGAAGACGATATTGACATTGGGATAGGTCTTC
>JAGBSG010000035.1 GCA_017632035.1 Oscillospiraceae bacterium | reverse complement strand
GAAATACCCAGGAGATTTGCAAACTCCGTATGATATTTTTCCACCGTCTGGTTCAGACGTCGGATATTTCCACTCATCTGATGGGCAAATATCATAGCTAACGTGGAACCCACATCGGGATCATCGGTGTCAAACTGCCATTCCGGGGTGTAGGAAGCTGCCAGAGCGGCAATGTCACCGTAGAGATCCTCTTTTGTACGAGAGTCCAGTATCAGCTCAGTACTGTGATCCATGCAGCTCCTCCTCTCCGTCGACAGTCAGGTAGAACGGGAATACCAGATTATCTGCGGGATTGCTTTCGGCGAGGGTGTAGCGAATGTCCACCATCAGGCAGCCCTCTGCCACGCCGGGGTCGATCCGGACGTCCACACTGGAAATGCGCGGCTCCTGCTCGAGAATGAGTCTGCGCAGTTCGGAGGACATGATGGACAGCATGGTGGACGAGGTGTCCATAAATGCGTAACCCATCAGCTCCCCGCCAATACCGGGCTGCATCCAGCGCTCGCCGCGGTGGGTCATTAGAATGAGATAGACCGATTCCTTGACGCTCTGCGCACCGGAAGAGAGCGCAAAGCGCCCTGTCGCCGGATCGATCTGCGGCGGGAACTTCATTCCGCTGCCCAGAAACCGATTGTCACTCATGTCCTTACCCCTCTCTGTGCGGTATTCTTACATGCCGATATTTACCGGCGAACCGGAGACCTTCATCACGCCTCCGCTGGTGATCTTCGTATTGGTTCTGCCTTCGACCTTCACGTTTCCGCCTTCCAGCGAAACACTTCCGCTTGCGTCGACCGCAAATTGCTGATTGGCTTCCACCTTGACCTGCTGGGCCTCCAGCTTGACCACGCCGGACTCTCCGTTCAGGCTCAGGGTGATTTTGTCACCCACCTTGATGGTGACGGAGGAATCCACCTTGATCTCAAGGCTTCCTGTCCCCTCTTTGGTGTTCAGCTCAATGTAATTTTTCTTTTTCTTATCCTGGATCAGGATCTTCTCGTTCTCGTTATCCAGCAGGACGGTATGGCGCTTGTCCGCAGACTGGATGGTGATCTTGTCCTTTGCTCCATCCTTGTCATCCTTATCGTCCCAAAAGGTGATATTGCTGCCGTGTCTGGTCACGATGCGTTTGGTCTGGTTATTCTCATCGGCGCTGCCGGACAAAAAGCTGTGGTTATCCATGGAAACGCAGCCGATCACATAGGGGCGCTCGATGTTGCCCCCCTCAAAGGCCAGCAGCACCTGATCGCCGATCTCCGGCATAAAGTAGGTGCCCCACTTCTGTCCGCCGGAAGGCATGGCCAGCCGGGCCCACTGAAGCTCACTTTTTCCCTTGCCCTTGTCCCGGGTGGGAATGGTGACGCAAAGGCGTCCCTTCATGTCTTCGCTGTAATTCTTCGCCACGATTCCGATCATAACACCGTAAATTCTGGTGTCGCCGGTCTCCGTTTTGGTGACCTGCTGCTCGGAAATGTCCTGAAGCACATCATACAAACCCATATCTGTCCTCCTACAGGTCCATGCCGCCCACTTGGTTTGCGCATCCGGTGATTCTGGTTTCAAAGCCTCGCTGGTCGTCGAAATCATGGACCACCTCGGTCAGGTAGAAGCGGTTCTCCGTGGGGCCGCCCAGTCCGCTGAGCTTGATAAACCGTCCGGGGACCAGGTCCGGAAGCCCCACACAGGTGCCTTCCAGATTGCCGAGGCGGTAGCTCATCTGTTCCTTTAGCGCGGCGGCACGAGCCTCCGCCTGGGACTGGCTTTTGATGGTGGGGTCGATATAGACCTTTGTGCCGTCGCCCAGCAGCTTCTTGGCCTGATTGCCTGTGGAGATGCTCTTCCCTGCCTCGGGATACTTCTCCTTGGCGGTGATAATCTTACCCTGACCGGCATCCATGGCCCGCGCCTCCACTGTGGCAACCAGTCCCGTCAGGCTATAGCCCACGTTGAACTTGCGCAGTCCCTTGCCGCTGCCAATGGTCATCAGGGTGGTGGTATTGCTCTTGGCTTTGCGGAAATAGATCCTGCCTCGGTCTACGAAGAACTCAAAATTAAACTTTTTGGCGGCCTTTACTACGAAGTCATAGTCGCTTTCACTGACCATTTCCACAGTGTAATCCGAGACCTTGTTTTTATCTCCGCCGGTCTTCTTATCCGCCGTTTCATCTACCCGGCAATCGGTATATCCGCCGCCGGATTTCAGATTTTGGTAAGCAGTGCGGTTGAAAATCTCCTTTACCGCCCCGCTGTAGTGATCTGTGGTGCACTGGCTGGCGTAACTGCCACCCATCATGATGCCCTTGATGTCCATGGCGCTCACTTCGATATAGGGCAGGTGCCCCTCTCCTTCATAGCAGAAGTCCACGCCTGCGATAAAGCCCACAAACACCTTCTCCAGTTTGTTCAGGTAGCCCAGAGAAATGACAACGGATTTGCCCAGCACGATCTGTTCGCTGATCTCGTCGTAGCGAAATTCTCCGCTTTCGGCATCATAGACGTTATAGATACGGAAGGAGGCAATGGAAGCCTCAAAGCCGGATACCAGCTCGATATGGATATCGTTGACAATCATATCCCCGTTTTCGCCGGCAAACTCCTTGCCGTCCAGTTCGATCTTCGCCCGGGGATAGGCGAATTCGTAATATTTACTCTTCAGTTTGTCGTAGGTCAGATTCTGCTGATCTGCAGGACCTGCAGAGGCGGAATTGGTGACCCCGGCCATTAGGTTTGCTCCGATCGGCATATCTGCCCCACCTTTCTCAGAAATTTAAATGCATCAGGTTGCCGGCCTTCTGCAGAGCGCTGCGCTCTTTGGAGACAAGATCGTTCTTGAAAAGGCCGTCGAGCGCCTTATCCCAGTATGTAATGTCGTCCGTACTCTCCACATTCTGGGTAATGCGGAGG
>JAGBSG010000034.1 GCA_017632035.1 Oscillospiraceae bacterium | reverse complement strand
CATTATACTGCCGTGAAAATGCTTTGTCAAGAAGAAAGAGGCTTCCGAAGAAGCCCCTTTTTCAATTACCGATTTTACAGCACATGCAGTGCGATCAGCACCTGCAGCACAACAAAGGTAACATAGATGGCCAGCAGCGCAGCGCCCTGCCAGCGGAACAGCTTTTTCTTGAACAGGGCCGGCAGGGTCATCAGTGCCATGACGCCCACCATTAGGGGCAGCTCCATGACCAAGGAAGTGTTATAGCCAAAGACTGTGCTGCCCTCAGGCACCTGGAAGGGAGACAAGGTAACCGCCACACCGGATACAAGCACCAGGTTAAAGATATTTGCACCGATGATGTTACCCAGGGACAGTGCGCCGTGGCCCTTGGCCAGGGCGGTGATGGCAGTAACCAACTCCGGCAGGCTGGTGCACAGAGCCACGATGGTAACGCCCACGACCTCGGTGGGGATGCCGGCCATGGTAGCCAGGGAAACAGAAGAACCCTCCAGCATGTCCGCACCCACAGCGATCAGTGCCGCGCTGATCACCAGCACGATCACATCCTTGAGCAGAGAATCCTGGGGCCCACCCTCTGCTTCGTGGTCTTCCGCAGCAACAGGATTCTTGAAGCCCTGGCGGATTGTCAGGATCATATACACCGCGAACACAGCCAGCATCACGATACCCAGCCAGCGGTCGAATGAACCGAAGCCGTAAGCGGCTACCAGATAGATGGCTGCGGAAATAAAGAAGAACAGCACCGGCATGGTGATTGCCTTCCGGTTCACAGGTGCCGGACGGATCGCGATGGTCAGCGCCGCGATCAGAGAGGTGTTGCAAATAATCGAACCAATGGCGTTACCGTAGGCGATCGCGCCATTCTGATTCATGGCCGCAGTCGCAGAGACCATAACCTCAGGCAGCGTGGTGCCGATGGAGACAACGGTAGCACCAATGATGATCTCAGGCACACGGAATCGCTTAGCGACACCGGTAGCGCTGTCAACAAACCAGTCACCGCCCTTGATCAAAAGCACAAGGCCCACAGCAAACAGGCCCAAAGAGCCGACCAGTGAATCGGTCAGACTGTTGTACCAGAAAAAAAACGCATCAAACATAGAAATGGCTCCTCCAAAAAATCCTTAGCATCCCAGAAAAACATCCGCCACAGCGCCAGCTGTATGCGGATCTCTAATAATTAGTATAGCATCGAGCCCACCATAAGTCAATGATTTCGTATAAAAAAGAAGCGGCAGTCTAACCGCCGCTTCCCAACATTTATTTTTGGATCGCATATGCAACAGGCTCGCTGGCCGGCATTTCCAAAAGCTCCGGATGGCTCAGCAGCTCCTTGACCAGAGCAACAGTACCGGAGTAGTAATAGCCGTCGGCGATCCGCTCATCCAGTGTAATGCCCAGGGGCACCACCTCCCGGCAGCGACCCTCGCCGGAGGCATCATACTCCTTTTTCCAACACTTCTTGCCCAGCACTACAAAACAGGAATTGGTTCCCCAGTTGACCAGGTGATGATAGCCGCATTCCAGACCAATGGAGCCTAGGTTGGACAGGAATACGGAAGCATGGTTGGGGTCCGTTCCGATTAGGCCCTGGGGCGCCCAACCCCGCTTATCCAGCCACAGGACGAATTTTACGATGGCCACAACCAGCCAATGGGGCAGCTTTGTGATGATATCCATGGCACCGGTAGAGGTATCGGTCTCATGGCGGGCCACATGGATGGCCTCCATGATCTTATCATGGTATGTATCGATGGTGTCCTCCGGTTTATACTCGAAGAACGCCAGACCCTCTTCTGAATGGTCATCAAACTGCTTCTTGACCGTAAAGGCCACCGTCACCTTGTTGCGCTGGTAGATCTTATGATTGCAGACAAAACGGTTCATCTTGGGACGCAGAATAAACGCCTTGCCAATGGCAGCGCTGATTAAATGAAAGAAGGTGTAGCGGTGACTCTTGTCCAGCCCCTCGTTCTTCTTTTCCAGATAGGCCTCCAACGGGGCCATATCGATATCCACACTGACATATGCCTCGTTATCTGCCCGGTTCGGCATGAGCGTGGTCATGATCTGATTCATAGCCGGCAGGTCTCTGAGCCACACAGCATCCGACCGGTCTCCCCATTTTTTCTTTCCCATAATGATCGCCTCCTTATTTTTCGTGATTATAACAAATTCACACAAAAAAAGCAATCCCGCCCAGGCGTTTGTTTTACGGATCACAACGGGCGGAAACAGAGCGGTTGCGCTGTTTTCTTGACTTGTACCACAATTTTTGGTATTATTATAAAAAATCAGCCGATGAAAGGAGTTTTCTATGTACCGCACATCCAAGCTGCCGGTAATACTTTCCTGTATTCTCGTGCTCGTATGCCTGTTCGGCTGTGCGCAGTCACCGGCAGGATCCACCGACGATCAGCCTCTTTCCATAAATACCACTGCTGTTTACACAGCCGCGGCAGCAAATACCCAGGCACTGCAGGATCTGCAGCTGCAGGTCACCTGCCAGCAGACTGTCAATGCCGCCACAGAAACCTTTACATCCACAACGACCTACTCTGCCACCTATCAGGGTATCGGCACGGAAAGCTTCCTGGCCCAAGTGCATGAGAGCATCTACTACGGCAGCTACAATACTGAGATCTCTGAGATCTATGCCGGCGGCAAGGTCTATGCCTCTGTTTATGGCACATTGTTCAGCGCGGATATGAGTGCCCAGGACTTTACAGCCCGGTACACCCCGGTCGTATTGCTGGATACTGCCCTGTACAAAACCGCATCCGCCACAGAACACGACAACACCATCACCCTAACCTTCTCCGAACCGGTCGGTCCGGAGTCCTGGCTAAACTGCGAAGATTCCCAGCTTCTGAGTGCTTCCGGTACTGCGGTCATAGAGAATGGCCACCTTACCGAAAGCAGCTACCATGCAGAGTATACTCTGGCTGGCATTACATACATCACAAGCGTAAAGCAGATCCTATCCACGCCGGAGGACATCACCATCACTGCACCGGCAGATACCTCTGCCTATACTGCTCTGACCTTTCTGGACGCACCCAGGCTTCTGGAGCAGACCATTGGCTTTCTGCTGGAACCCAACAGCATCACCTCCACCATTACAGAGCATACCGTCTGTCAAGCTGCCGCCTTTCTAATGGACCATCAGACCACCATCCATACATACGGCTCCGGTGCAAAACAGATGGTCAAGGTAGACCAATCCATCCAACAGCAGAACCACGCCATCGGCGGCACCAACAGCACCTATGAAAGCCAAGAGCTATTCCGCGACAACGTCTATACCATATCCGTCAATGGCGCAGAGCCGTTAAGGGACCCCACGATTACCGCAAGGGTCATGCAGGACTATTATATGGGTCTGCTTCTGAAGCATCTTCCGGATATGCGCTACATCTCCAACGCAGTCTGTACAGATCTGGGGGAAACGATCCTGTTGGAATTTACCTGTTCGCCTACCATGGGCGATGCGATCTGCAGCGATCTGAACTACGCTATATTTGAAGATGCCGCTTTCCTGAACAGCATGGCCTCTGCCTATCAAACCAACACCATGGATTTTTACCTTGGATTGGATAAACACACCGGCCTTCCCACTTCCCTGGGTATCAAATACGAGGGACAGCACACCATTAATGGCATCAATCACGCCCTGACGCTGCAGGTAGATCAATCCTTTGAACTTGCCAGTCCTTCCTCCTACGAGGCCATCACCGGAGAAAGGGCGCCGGATACCGAGCCTTCCGAATAGATGGCCTCTCTTATTCTATCCGGTTATCAGCTTACTGCCAACAAAGGCATAGATCCCCGTCTCCGGGCAGCCGGCTATACTGTTGAACAGAACCACGATCCATATGAAAAGAAGCGAGCCTTGTGTCGGCTCGCTTCTTTTCATTGGGCATTTTTCTTTTTCAGCAGCGTGGCAAAGGCCCGTGTCACCGCAGCGCAGCGCCTTGCTGCCACGGCTTCAAAGGAGGGATAATCCATCTCGGCGCTGTCGTCGGCCTTGTCAGAGATGGCACGGATGATCACAAAGGGGATCCCGTTTCGGTAGGCCGCATGGGCAATGGCCGCACCCTCCATTTCCGTGCACAGAGCCTGTGTGATGGCAATGATCTGCTCCTTCAGGGCCTTTTCGCTGACAAACTGGTCGCCACTGGCAACACGGCCCACAGTACAGTGTCCGGGGTTGACCGATTCCCCAGCCTCTACCGCCAGACGGACCATTTGCGTATCCGCTTCATAGGTAAGCGGCATCCCCGGCACCTGACCGGCGGGATATCCAAAGACGCAGGCCTGTGCATCGTGGTACATGGCATCCCGGCTGATGACCAGATCGCCGATGTCCAGCTCTGAACAGAGTGACCCGGCAATGCCCGTATTGACCAAATGGGTCACGCCAAACCGGTCACACAGAATCTGCACGCACAAAGCGGCATTGACCTTGCCGATGCCGCAGCGCACCACCACCGCATCCACGCCGTCCAGAACGCCCTCACAGAACAGGCTGCCAGCATATTCCACGGTGCGCTTATTCTCCAGCAGGGAGACCAGAGTCTCCACCTCCTGCTCCATTGCGCCGATAATTCCCAGCTTCATACCTTTCCTCCTCATTCCGGATAGACCAACCGGGATTCATCGGCAGTCTCCAACACACGCACATACCGATCGGCCCAGTAAGTCGCCATGGGCAAACTCATATCCAAATAATTGCCACAGTCCTTGGCACTGGCCCCCGGAATATCTCCCCGAAAATCCCGGACGAACCGGAAGCAATCCGTCACCAGCTCCAGCACCGTTCTGCTTTCCAGATCACCCACCAGCAGCAGATAGAAGCCGGTCCGGCAGCCCATAGGCCCAAAATACAGCACCCGGTCCTTCCACTGAGGGTCGTTGCGCAGATAGGTAGCCGCAAGATGCTCGATGGCATGGACCTCAGCGGTATTCATCACCGGCTCTTCATTGGGACTGGTCATGCGAAGATCGAAGGTAGTCACCGTCTCCGTACCCACCCGGTCCTTTCTGGAAACATACAGCCCCGGCTGCAGCTTGATATGGTCAATGGTAAAGCTAGTGATCTTTTCCACGGCAAAGCCTCCACAATACAGGATTTTGCTCATTATATCCCAATTCCAGGCCAAATGCAACCAAAAACAGGCTATTTTCTGCACATCGACAGGATTCGCCTGTGTTTTCCCTTGCATTTTCCCGGATAAGGCTGTACAATAAAGAAAAATGAAACAATTTACATAGAAAGGCAGGAACCTTTATGGAGAATACAGGCAACGGCGCTCCCCGCCGACCCAATCCCCGTCGCAGACGGCGCAGCCCCCTGCGGATCTTTATAGATTCCTATTTACCGCTACTTGTCATCGGCGTGGTGATCATTCTGTTCATTGTCTTTGCCGTGGGCTCTATCGGCCGCAGCAACGACCGCCGTGCCCAGCAGGAGCAGGACAGGATCGCCGCGTCCCAGTCTGAAGCCCAGAAGCAGCTGGAGCTGGAGGCTGAAGCCAGTCGGCTCATTACGGAAGCTTCTGCTCTGGCAAAGGCATACGATTATGACGGCGCCATCGCCTTGCTGGATTCCTTCTCCGGAAACCTCTATGAATTTGACAGCCTCCTGGCAGCCCGGGAAAGCTATGTAAAGACCAAGGAATCCCTGATAGCCTGGGACGATCCCAGCAAAGTGGTGAATCTTTCCTTCCACCTGCTGATCGCAGACCCTGTGCGGGCCTTTTCCGACAAAGGCTACGCCAGCTCCTACAAATGGAACTTCATTACCACCACGGAATTCTCTTCTATCATACAGCAGCTGTACGACAACGGTTATGTGCTGGTAGACATCTATGACCTGTTCGAGGCCACCACAGCAGAGGGTGGCTCCACTGTGTACAAGGCCAAGACCCTTTACCTGCCCGAGGGCAAAAAGCCCATGATGCTTACCCAGACCCAGGTGAACTACTACACCTATATGACCGACAGCGACGGTGACGGTCTGGCAGACAAGGGTGGCGGAGGCTTTGCCAGCCGACTGATCGTAGACAGCACCGGTGCGCTCACCTGTGAATATGTGGACAGCACCGGCAAAACCCTCACGGGTGCTTATGATCTGGTGCCCATCCTGGAGGATTTTATTGCTGCCAACCCCGACTTCTCCTATAAGGGTGCCCGGGCAGTCCTTGCAGTATCCGGCTATGACGGACTGTTCGGTTACCGCACCGACCCCGAGACTGCCAAAAAGATCAGCCAGGAGTACTACGACCAGCAGCTCAAAGAGCTTCCCGCGGTGGTGGATGCCCTGAAAGCAAAGGGCTACCGCATGGCCTGCTACACCTACAATAACATAGCCTACGGCAATGTCAGCGCTGCCAAGATCCAGGAGGATCTGGACAAGTGGAAAAACGAGGTCACTCCCCTGCTGGGCGAGCTGGACATTCTGGTTTATGCCAAGGAGAGCGACATCAGCAGCCCGGCAGACGCCTATACCGGAGATAAGTATCATGTACTGCAAAATGCAGGTTTCCGTTACTTCCTGGGCTTCTGTGAGGGCAGTGAGCCCTGGGCCCAGACCAACAGGACCAATGTCCGCCAGGGCCGTTTGATGGTCACCGGCAACAACCTGCAAAAGAACGCCAAGCTGTTTGAAGGCCTGTTTGACACCAGTATCGCGCTGGACAGAAACCGCTGATAAAGCAAAATTTCTATGTGCGCCGGATATCCGGCGCACATTCACTTAAATCAGGAGGAAGCAATGGAGATCAAACCGGGAAAATACCGCCATTTTAAGGGTAAGGAATATGAAGTCCTTGGCATCGCAAAGCACTCGGAGACACTGGAGCCCATGGTGGTATACAAAGCGCTGTACGACGAAGGCGGCCTGTGGGTTAGGCCTGCCTCCATGTGGCTTGAGCAGGTGGAGCGGGAGGATTATTGCGGCCCCAGATTTATTCCAGCTGAGGAATAAAAATCCAAAATTCATCCCATATTCATATGTGGTTTACAATTACATGCTAGCTTTTATCCAAACTGATATCAAAGGGGCAACATCATGCTGAAATTGAAAAACATCGTAAAGGACTATGATGCCGGCAGCAACACCGTACATGCACTGCGGGGCGTCAGCATCGCCTTCCGCCCTGCGGAATTCGTTGCGATCCTTGGCCAGTCCGGCTGCGGCAAGACCACGCTGCTGAACATTATCGGTGGTCTAGACCGGTATTCCTCCGGCGATCTGGTCATCCGTGGACGCTCTACCAAGGAATTCAAGAGCCGGGACTGGGACACCTACCGGAATCACTCCGTTGGCTTTGTGTTCCAGAGCTACAACCTGATCCCCCACCAAAGTGTGCTGGCAAATGTGGAACTGGCGCTGACCCTTTCCGGTGTCAAGCGGAGCGAGCGCCGCCGCCGTGCCGCCGATGCTCTGAAAAAGGTAGGCCTTGGCGACCAACTGCACAAGAAGCCCAACCAGCTCTCCGGCGGCCAGATGCAGCGCGTAGCCATCGCCCGTGCTCTGGTCAACGACCCGGAGATCCTGCTGGCTGACGAGCCCACAGGTGCTCTGGATTCTGATACCTCTGTGCAGGTCATGGATATCCTGAAGGAGATCTCCAAGGACCGGCTGGTCATCATGGTCACCCACAATCCGGAGCTGGCTGAGCAGTATGCCACCCGTACGGTTCGCCTGCTGGACTGCAACATCGTCTCCGATTCCGATCCCTACGACGGAAGGGCGGCGGTTTCCCTTGAGCCCTCCTCCAAGAAGAACAAGCGTGCCTCCATGTCAGCCCTGACAGCCTTTACCCTGTCTATGAGTAACCTGCTGACCAAAAAGGGCCGCACCATCATGACCGCCTTCGCAGGCTCCATCGGCATCGTGGGCATTGCCCTGATTTTGAGCATCTCCACCGGTATCAACGACTACATCACGGAGGTAGAAAGGGACACTCTGTCCAACTACCCCCTGACACTCCAGTCCAGCACCGTGGATATGTCCAGTATGATGAACGCCATGGACCGGGCTGAACAGGTGGTTGACCGGAAGGAAGATCATATCTACTCAGCCAATGTGATGTCCGGCATGATGGATATCATGTTCTCCAGCGCCACCACCAACGACCTGGCAGACTTTAAAAAATTTATCGAAGCCGGAAACAGCGGACTGGAAGCCCTGACCAGCGAGATCCGCTATATCTACTCTACCCCCCTGAACATCTACAAAGCTGACACCTCTAACGGTGTATATCAGGTAAATCCCAGCTCTGTATTTGCCTCTATGGGCATGGAGCAGGGCGGCATGTTATCCGCCGATGTGTGGTCACGGCTTACCGGAAACGCGGATCTGCTCGAGGCCCAGTATCAGGTGCTCTCCGGCAAGCTTCCCACCGCCTGGAACGAGGTTGTCCTGATCGTGGACGACCAGAACCGCATCACCGACTACACCCTCTATGCCCTGGGCGTGCTGGACATTTCCGTCCTCCAGGAAGCACTGCAGCAGAAGATCAACGGCGAAGAGCCGAAGATCGATACCACGATCCGGGAATACAGCTACGAGGATTTCCTGGGCATGACCTTCAAGCTGCTCCCCTCTACCGACTACTACGAAAAGGTTGGCGGCGTTTGGGTGGACCGCTCTGAGGACGAGGTCTACCTGACCGCCAAGCTGCAGAGCGCAGAGTATCTGACCATTGTTGGTATCGTCCGTCCCAGCGAAGATGCCATTTCCGGTACCTCCACCGGCGTCATTGGCTATACCGGTGCCTTGATGGACCATGTGATCGGACTTGTAAACGACTCCGAGGTAGTCAAGGCCCAGAAGGCAGCCCCTGACATAAATGTTTTCACCGGTCTGCCCTTCCCGGATCCCGATGCAGAGCCCAAGGTTTACACCATGGACGAGATCAAGGCCATGCTCCCCAGTATGCCCCCAGCCAAGCAAGCCGAGCTTACTGCAGGAATCACCCAGATGCAGCAAGCCGGTATGACGGAGGCGCAGATCGCGGCCACAATTTCCAAGGTCCTTGCAGGCGGCAGCTCCAACGCCACCTATGACAGTAACCTGACTGAGTTGGGCGTATCCGATCTGGATGAGCCTGCCCAGATCAACCTCTACCCCATCGACTTTGAGGCCAAGGATGCCATTGCCGAGATCATTGCCCAGTACAATGCCGGCAAGACCAAGGAGGACCAGATCACCTACACCGACTATGTGGGCCTGATGATGTCCTCCATCACCACCATCATCAATGCCATCAGCTATATCCTCATTGCCATTGTGGCCATCTCTCTGGTGGTATCCTCGAGTATGATCGGCATCATCACAAACATCTCCGTGCTGGAGCGCACCAAGGAGATCGGTATTCTCCGGGCCGTGGGCGCATCCAAGAAGGATATCAGCCACGTGTTCAACGCCGAGACCATGCTGGTGGGCCTTGCCGCCGGATTGTTCGGCATCGCCCTGACAGAGCTTCTGATCATCCCCATCAACATCCTCATCAAGAACGTGGCAGGCATCGCTGCCGAAGCCTTCCTGAACCCGGTAGCCGCCGTGGTTCTAGTGCTGATCTCTGTACTGCTCACTGCTGTTGCCGGCCTGATCCCGGCCCACAGCGCAGCCAATAAAGACCCTGTCGTCGCCTTGAGAACGGAATAAAGCATCACCGCTCTCCCCATTTGGGGAGGGCGGTTTCGAGTGCTAAACACTGCCAGTCGTCAATTGCGACAACTAACAATTTCACAAAAGGATTCCTAAGGGGTAGCGGAAAAATGTTCGACTACCAAAATCTGATTTGCTTCCCCCTTAGGCCGTCTGTGGAGTCCGAGGACCATACGGAAGGCCCTCGGCGGCTCTTTGCATACTTTCTCGCCGGAGAGAAAGTATGCTGTACTATAAGACCGTATCTAAATCTTTTCTGTCGGTTTTTATGACCCCTGTCGGTCTGCCAAGAACCTTTTGACAGACCGAGCCGCCCTCCCAATCTGGAGGGCGGCTCGTTTTCTTTTACAGTCCGTTGCCCCGAAGCTCGATGATCTGGTCTCTGAGGATGGCAGCGTACTCGTACTCCATCATCCGGGCAGCTTCCTTCATCTGCTTTTCCAGGCGGGCGATCTCCTTTTCCTTTTCAGCCTTGGTCATCTTGACTCCGCTGCGGCCCTTGCGCTCGGCTGTGGGCGAGGATATCTCGATCAGATCCCGGACAGACTTTATAACCGTCTTGGGCACGATGCCATGAGCCTGATTGTAGGCATCCTGGACCTGGCGCCGCCGGGCAGTCTCGTCCATGGCAAGGCGCATAGACACCGTCACCGCGTCGGCATACATGATAACCTTACCCTCGGCATTTCTGGCGGCACGGCCAATGGTCTGGATCAGGCTAGTCTGACTGCGCAGGAAGCCCTCTTTGTCCGCATCCAATATGGCCACAAGACTGACCTCCGGCAGGTCCAGTCCCTCCCGGAGCAGGTTGATGCCCACAAGTACATCGAATTTGGCCATCCGCAGATCCCGGATGATCTCCATGCGCTCCATTGCGCCGATATCCGAGTGCATATAGCGCACCTTGATGCCGGCCTTCTGCAGATAAACCGTCAGGTCCTCTGCCATTTTCTTGGTCAGGGTTGTCACCAGCACACGCTCGTTTCTGGCAGTTCTGGCGTTGATCTCCCCAATCAGATCATCGATCTGCCCATCAATGGGCCGAACCTCCACAACGGGGTCCAAAAGACCTGTGGGCCGGATCACCTGCTCCACTGTCTGGCCGGAGCGGGTCAACTCGTACTCCGCCGGCGTGGCGGAAACATAGATGATCTGGTTCAGCTTACTGTCAAACTCTTGAAAATTCAGAGGCCGGTTATCGTAGGCCGAGGGCAGACGGAAGCCGTAATTGACCAGTGCATCCTTCCGGCTGCGGTCACCGGCGTACATGGCCCGGCACTGGGGCAGGGTCACATGGCTCTCATCCACAAACAGCAGGAAGTCCTCCGGGAAGTAATCCAGCAATGTGGTAGGCGGCGTGCCGGGGGCTCTGCCCTGGATCACCCGGGAGTAGTTCTCAATGCCGTTGCAGAAGCCGATCTCCGTGAGCATTTCCAGGTCATAGGCCGTGCGCTGGGCGATCCGCTGTGCCTCCAGCAGCTTGTCATGGGCCCGGAACCAGGCCACCTGCTCGTCGCACTCCCGCCGGATCTGCTGCATCGCCCGTTCCAGCTTTTCTCGGGATGCCACATAGTGGCTGGCAGGATAGATAGCCACATGGTCGATATACCGCTCTACCATGCCGGATACGGCATTGATCTCCGAGATCCGGTCTATCTCATCGCCGAAGAATTCAATGCGGATGGCCCTGCCGGACCAGTAGGCAGGATAGACCTCCAAGGTATCCCCACGAAGCCGGAATTTATTACGGGAAAAATCCAGATCGTTTCTCTCATAGCGGATCTCTGCCAGCTTGCGCAAAATATCGTCCAGAGGGCGCTCCTGCCCCACCCGCAGGGAGATCACCATGCTCTTATAGTCAATGGGGTCGCCCAGACCGTACAGACAGCTGACAGAGGATACCACGATCACATCCCGCCGCTCAAACAGGGCCGAGGTGGCGCTGTGCCGCAGCCGGTCGATCTCCTCGTTGACGGAGGAATCCTTCTCGATGTAGGTGTCCGTATGGGCGATATAGGCCTCGGGCTGATAATAGTCGTAGTAGGAAATAAAATATTCCACCGCGTTGTTGGGAAAAAACTCCCGGAATTCCGAGCACAGCTGGGCCGCCAGGGTCTTATTGTGGGCAAGCACCAAAGTGGGACGGTTCAGCTTTTCGATGACGGAGGCCATGGTAAAGGTCTTGCCCGAGCCGGTAACGCCCAGCAGTACCTGCTCGCGCAGGCCGTTTTCCACACCGAAGGCCAGCTTTTCGATGGCCTGAGGCTGGTCGCCTGTAGCTTTGAATTGAGATACCAGTTCAAAACGGTCCATGGCAAAGCTCCTTTAATCAGCCAGGCGGCTTTCTCCGGTGGCATAATCTATGGTCACACCGGGCTGGACATTGTAGACATACACATGGAAGCAAATGCCTTCACCGTCATCCTCCACGGACCTTGCCTCCATCTGGACACCGCTTGCCACCAGGTTATTTCCCTCGTAGATCGGCGTCACCCGGTAAAGCACATGGTTCCCGGTCTCCTTGATATAGTCTGCCACCATATTCTCAAAGGGCAGCATGCCCTCTGTATTCATGTAACGCGTTCCGGTGATCAGGTTTCGCTTATTGGCGTTCTCACCGGTCAGCTGGAAGCCGATGAGATGACATCGGTTATAAAGAGCTTTCCCGTTTACGCAGTCATAATACGCCTGCACCCAGCCTGAAGGCTTGACCTGGCTGATGCTCTCCCGGTCCTCCGTAGGCATAAGCTCTTTTCCGATACAGGCCTCCACATAGCCGCAGCGCTCCAGACTGTCCAGCTGGGAATAAAACTCAAAGGCCTCTGTCGTAAGGTCCTCCGCGGTGAACAGGGGTTCATTATTGTTGATAACAACATACGGTTCTCCCGAAAATGCCGGAACATCCGCAACAGACACCACATGCTCCGGCTGATTCAGCCTTTCGTACACATATTCTCCCACAAGGGCGACGATCAGCAGCAGCACCAGCAGCAACAGCAGCTTGGGATTTTTCTTGATAGACTTCCTATTGAACTTCATAGCATGTATATCTCCTCGGTAATGGTATCATGAGAGTAGCCGGCAAATTCACAGCTTTCCGCAAGGCGCCACCTGTCGGCAAACAGCTCCACAGGGAACCGCACATCGGCAGGATAGTCCCTGTTCCAGCGATAGAGGATCACCGTGTCGATCCGATCCACAAAGGGCCGGATATCCGTATTTTCTGCAAAGCAGCAATCCTCCGCAGCCGCATCCGCCATAAATCCCTCGCTGACCAGAATATTCTCCCCGGCTTCCCCAAACTGCTTTGCGGAGTAGCTGTTCATCCACAGCCGGCAACCGGCTGTTATTTCCAGGATCCGCTGACGGAGCTTCCGGTCAGAACTTTGCCGCCTGCCTGCAAAGAGCATCCCATTTCTGTTATCCAGACACACAATAAGCTTCATCGGCCTCTCTCCTAGCGCATAGAATAAAAATCTTTGGGACTGTACAGTCCCGACTGTACCATGGATACATAGTCACCGTCTGCCACAACAATATGATCTGTCAGCAAAATATCCATGGCAGCCAGCGCCCTTGCCACATACTCCGTTGTCAGCACATCCTCCTTGGAGGGGACAGCGATACCGCTGGGATGATTATGGGCAAGGAGCACAGCGCTGGCATTGACCGCCAGAGCGATCTCCACCACCCGGCGCACCGGCACATTGGCGGAATTTACATCTCCCTCTGCCATCTTACGGCAGCATAACAGCTTGCCCTTGGCATCCAGACACAGCAAAAACACCGTCTCATTGCGCCTGCCGTAGTAATGGTCCAATAGATACTGTCCGCAGGCCTCCGTAGAATCCAGGATCGTAGGGAGCTCCGTGCGCTTAGTCTGATAATATCTGCCCATGGCGGTGGTCAAGGTCAGAAATGTGGCAATATTCCGCCCCACACCGGGAACCATCTCCAATTCCTCCGCCGTCGCCTCAAGCACCGGCGCAAGAGAGCCAAAGTGATCCAACAGCGCTCTCGCCAATGGCTTGGTATCCTTTCTGGGAACTGCGTAAAACAGCAAAAGCTCCAAAGCGTGGACCTCCTCAAAGCTATCCAGTCCCTCCGCCAAAAACCGATTCTTCAGCCGCTGACGGTGTCCCTCATCGGTATGCATAAATTTCACCTCATCCTGGGAATTTGTCTTGCTATTTTCCGTTATTTTCGGTAGAATAGCAATATGAAGAAAAATGTCGAATTTCGTCGACGAAAAATTTCCAAAAAACTGCGCATGCTATGCCTACAGGAGGAGCGCAATGGAACAAACGAAAGATATCACAGCAATGCTGGACCTTATGCTGCGCCCTGCATTTTCTGTAAAAGACGGTAAGGTCGACCACCTGAACCACGCTGCTGCCTGCCTTTCCCTCGCCGCCGGTACACCGGTGTCCGAGCTGCTGCTGACAGGCACGCAGGAATACAGCGAGATGACCGAGGGCTGTCTGTATCTGAATATCAGTATCTGTGGCCACAGCTGCGGCGCCTCTGTCACCAAAATGGACAGTGCAGACATTTTTCTGCTGGAGCAGCAGAACGAGCTTTCTCAGCTGCAATCCATGGCTCTGGCTGCCAGGGAGCTTCGGGAACCTTTGGCCAACATTATGGTTGCTGCGGACCGTCTCCTACCCACACTGGAGGAAAGCGGTGACGAGGGCTCCCGCCAGCAGGCGGCCCGGATCAACCGCAGTCTCCATCAGATGCTGCGTCTGGTCAGCAATATGTCCGATGCCTCCCGCTACAGCACTGAGCCGGAGCCCCGTATGGAGCTTCAGAATTTCAGTGCTGTCACCGAGGAGATCTTCGAAAGAGCCGCCGAGCTGCTGGAGCATTCCGGCACCGCCCTTCGCTTCAAGGGTCTGCGTGAGGATGTATGCTGTCTGATGGATGCCGAGCGTGTGGAACGGGCTATTTACAACCTGATCTCCAACGCGGTAAAGTTTTCTCCCTCCGGCAGCACCGTGGATGCGGTGCTGACACGGCGAGCCGACAAGCTATACCTGACTGTGCAGGACAGCGGCAGCGGAATCGCCCCATCCATCCAGGGCAGCATCTACTCCCGTTATTTGCGGCAGCCGGCCATCGAGGACAGCCGCCACGGCATCGGCCTGGGCATGGTAATGGTACGCGCCGCGGCAGCCGCCCATGGCGGCACCGTGCTGATGGAGCAGCTGCCCAGCAAGGGCACACGGATCACCGTGACCTTTGCCATCCGCAAGACAGCAAGCTTCGACCTGCGGTCTCCCAGACTTCGCGTAGACTATACCGGTGAACGGGACCACGGCCTGATCGAGCTGTCTGACGCACTGCCGCCGGAAGCCTACCATAATATCTGAATCTTCCACCCCGGGTGTACCCTTCCGGTACATCCGGGGCATTTTCTATTCTTGTAAATACCGTTTCAGGTACTGACCTGTATAGCTTTCCTCCACCTGAGCAACCTGCTCCGGCGTACCTGTGGCCACTACATAACCGCCACCGTCGCCGCCCTCCGGCCCAAGATCGATGATGTGATCCGCTGTTTTGATCACATCCAGATTGTGCTCAATGACCAGCACTGTGTTGCCTGCATCCACCAGCTGCTGCAGCACATCGATCAGCTTGTGCACATCTGCCGCATGCAGACCCGTAGTCGGCTCATCCAACACATAGATCGTCCTGCCTGTAGAGGCTCTTGCCAGCTCTGTAGCCAGCTTCACCCGCTGGGCCTCACCGCCGGACAGGGTGGTACTGGATTGGCCCAGCTTTACATATCCAAGACCCACCTCCACCAGGGTCTGGGCCTTGCGGTGGATCTTGGGCAGATTTTCAAAGAAGCCCATGGCTTCTTCAGCAGTCATATCCAGCACCTGAGCAATGTTTTTACCCTTGTACTGGACCTCCAGAGTCTCCCGGTTGTAACGCTGGCCTCTGCAAACCTCACAGGGCACATACACATCCGCCAGGAAGTGCATCTCGATCTTCACCAGGCCGTCACCGCTGCAGGCCTCACACCGGCCACCCTTGACATTAAAGGAAAAGCGGCCAGGCCCGTAGCCCCGGATCTTGGCATCATTGGTGGAAGCAAACAGGTCGCGGATATCGTTAAACAGGCCGGTATAGGTAGCCGGATTGGACCGGGGCGTACGGCCAATAGGGCTTTGGTCAATATCGATGACCTTATCCAGCTGTTCCAGCCCCAGCACCGCCTTGCACGCACCGGGCCGGGTTCGGGCATGGTTCAGCTTGGCTAGGAGGGTCTTATTCAGCACCTCACCCACAAGACTTGACTTTCCGGAGCCGGACACACCGGTAACACAGGTCAGAGTGCCAAGAGGAATATCCACATCCACATCCTTCAGGTTGTTCTCCGAAGCGCCACAAATGGAAAGCAGCTTGCCGTTGCCCTGCCGTCTGCGGGATGGCACAGGGATCTTCTTTACACCGGAAAGATACTGGCCGGTAACCGATCTGGGCTGGGCCAGAATATCCTCCAGGCTGCCGGCCGCCACGATCTCACCGCCGTGAATGCCAGCACCGGGACCCACATCCACGATATAGTCCGCAGCCCGCATGGTATCCTCATCATGCTCCACCACGATCAGGGTATTGCCCAGATCCCGCAGCTGCTTGAGTGTACCCAGCAGCTTGTCGTTGTCCCGCTGGTGCAAGCCGATAGAGGGCTCGTCCAAAATATACAGCACACCCATCAGGGACGAGCCGATCTGAGTGGCCAGACGGATGCGCTGGCTCTCACCGCCGGAAAGTGTGGATGCGCCCCGGGAAAGGGTCAGATACTGCAGGCCCACATCGGCCAAAAAACGCAGCCGGGACTTGATCTCCCGGACGATCTGCTCCGCCACCAGGGCCATGTTCCCCTCCAGCTGCAGATTCTCCATAAATTCCAGCTCCTGCCCCACACTCATCCGGCAGAAATCCATGATGCCTATGCCGCCTACAATCACAGCCCTGGCGATCTCCGAAAGCCGGTCGCCATGGCAGTGTGGGCAGGCCGCAGTGGCCATACATTCTTCCAGCTCTTTTCTGGCCGCGTCAGACTGGGTCTCCCGAAAGCGCCGGCTGATATTATTCAGAATGCCCTCAAAGGGCTGCTCCAAAACACCCATGCCGTTGCCCCGGTTGTAGGTCATGCGCAGCTTTTCTCCCTTCGTGCCATAGAGGATCACATCCATGGCCTCCCTGGACAAAGTCCGAACCGGAGCAGTCAGAGAAAAGTGATACTTCTGGGCCAGCGCCTCAAAGTACATCCGGAAGATGGAGTCCGTCCGGGCGCTCTGCCAGCCACTGGCCTGAATCGCGCCATCCAGGATGGACTTATCCTTATCCGGGATCACCAGATCCTCGTCAGCCTCCAGCTGGAAGCCCAGTCCGGAGCAGCTGGGGCAAGCCCCGGCAGGATTGTTGAAGGAGAACATTCTGGGCTCCAGCTCCGAAAGGCTGATGCCGCAGTCCTCACAGGCATAGTTCTGTGAGAAGCTCAGCTCCTCATTTTGATCCGGCAAAGCAATGGTCACCTGACCCCCAGAATGGGAGCAGGCCGTTTCGATGGAATCGGTCAAGCGGCGGCGCTGGCCCTCTTTCAGAACCAGGCGGTCCACCACCAGCTCGATGCTGTGCTTTTTATTCTTTTCACAGGGTATCTGCTCATTGAGGTCGTACAATATCCCATCCACCCGTACCCGGGCAAAGCCACCCTTCCGGGCATCCTCAAAGACCTTGGCATGCTCACCCTTTTTCCCCCGGATCACCGGAGACAGCACTACAAACCGAGTGCCCTGTCCCAGATCCTCCACCCAGTCCACGATCTGGTCAATGGTCTGGCGGCGGATCTCCTTGCCGCATTTGGGGCAATGGGGAATGCCCACTCTGGCCCAGAGCAGACGCAGATAGTCGTAGATCTCCGTCACCGTGCCCACAGTAGATCTGGGATTTTTGGAGGTGGTCTTCTGGTCGATAGAGATGGCCGGTGACAGGCCGTCAATGGCGTCCACATCAGGCTTGTCCATCTGCCCCAAGAATTGCCGTGCGTAGGAGCTCAGGCTCTCCACATACCGCCGCTGACCCTCGGCATAAATGGTATCAAAAGCAAGGCTGGATTTACCCGAGCCGGAAAGGCCCGTAAACACCACCAGCTTGTCTCTGGGAATGGTCAGATCAACATTTTTCAGGTTGTTCTCTCTGGCACCCTGGATGCGAATGGTATCGTTCATACTCTGCTCTCCGTGACTTCAAATAGATTCCTTTTATTTTACCACAAATCAACACGCTTCACAAGTGGAAATTCAAACAAAACCTCGTCCCTGCGCCTTTTCGTGCATCCGGCGACCCAATCGTCGCTTTGTCGGAAACCGCCCAACTGTTTCCCCTAAATTTTGGCGCATTTTAACCGGAAAGGAGGTTGCTTTTTCCTGCCCGGTAGTGCTATAATATGGCTATAATAGCTCATAGCATGGACTGTGGGCAGAATATAGAAATAAATATATAGAGCGAGGTATTCATCGATGATTGCGTACGGAGAGAACATCAAAATTTTCTGCGGCAACTCCAACCCCGAATTCGCGCAGACCGTCTGTAAGGAGCTGGGCATCCCCATGGGCAAGAGCACTGTAAAGACTTTTGCCGACGGCGAAGCCTCTGTCTCCCTGGAAGAGACTGTTCGTGGCGCTGATGTATTCCTGATCCAGTCCACCTGCAAGCCCGTGAACGATCACCTGATGGAGCTGCTGGTCATGATCGACGCATGCCGCCGTGCATCCGCAGGCCGTATCACCGCTGTGATCCCCTATTTTGGCTACGCCCGTCAGGACCGCAAGGCCAAGAGCCGCGATCCCATCTCCGCAAAGCTGGTGGCCAACATGCTCACCGCCGCCGGAGCTGACCGTGTGCTGACCATGGACCTCCACGCCGCCCAGATCCAGGGCTTCTTCGATATCCCTGTGGATCATCTGCTGGGTAACCCCACTTTCGTAAAATACTATCTGGAAAAGTTCCCTGAGGACACCTACAATCACGATGAATTTGTCGTTGTTTCCCCCGATGTCGGCTCTGTTGCCAGAGCCCGCGCTTTCGCTGCCAAGGTCCACATGGGACTGGCTATCGTTGACAAGCGCCGTCAGAAGGCAAATGTTTGCGAGGTCATGAATGTCATCGGTGACGTTAAGGGTAAGACCTGCATTCTCTTCGACGATATGGTCGATACCGCCGGCTCTCTGTGCAACGCGGCCAATGCGCTTGTAGAGGTTGGCGGCGCCAAGGAGGTATATGCCTGCGCCACCCACGGCGTTCTGTCCGGCCCTGCCTTTGAGCGCATTACCAACAGCGCCATCAAGGAGCTGGTGGTCCATAACACCATTCCCCTGCCTGAAAACTGTCCCTGCGACAAGATCAAGCAGTTGGATGTGGCTCCCATCTTCGCCCGTGCCATCGCACACGTCCACGGCGGTACCTCCATTGCGGACCTGTTCTAAGCCGTGTTTGGAAAAGCAAAGGAAACCTGGCTGGTCGTAGGCCTGGGAAACCCGGGCAAGGAATATGTCCGCTCCCGGCACAACTGTGGCTTCCGAGCTCTGGACATCCTGGCTGACAAGCTGGGCTGCAAGGTAGACAAGGGAAAGTTCCAGGGCCTCTACGGCCAATGCACCTATGAAGGCAGAAAGCTGCTATTGCTGAAACCGCTGACCTTTATGAATCTTTCGGGTCGGTCCGTGGTACAGCTCAGCGCCTACTTTAATGTGCCGCCGCAACAGATCATCGTTTTGTTTGACGATATTTCTCTGGAGCCCGGCCGTCTGCGCATCCGCCCGGATGGCTCTGCCGGCGGTCACAACGGCATTAAGTCCGTGATCTGTGAGCTCGGCAGCCAGTCCTTCCCCAGGGTAAAGATCGGTGTCGGCGCCAAGCCCACACCGGAATATGACCTGGCTGACTGGGTGCTGTCGTCTTTCTCCGCACAGGAGGAAAAGGCCCTTGTCCCCGCCTTGGAGCGTGCTGCCGATGCTGCCCTGTGTATTATTTCCCATGGCATCAGCGAGGCTGCCAACCGCTTCAACGCAAGTAAGTAATATATTGTCGAATCGCCACGGAAAGGGGAGTATTTTTCCCCTTTCCGCGTTGCTGCGTGGAGGAAAAAACATGGATAAGCTTCTATACTCCCTCAGAGCCATCCCGGAATACCGGCTTTTGCTGGAGGCAATATCCCGCCGAGAGCCTGCGGCCGTCACCGGCATGGGTCAGATCAACCGCAGCCATATGATCGCCGCTCTGTACCGGGACACGGACCGCCCCTTGGTGGTGCTGTGCCAGGACGATATGGCTGCCCGCCGTCTGCAGGAGGAGCTGAAGTCCTTTCTTGATCAGACAGTACCTGTGCTGCCGAGCAGGGAGCTGACCCTTTATGATACCGCAGTCGTCTCCCGGGGCTGGGAACAAAAACGCCTGCGGCAGCTCTACGATCTTGCCTCGGGCAACACAAGACTGCAGATCCTCTCCTGGGAGGCAATGAGCCAGCGTACCATGCCCAAAGAGGTCCTGATGCAGGCAGCCTTTCCCCTGCAGACCGGCAACGAGTACGACCCCGAGAGCCTTATAAAACGGCTGACAGAAGCCGGCTACAGCCGATGCAGCATGGTCGAAGGGCCGGGCCAATTTGCTGTCCGTGGCGGTATCGTAGATATCTTCTCCCCTGCCGCCGATCTGCCCATCCGGGCAGAGTTCTTCGGTGACGAGCTGGATACCATGGGCTATTTTGATCCGGAGACCCAGCGGCGGACCGAAAATATCGACAGCGTCATCATTCTGCCTGTAGGCGAATCTCAGCCGCGGCTGCACCCGGCAGGCATCAGCGGCCTGTGCGGCGATATCCGCGCCCTGCTGGCACGGCAGCGCCGCAGAAAGAATTTGAATGAAGAACTGATCCGCACCTTGGAAAAGGATCTGGAAAAATACGAAAACGGCCTTTCCAATCCTGCCTCTGACCGGTACATGGCTTTGATCTATCCCCAGTTTGCCAATGCCATGGACTATGTCCCTGGGGACGCCATCGTAGTCCTCTGTGACCACGGCAATCTGCACCGCACAGCCAATGCCCGCTGTGACGAAATGGGCCTGCAGCTGGACAGTCTGCTCCAGGGCGGACTTGTTGCCGGTGAGCTGTGTGACTATGTGTGCCGTTGGGAAGACTTCTGTGACCGGCTGCAAGGACGCACCACCGTCTATGCAGATTCCTTTGCCGGCACTTCCTATCCCGAAAGCCGCGTTCCCAAGCACCTGCTGCCCATGGTGGCAAAACAGCTGCCGGGCTACGGCGGCAATCTGGATACCGCAGCCAGCGACCTGCAGCACTATCAGAAGCAGGACTTCGGCTGTCTGGTGCTTTGCGGAAGCCGCCGCAGAGCGGAGCTTCTGCAGGAAATGCTAAGCAGCCGAAACCTTTCAGCCTTTCTCTGCATTCCCCTTGATACTCTCCCGAAACCCGGCCAGATCCTGCTGTGCGAAGGCAGCCTGCTTTTTGGCATGGAATACCCCACTGCCAAGCTAGCTGTTCTCACCGAGGGCCAGCTTCTTGCCAGAAGCGCCCCCAAGCGTAAAACCAAAAAGGCTGCCACAAACCGGCAGAAGCTAAACTCCTTCACTGACCTGACACCCGGCGATCTGGTTGTCCACGAGAACTACGGTATCGGCCGTTTCGTTGCCATGGAGCAGATCCGGGTGGACGGCGCTGTGAAGGACTATGTAAAGATCGCCTACCAGGGCAGCGACACTCTCTTTGTCCCGGCCACCCAGCTGGATCTGGTGAGCAAATATATCGGTGGCGGCGGCGAAGATGCCAATGTGCGCCTGAACAAGATCGGCACCGATGCCTGGCAAAAGACCAAGGCCAAAGCAAGAAAAGCCGCTAAGGATATGGCCGGCGAGCTGATCAAGCTCTATGCCGCCAGAAAGCGGCAGGAGGGCTTTGCCTTTGCTGCCGATTCTCCCTGGCAGAAGGAATTTGAGGACAATTTCCCCTACCCTGAGACGGACGACCAGCTTCGCTGTATCTCGGAGATCAAGGGTGATATGGAATCCCCCACACCAATGGATCGGCTGCTTTGCGGCGATGTGGGCTTTGGAAAGACCGAGGTGGCCCTACGGGCTGTGATGAAAGCCATTATGGACGGCAAGCAGGTAGCCATTTTAGTGCCTACCACAGTCCTGGCCCAACAGCACTACCAGACTGCCATTTCCCGGTTCAGAGGCTTCCCTGTCAATATCGATGTGCTCAGCCGTTTCCGCTCCGCTGCGGAGCAAAAGCGCACGGTCCAGAACCTGCGCAGCGGCGCTGTGGATCTGGTCATCGGCACCCATAAGCTGCTGCAAAAGAGCATTGAATTTAAGGATCTTGGCCTGCTGATCGTGGATGAAGAGCAGCGCTTCGGCGTCAGCCACAAAGAGCGGCTCAAGGAGATCTCCAAGGGTGTGGATGTGCTGACCCTTTCGGCTACGCCCATTCCCAGAACCCTGAACATGGCCCTTTCCGGCATCCGGGACATGTCCACCATCGAAGAGCCGCCAGCAGACAGATACCCTGTGCAGACCTTCGTTATGGAGCATAATAACGCCGTGCTGGACGATGCCATACGCCGTGAGGTAGCCCGTGGCGGTCAGGTTTACTATCTGCACAACCGGGTAGAGACCATTGAACAGTGCGCGTCGGCCATGAAACGGCGCATTCCCGGCCTGCAGGTAGCTGTGGCCCACGGCAAGATGGGTGAGGATGCCTTGGGCGATGTAATGCACGCCATGGCAGACGGTGAAATCCAGGTGCTGGTGTGCACCACCATTATTGAAACAGGCCTGGATATCCCCAACGCCAATACCCTGATCATCGAAAACGCGGATCGCTTTGGCCTGAGTCAGCTCCATCAGCTTCGTGGCCGTGTAGGCCGCTCCACCCGCCACGCCTATGCCTATTTCACCTATCGCCCTGACAAGGCCCTGACAGAAGTGGCTGACAAGCGGCTTTCTGCCATCCGGGATTTCGCTGAATTTGGTTCCGGCTTTAAGATCGCCATGCGTGACCTGGAGATCCGGGGCGCGGGCAATCTGCTGGGCGCAGAGCAGTCGGGCCACATGATGTCCGTAGGCTACGATATGTACCTGAAGCTCCTGGATGAAGCGGTTCTGGAGGAACGGGGCGAGAAGCCAAGAGAGCAGGACTGCACCGCGGACCTGAATGTCACCGCCAATGTTGACAAGGACTATGTTGCCAGAGGCGAGGAGCGCATGGACCTGTACCGCCGCATGGCTTCCATCCGCAGTCAGGAGGATGCGGATGACCTGCTGGACGAGATCATTGACCGCTACGGCGATCCGCCCAAGGGCGTGCTGAACCTCATAGAGATCGCCTTGCTGCGCGCCAACGCCCGAAAGGTCGGTATCCGGGATATTCGGCAAAAAGCCGGTGAGGTGCTGCTGACCCTGGGCGAGCTGAATTTCGAAGCCTTCAGCAGTGTTTGCGCCGAAGCCGAATATAAAAACCGGATTCAGCTGCTGGCAAGCGCCAAGCAGCCTACCATCCGGCTGAAGCTTGTCTCGGGAATCGACAATCTGCGCCAAAGCAAAATTTTTATTGCCCATTATTCCAAATATGCACAGCTGTAATATCTGCCAATTCCACAGCAACCTATGCAAAACGGTTTTGCTGTGGTAAAATACCATTGAATCAGACAGAAAGGAGGCAGTGACATGGCAAGGAAAAAACCCACCAAAGATGAACTGGATGAGCTGGACCAGCTCTATGTAAGGCTGACGGGTATGTCCATTGATACACCGAAACCCAAATATCCCGGCAAACTTGTCTTCATCATCCTGCTGTTGCTGCTTCTGATCGGCGGTTTCCTCGCCGCAACTGCCTGCTTCGGCACTCTGTTTGACGAATACCTTACCATGGGCCATGTGACCGTGGCCGGTGTGGATCTGGGCGGCATGGCCAAGGCCCAGGCCAAAAAGGTCCTTTCCGAGACAGTCACAGATGCCTATACCGCAACACCCATGGTGATTCAGGTACAGGATACAGCTGTTACCCTTTCTCCTCAGGATACGGGCATCTGCCCGGACTGGAATGCTGCGGTCAATGCTGCCTTTCGCACCGGGGCAGTCGGTGAATTTGAACTGCACCCTTACCTGAATCTGGACCTGGACGCAATACGCAGGGCTGTGGATACTCTGGGCAGCCAATACAACACCGAGCTGAGCCAGACCCAATGCTATGTGGAAGGCTCACCTCCCTCCCTGGCCTTGGGTGAGGAAGCAGACTCCTCCTCCGCCATGACTCTGACTGTCAAGGTTGGTATCCCCGATTACAGCCTGGACACAGACACGCTGTACCGGCAGATCCTAAACGCCTACAACAAATGTACTTTCACGGTTACCGGGGAATGTACCGCAGTCCAGCCGCAGCTGCCGGATCTGGATGCCCTATACAAAGCCCACTGCATCGCTCCCGTGGATGCGGTAATGGACAATAAGACCTTCACCGTCACACCGGAGACCTACGGCTACGGCTTTGACCTGGAGCAGGCAAGAACAGCCCTTTCCCAGGCAGCCTACGGCCAAACCCTAACCTTCCCCTTTTCCCGGATCCCCCCTGCCGTCACTGCTCAGAGCCTGACCTCTGTTCTGTTCCGGGATGTGCTGGGCACCTGCAAGACCCCCTACAGTGGCTCTGACAGCAACAACCGCAATACCAATCTGCGTCTGGCCTGCGAGGCTATCAACGGCAAGGTCCTATACCCCGGCGAGACCTTCACCTTTAACTACACCCTGGGCCAGCGGACTGCCGCCAAGGGCTACAAGCCCGCCGCTTCCTATGTCAACGGCAAGACTGTGGACACCTACGGCGGGGGCATCTGCCAGGTATCGTCTACCCTGTATCACTGCACATTGCAGGCAGATCTGGAGATCGTGGAGCGTTGGCCCCATGGCTTCATCTCCTCTTATACCGCACCGGGCATGGACGCGTCGGTCAGCTGGAACTCCGGAGACTTCCGGTTCAAGAACAACACCAATTACCCCATCCGCATCGAAGCCTCCCGGGCAAAGGGCTATGTAGAAGTCACACTCAGAGGCACAGACGAAAAGGACTACTATATCGACATGCGCTACAGCACCGTCAGCTCCACCCCCTATAAAACTGTGTATGTGGAATACCCACCGGACAACAAAGAGGGCTATCAGGATGGCCAGGTGCTGGACACCCCATATACCGGCTACAAAATCAATACCTACAAGTATAAATACGACAAGGAAACAAAGCAGCTTCTGTCAGAGGATTTTGTTGCCACCTCCGTTTACAGCAAGCGGGATAAAGTGATCGTCAGGATCGTCAGCCCCGAACCTGTCACGCCCCCTGCCGATCCCAACGCACCAAGCATCCAGGGCTCCGGCAGTTCCTGAATCCACATATAAGAACGGCCTGCCGCAGACTTTGCGGCAGGCCGTACAGAGTGTCAAAAAAGCCGCAAACCGTCAAAACGCAATATAATCAAGGCGTGTCAGAAAAAAGCCTTCTCCCTGGGGAGAAGGTGGCAAAATTCTTTGATTTTTGCCGGATGTGGGTGAAAATGCTTGCTGCGCAAGGCATTTTGACTTACTGCGCAAACGGTCAGACTACCGTACCTATGTACGCCGACGCTGACCGTTTGCTTGTCTTTGCGCCTTCCTTGACCTCTGCCAGTCTGTCAAAAACAGGTTTTT
>JAGBSG010000033.1 GCA_017632035.1 Oscillospiraceae bacterium | reverse complement strand
CCCGGCGGCCAGAGAAGAGCTAAGAAGTCCGAGTATGCTACTCAGCTGACTGAGAAGCAGAAGGTCAAGTTTGTTTACGGCATCCAGGAGAAGCAGTTCCGGAATTACTACGATAAGGCTGCTCGTGCAGGCGGCAACACCGGTGAGGTGCTGATGAGCTATGTCGAGCGTCGTCTGGACAACGTAGTATATCGTCTGGGCTTTGCTAACTCCCGCCGCCAGGCTCGCCAACTGGTGAACCATGGTCATTTCACTGTTAACGGCAACCGCGTGAACATCCCCAGCTACCTGATCAAGGCTGGCGATGTGATCGCTGTTTCCGAGAAGAGCGTTTCCAATGCCTTCTTCAAGGCTCTGAAGGAAGCCGACACCTTTGTTGCTGCTCCCAAGTGGCTGGATCGTGACAAGAATACCCTCACCGGTAAGGTCATTGCAATGCCCACTATGGCAGATATCGACTTCGAGATCGCAGTGCACCTGATCGTCGAGTTGTACTCCAAGTAATTGACCCCCTGTTTGTTCGCGTGTATGATTCGTGGGGCGTATACGCCCCACATATGAGAAGGAGGGTATGATTCATGGTAGAAATTGAAAAGCCTCGCATTACCTGCATGGATTCAGTAGAGGATCCCTCTTACGGTAAGTATGTAGTAGAACCTTTGGAGCGCGGATACGGCATGACCCTGGGTAACTCCCTGCGCCGCATCCTGCTGTCCAGCCTGCCCGGATACGCAGCAACTTCTGTGAAGATTGCCGGTGTCCTGCATGAGTTCTCTACCATCCCCGGCGTGAAGGAGGATGTCACCGAGATCGTTTTGAACGTGAAGCGGATGATCATGAAGCTGCACAGCCAGGGCGTTAAGACTGTTTATATCGACGCGGTTGGTCCCTGTGAAGTCACTGCCGGCGATATCAAGGCCGATGGCGAGGTCGAGATCCTGAACCCCGAGCTGCACATCTGCACTCTGGGCCAAGATGCCACATTTAATATGGAGATCACTCTGTCTCAGGGCCGCGGTTATGTTCCTTCTGACCGGAACAAGACTGCGCAGACTGCTATCGGTGTGATTCCCATTGACTCCATCTATTCCCCTGTGCAAAAGGTGAATTATACGGTGGAGCCCTGTCGTGTCGGCGACAAGACCGACTTCGACAAGCTGACCCTTGAGGTCTGGACTGATTCCACCATCTGTGCCAAGGATGCTGTTTCCCTGGGTGCTAAGATCCTGTCCGATCACCTGACGGTATTTACCAACCTGTCTGACGCTGTCAGCGCCGGTTCTACCGTTGTTGAGAAGACCTCTGACCGCCCGGATACCAAGCTTGCCATGACCATTGATGAGCTGGATCTGTCTGTCCGGAGCTTCAACTGCCTGAAGCGCGCCAACATCAACACCGTTGCCGATCTGATCAATAAGACCGGTGAGGATATGATGAAGGTTCGTAATATGGGTAAGAAGTCCCTGGATGAGGTTCAGAAGAAGCTGGAGATGATGGGCCTGTCCCTGGCCAGCGAAGATTCTGGCAGCAACAACTGATAGTTAGTGTCAACCTTTATAAAAGGAGGAAACGTTCATGTTTGGTACTCGTAAACTGGGCAAGACCAGCGCTCAGAGAAAGGCCCTGCTGCGTCAGCAGGTGACCGATCTGCTGGAGAACGGCAAGATCGAGACTACTTTCTACCGCGCTAAGGAAGTCCAGCCTGTGGTTGAGAAGATGATCACCCTGGGTAAGAAGGGTAACCTGGCAGCTTATCGCAGAGCTCTGTCCTTTATCACCAAGGAAGCTGTTGCAAACAAGCTGTTCAAGGAGATCGCTCCCAAGTATGCCGAGCGTAATGGCGGCTACACCAGAGTGACCCGTACCGGTCCCCGCCGCGGCGATGCTGCTGAGATGGCAGTGATCGAGCTGGTCTGATCCGGTCTGTAACAAAGATTAAGAGCCTGCTGCATGACTGCGGCAGGCTCCTTTTCTTTGGCAAAAAACGGCATATAGATCCAACATTTTTTTGGAAAACCACTTGACATTTGGTATGCTTTGAGATATAATAGCGAAGCTGTCTGCAAAATGCTGCTATAGCTCAGTCGGTAGAGCGCATCCTTGGTAAGGATGAGGTCGCCAGTTCAAATCTGGCTAGCAGCTCCATAAAAAGTCCTGAAACTGCAATGGTTTTGGGACTTTTGCTTTTTTAAGAAAAACCGCCCCGATGACCAAATGGCGACCATTTGGCGACCGGAGCGGCGATTTTTTGTTTTTAGGCCTGTTTTGCAAGGAGATTTTCCAGAGCTGTGGCGGCCTTGCGGTCGCTCTCCTGCAGTGCGTGGGCGTAAATGTTCATTGTGGTGGAGGTCTGGGCGTGGCCTAATCGGCTGGATACTGTTTTGAGATCCTGCTTGCTGGCGATCAGCAGCGTGGCGGAGGTATGCCGCAGTCCGTGAAATGGGATCAGCGGGAGCTGCTTGTCTGGTTCCTTGCCGTCATTGTAGCGGCGGATAATGTCCTGCAGTGCTTGGTACGGTGTGGAGTAGTTCATCAGCTTGCCGTTGTCCTGGGTAAATACCCAGTCATTCCCCTGCCAGTAGTCGCCCACATAGAGGCGGTACTTCAGCTGTTCGGTGTGCAGCTTCCGGAGGCGTTCTGATAGCGAATGTGGGATTGATACGGTCCGGTGGGAGGTTTTGGTTTTTGGCGCCTTGATCACCGGCTTGCCGTCTACCAGTGTGACCGCCTTAGACACCCGGACTACATCCGCCACAAGATCGATGTCAGGCCATTGGAGAGCCAGCAGCTCACCCTTCCGTAGTCCGGTGTACACTGCCAGGTTAAACAGCACCCGCAGCTGCTCTGGTACTTCCTTGGTGGTCTCGTAATCTCCCACAGTGTAAGGTGTGCCGGTATCGTCTACCCTCTTGTGGCCCTTGATCTTCACAGTATAGGGCTGCTCGATGTAGTCCAGGAAGGTGGCGGTCTGCTCCGGTGTAAAGAATTTCAGCTTTTCGGCGGTATCTTCACCCTGCAGCCGCACCTTATCGCAGGGGTTGCGGTCTATGATCTCCCACTCCGCAGCAGTCCGCAGCACAGAGGAGATCACATTCCGGGTTTTTGCGATCGTGCCCTTGCTGTAGCCGCCGGCTTTGCCGTCCTTCCGGGCACCGTCTTGGGTCATAGCCACAAAGAAAGCATTTATGTTGTGGGGTTTCAGCTCCGACAGCTTCAGGTGCCCCAGCGCAGGCAAAATCTTTTCGTCCAGCTCGCTGCGGTATGCGTTCACCGTGGCAGGTTGCAGTTTCTGCTTTGCGTATTCCACAAGCCACCGGTCTGCAAAGTCCTTCAAGGTGATCTTGCGGCCATCCATAGCCGCACCGCTGAGGATCTTCTGCTCAAAGTCCCGGGCAAATTCCTCCACAGCCTTTTCCCGCTTCTTGGGTGTTAGCGTTGGATCTGGCGTGAAGGTGGTAGTTTCCCGGAGCTTCTTGCCGTAGATGTCCCGGCCGGTGCTGACAGTGATCTGATAACTGCCGTTACGTTCTCTTATACTTGCCATGGTGATAATTCCTCCTTAGAAGTTGACACCAAGGCCCCAAAGTGGTACAATAAAAGGGCGCAAAGTGCCTATGATTTGATCGTTGTGGGTATTTGTGTATTAGCCGTCTGGGTGTTGGCGCACTCAGGCGGCTTTCTATATACCCTGGATGTTGGCGCATCCGGGTTTTGTTTGATGCTCAGCCTAAGCTGTCAAGATAGGCTTTTAGATCATCTATAGGTTTTCTAAGCTCCTTAATTTGGTAATCTTTTGCGATCTCTTTCAGAGCCTTCAGCGCTGCCGTTAGTTCGGTTTTGCCAGGAGCAATACCGTTTGTTATCTTCTGTTTTAGCGGAGTAGCAATGGCGGTAAGGAGATCTTCTGGTTTAGCTTTGTTTTTAGCTAACACCAGCAGAGGATAACTGTAAGATATGGTGTTATAACCTATTGCGATCGCTATATCAAAAATTTGGTCAACAATCTCATTCAATTTCACAGCAGATACCTCACTGCGCTCTGGTGTTGTTAGCACCGGAGCGTTTTTTAGCTTTATGCAATGCCTTGGATTGTGTTCTCGTATAGGAAGTCCTTCAGCGCTTCACTGTCGCCGGTGTTGTAGTACTCCACAAGCAGGGTGTTGAACTGCTCCATGTGCCGGTCGGTGATGGTGAGGAAGCCGGCGCCGGCGGCAATCAAGATCTTATTTGCAAGGGTCATACTGGTACGCTTGTTGCCGTCCCAGAAGAATTGACCCCTAGCACCCCACACAAACGCTTCTAATGCTTTTGCCGTGGCGGAGGTATCTGCGGTCAGAATCTCCGCTAATTCGGCGGCTACCGCCTCAGCTGACGGCACAGGAGGCAAATAATCCGTTCCGGAGATCATCACAGAGCCGGTACGCAGCTTGCCCCATTCCAGTGCCTCATTCCGGGCAATATACTCGTTGATCTTGCACAGGTAGTCCAGAGTGACCGGCTGATCCATACTGCCAAGCAGGAACTGCCAGGCATCACGCATATTCAGAATCGCTTGAATATCGGACAGCTGAACACTGGGAACATTTACGCCCTGTAGGATCGTCTTTGTCTGGGGGAAGGTAACGGCCCGGTTCTCCATCCGCATACCGCAGTACACATTCTCATCCCATTTCTTTTTGGCAAGAAATAGGCTTTGCTCTGGAGTCATATTAAATTTGTCGGTGTAGTTTTTCATTTGGTATGCTCCTTTGATTTCGTTCAATCCTGAGGCGTTTCTTTTTGGTACTTAGGTATCTCTGTTAGCTCTTCTACTCGCTCAAGTGCTTTTTGTTGGCCTTCGTCGTTAAGCTGATCAAAAGCTGTTTGCAGCAGGCGACTCAACGCCTGACTATAGGGTGTTGATACAGTATTCTGGAAGTCTTTCCACAAAAATTCTTGAATAGTCATTCCTATATGTGCTGCTATATCTTCAAGAATAGCTATGTTTGGTTGTCGCTCGTTAGCTTCATACCGTCGTAAGCTAGTTAGAGATATTCCACATTTTTTTGCAAATTGTTCCTGCGTTAAACCAAGAGATTTTCGCACCTCTCGAATTCGTTGACCGTATTTTGGCGCAGCATAATTTGACTCCATAATATCACCTCGAATTGAGTATATCACAAATATTTCCGTTTGGGAATATATTTTTCAAAAAATATTGACAAACGCTCCGAACGGATATATTATAATATCAAATCGTCCCGTTCGGACACATTGGAGGTGAGAACATGAAAGTTAACCGTAACAAATTGCGGCTTGCAATGGCAAGAGCATGTATGAACACTATTGATTTGTCTGTAAAGGCAGAAATGCCAGTCCAGACTATCAATGGCGTTCTTCGTGGCCGCAGCATTCGTCCTGCTACACTGGGCCGTATTGCCAAAGCTCTTGGTGTGGATGTAACTGATATTCTGGAAAAGGAGGAATGACAAAAATGCCTAATGTAGTAACAATCCGTGAGGCTGTCCAGCGAGCCAAGAGCGACGGTGTTCCGGTCAGTGAGTACACACTAAGGCTATGGGTCAAAAACGGCGCTATCCCCGTCCGGAAGGTCGGACAAAAGGTACTGCTATACTATCCTAATCTGGTCAGGTACTTACAGTGCGAGGACGGCAAGGACAACCAGCCCGCCACGGTGGTAGGAGCATCCGGTATTCGCCGGGTAGAAATATAAGGAGGAATAACCAATGAAGACTTCAACGACAATTAAGGCATTTGCCTATCCTGTGGTTATCAAGGATCACCGCACCAGCGAGAAGTTCGAGGATGTGATCGTACTTCCGAAAGAGTGGTTGCAGATCTGCGGCAGTGATGGCGTAAATATTTGCGACGATAAGCACATGATCTACCGGGCCTACAATGTTAAAGGCTACGAGGTGGTGGAGATCGGCAAGCGGCGCAGTGTTCAACTTGTTGTGGATCTGGAAGAGTTGTATAACAAACAGGCTCGGATGGAACAGTTGCAGGCATTTGGTAGAGTCCATACCGATGCTCGGCCGGATAACCAGGAGGCTGATGCCTGTGATTAAAGGGTTGGAACCATGGGTGCAGGACGATGATAACGACAATCTGGGCTGGCCCGAAAACCTAGCCGATGTATTCAATGGAATTCCGGCTGTATCTCCGCACCTGATTGAAGGGGTTCTTCGTAAAGGCCACAAGATGCTAATTGCTGGGCCCTCCAAAGCCGGAAAGTCCTATAGCCTAATTGAACTATGCTGCGCAATAGCAGAGGGTAGATCCTGGCTTGGTTGGCAATGCGCTCAAGGTCGAGTGCTCTATGTGAATTTCGAATTAGATTCCGCAAGCTGCCTACATCGCTTCAAAGATATATACACAGCATTGAGCTGGGAGCATGACCATATCACGAACATCACTGTTTGGAATCTGCGAGGACACACCCTCCCGTTAGACAAGCTTACGCCATTATTGATTCGCAGGGCAAAGTACAAGGGCTATGCAGCCATAATCATCGACCCTATCTACAAAGTTCTTACCGGCAATGAGAATAACGCTTATGCAATGGCACAGTTCGTTAATTATTTTGATCAAATTGCCTATGAATGTAACTGTGCGGTAATTTATTGCCATCACCACAGCAAGGGAGATCAGAGTTGGAAGCGCAGTATGGATCGTGCATCCGGATCCGGAGTGTTTGCCCGTGATGTTGATGCCCTTTTGGATATGACAGAGCTGGAGTTGCCACAGGACCGGCGGCGGGAAGGGATCACAGCGTGGCGGATCACTGGCACGCTGCGAGAATTTGCAACATTCCCGCCGGTAGATGTGTGGTTTGATTACCCTCTCCACGTGATAGAGCACTTTGACACAAAAGAGGTAGCACCGCACCATGAGCTGCAACCTCACCAACGAGCAATGAATGCCCGGAAATCTAAGGAGCAAAAATTAAAGGAGCGTAAGCGGCGACTGGAGGCTGCATATGACATTTGTTCTGCAGATGGTCCAGTAACCATTTCCACTCTGGCTGAATATCTAGGTGTAAGTCTTGATACGATTCGCCGTAGTGTAGATGAACACCCTTCGTTTGACAGAGAAAATGGCGTTGTTTCAAGAGCTTTCCACAGGTGAAAGCAGAAGGTCGCAAAAACAGAATTCCTTGATGTTTGCCGTGTGGCGAAACAGGGTCGCAAAAACAGTATTATATATATGGAAAATTATGCGCATGTGTGTACCCTTATAAAAGGGGGCTTATAGTCCGCCCCTTTCATAAGGTAATACACACACTAAGCCAAAAGTCAAAAGGTAAAAAGAGGAAGGATGTGCAAAGATGCCATTTTACCGAATCTGTCCACAGTGTCACTCATACCTCGATTTTGTAGAGCACTGCGACTGCCAGGACAAAGAAGAAGCCGCCCCTGTGCTGGAACACAGAGACGGCTCAAAGGTGGAAAGTGAATTGACAGACCCACATTCCACCTCCCATTTTAACGAATGATCAGGAGGAAATCAAGTATGAACAGCAACTCAATCCTAACAAAAAGTATTGTGGAATTTGGCGAACGGCTTAGTAGGCGCGGCCGCACTGCCGCCCAGCGCGGATCAGCGCCATGTGATCGCTTATTTTTTATTAACCTATGCAGGCAAAAATGCCGTGACGCATGGATAGCAGCACAGATGGCGGAGTATATGTTCCAATGCTACATGATCGGCTATCGTGGTCAGGAGGTTGCGGTGTGAAAATAACCATTGCGTATCTGCCAGAGGAGCAGCAGAAAGCCAACAACCTTCTGCGCTGCCTACAGAGCTTCCTGGGGGATAGTGTGGAGAAGGTGCGGGAAAGTGACCGTCACGCCCCATTTATGCATACATATTTGACCACTAGAAAACCGGGAAAGGCTTGTGGCTCTAGGGGGAATACTTGACCTATCCCCCCTAGTATGGTATAATATTAATCAAAGAATAACGATTTGAGTACCGCCTGCAAGGGTTAGCGTTAAAGCGCATGGGAAATGGCTATTGCCGTTCCTGTGCGCTTTTTCTTTCATTCGGATCGTTTGCCTTTTGCCCGGAGTGAGGTTTTTGCCTCCTTTCCCTCACTCTGGGCTTATCGAAAAAGAGGGGCGAAAAAACAACTGTAGAAAAGGATGGTAAAAACAATGAGTAAGTATGTAGACAAAATGAGGGCTGTGTTGGCAAGTCTTAACACCAAGGCTATGACAACCGGCAACGCTATTGAGGCAGCGCACAATCAGCTTTCTGTTGCAAATGCCAATGAAAAGGTATGGGATCTGCGTGAGCATCTGCAGCAGGCGGCTACACGTGCAAGGGATCAGATTGCTGTTATTCTTCAGGAGGCCACCGACGCAGCTAAGAAGTGGGCGGAGCTGGACGGCCGGAAGGTAGATACTGCAGACCTGGAACTGCTGCGGGGTGATTTCAACCTTGACGATGAGGCTCTGCACCGTCTGCTCGTAAAGCACCAGGCAAATGGTGTGATGGTCAATGCTATTGCCAAGTATGCCAAGGAGCACCGCATTCCTCTTGGCAACATTCCTACTGTGGAGGGCAAGATCCAGGCATATAACACAATGGCAGATGGTGCACTGAAGGTGATTGGTAGCATCGTGCAGAGCATGGGCACCGATGCAGAAACCCTCGCTGAATGGGGCAAGTCCGGCAATGTCAGCCAGCGCATTGAACTGGCATTGTATGGTATCCAGTAACTAAGGGAAGGTGCATTTATGCCCAAGGTTGAGATCAAGCTAAACCTATCATCTCTTGATGGTATTCGTCGTGAGATCATGGATGCCGCTTTGGAAACGATGGCTGCAGTCAAAGGTGAGGTGGTTACTGCCCAGGTGGTACCGTTTAACGATGGTACACTGGAAGGGTCTATGGGAGCGATAGATCAGGCGGTACATGAAGGCGAAATTGTTACTTCTCTATGTGTGGGTGACACACCTTATGCCCGGAGATTGTATCATCATCCGGAATATGATTTCCAGAAGGTCAACAACCCCAACACACCGGGTAACGGGATCAAAAAAGGAAACGCCAACGCTCAGGGCAAATGGATGGAACCATGGCTGCCCGGTGGTGAGCATGAATCGTTTATCCCTGAGACCTTTGAGAATAGGCTGGATGCAAGATTAAAGAAATGATGTCTGGGGCGTGCAGGCCGTGTCTGTACGTCCCTCTTTCAACAGGAGGTAAAGAGTGTATGCCTAGAAAGCGATTGAAGATGTCAACCTCCAGAGAAGTCCGTCAGGCAGTCAATAGGATTGCCAATATGCTGCTGAATAAGGAAATTGATCCCAAAACGGCAAATGCCATTTTGTATGCCGCCAATGTGACACTGGGAGCAATCCGCGTGGATGAGATAGAACAGCGTATCGATGAGTTGGAAAGCACCCTTTCCGGAGGTGGACAGTAGTGGCAAAAATGGGATTTGAGAAGCGACTGGAAAACCTTGAACAGTTGGCTAATGTCCGTAAAGCGGACCGGCTGCAGGTGTATTTCTGTGATGGATCTATGGAAGAGATGGACGTGCTATCCTTGCTTTGCAAGGTAGCCTGGGATTCAGCACATCCTGTTGCCCGGTATGAAGTGCTGGGAGAGGTGAAGTCTGGGATGTTGCTGCAGGTCATAGATGAACTTCTGCAATAAAAATGGGGTGCCACCCCCGCCAAATAGCGAAGGAGCACCCCAATAAGAAACAGATCGCCAGCCTCAGGCGGCCAACGAGCAGTTCCCTATGGTGAGGCACCACCCCCGCCGAAAGTAGCGGAGGAGTGCCCCACAAGCTGACACGCCACCACATCTCCACAAGGAAGAATAAACCGACGACGATCAGCTCTGTAAGTATTTTAGCACAGCAACCAAGCAATTGCAAGTGCAGGCCAACAAGTATGATTATTTTACAGGGAGGCGGTACAAATGTCAAATGAGGAGTTGGTGGCGGAGATCCAAGCCGGTTCTGCGGAGCTGATGGGCCAGCTGTGGGATCAGGTGGCGGGGTTGATCAAGTGGAAGGCCAAGCGGATTATGACAGTCCTAGAGGGTTGCCCGGGGCGTGGTGTAGAATTTGAGGATCTGTGCCAGTCCGGCTATCTGGCTATGGTAGCGGCGGTAGATACCTACGATCCGGCCGCCGGCGGTGCTTTTTCCACATGGCTCATGTATCACCTGAAGAATGCTTTTGCAGATGCTATCGGCTACCGTACTCAAAAGGGTCGCCAAGAACCACTGAACAATTATCTCAGTCTGGACACACCGCTGACCGATGATGCAGACAGCGACGATCTGATGGACGTAGTTGCAGACCCAGCAGGCCTGCAGTGGCAGGTAGCCCTGGAAGAATCCGTGTGGCAGACGGAGCTGCAGGAGGCCGTGGGAGCTGCCCTATCAACCGTACCGGAGCAATACCGTGAGATCTTGCGTCTGCGGTACTGGGAGGATATGACACTGGAGAATATTGGCAAAAGGCTTGGACTCAGTAAGGAAAGAGTTCGGCAGACAGTGAATCAAGCCATTCGCCGGCTAAGGCGGTCTCGTAAAGTATCACAATTGCATCCGTTTTACAATTTCGATTTCTACAGTGGCAATGGATTGGGATCTTTCCGCCATGGTGGTATGTCTGTTCAGGAAAGGTACATGGTTGTTGCGGAGAAACGCAGGGAACGAGAATGTTTCTGCTATGGATGAAAACAGACGGGAGTTGCCGGTATTGTGTGGCTGCTCCCGCCTGTTATTTTAGTTGTTAGACTTCCATCCTTGCGTTGCCCTTGTATCCATTCAGCGCTTGAAGCTCTCGATGGGGATCAGCCGTTTGTTTCCTACGGAGATCACCGGGAAGCCGTCAGTCCGGATCAGTTGGTACATTACGGTCTTGCTGACACCCAGGGCAGCTGCAGCTTCAACTACCGTGTAGGTCAGCTTTTCAGGTTTTATTATCTTTTCCATGCCTAATTCCCTTTCTCCTTGTTTTCAAGCTATACATCCTTGGGCGCCGGGTGGCCGTACTTCTCTAAGTACCAGGCTTGGAATGCTGCTTCGTGCTCGGGATCCTTGTAGTAGTCCATAATGGCATCTGCCATACGCACTAGTGGCCAAGCTAATGCTTCCACCTGTTGTTCGGTTAGAGTGCCTTTCAGATTCATGCTCGTCACCTTTCCTTAAACCGTTTGATATCCTGTTTGCTATACCCAAGCAGTGACAGGGTGATACCGGGATCCGGTTGTAGTATGGGAATGATCTTTCGAAAGTCACTTACGCAGAAGGAATCGGGACTTTGCACCTTTCTATACAGCGTTCGCGGAGCCATTTGTATTATTAGAGCAATTTCTTTGACGGATCTGTAATTGTAGTCAATCATTTTCTTTCGAAGTTCTTTAACAAAATCTTCATTTGCATAGTTCTGGGCCAGTTGTCGTATTCTTGGCATAATAATCCCTTTCTTTCTATTGGAGTTGTATAAATGTAGAGCCGGGAGTTGTTTTGACGAAACAGCTCCCGGCCTGTACAAAAAGAGCTGACACACCGCCACATCTCACAGAGGAGAATAACCAGCAGCGACCAGCTCTTGCAAATATTATATAAAGCAATTTAGTAAAAATCAAGTACAGTATTACAACAGTTTTATTTCAGGGGTGTTAATAGTGTAAGCTGGGTATAGCGTATAAAATTGAGCATTTTCTACCGGGGGTTCTAAAGACTACGGTAGAAAAGCGGTACCCCGTTGAGCCAATACTCCTTGAGACTCAATATCTTTTCCGTATTTTCCTATGTTGGAAAATACCAGGGTGAAAACAATCAAAAATCCAACACTGAAAATACGGCAAAAACCAGATATTTTTGATGTAAATCATGTGTGGTTAAGCCGATGGATTTTGGCGACCAAATGGCGACCCAAGTTATATAATGGTCGCCAAAGTTTCAACACGATATAACACGACTAACACGAAAAACCGTTGCAATTCAATACTTTTCACAACTGCATATCACGGCTCAACACGGCAATAATGCCATTGGTAAGGATGAGGTCGCCAGTTCAAATCTGGCTAGCAGCTCCAAGAAAAAGCCTAGAACCCCAACGGGTTTTAGGCTTTCTTCTTTTTTGCACCATATGGTGCCTACCCCAAAAACCGACACAGAAACCGACACGGGGTGTATTTTACCCTAACCACAGAAGCTTTGATTTGCATTTGAAGAGTTGCTTTATGAAAACTTTCTCTTTACAGTTACAGCCCATTCTCGTATAATTTAAGGTAGAATATGCAACTATCGAGGATTAGAAAATGAAAAGGTTACAAAAATTCTTTCGATCCCGTTCTCTGGGGGAAATGCTGCAGGAACTTGCCTGGCTTAGCAGATACAGTTTGCGCTACAAAAAGGAAGTACTTTGGTACATATTCATAGGCGTGCTGGGCACGGTAGTCAGTCTGATGGGCAGTATCCTCAGTAAACACATCATTGATGCAGTTACAGGCTTCAATACTAGTGGTATTATTACTGCGCTTATATTTTTTGTGCTTATGCAGCTGTTTCAGATCCTGGTAAGGGCTGTCTCCGGCAGGATAAGCGCACAGGTCAGCATTCGCGTGAATCAGCAAATCACCGCACAGGTCTATGATAAGCTGCTAATCACCGATTGGGAAGCATTGTCAGCCTACCATTCAGGCGATATTCTGACTCGTGTGGCGGGAGATGTCACCACAGTTTCTTCCAGCGTGCTTGGATGGGTCCCGGAGCTTTTGACCCGGCTGTTACAATTTGCCGGTACTTTGGGCGTGATTCTTTACTATGATGCCACCCTGGCGGTCCTTGCCCTGCTCAGCGCTCCGGTCACATTGCTCATGAGCCGCTATGTAATCAAAATGATGCGGCATCACAATCAAAAAATGCGGCAGCTGAGCAGTGAAATGATGATCTTTAATGAAGAATCCCTCCAAAATATCCAGCTGATCAAATCCTTCGACCGTACCGATGCTTACAGTCAAAAGCATCGAAAACTGCAGCAGCGGTTCAAGGATGCGTCTATGGAATATAACCGCTTTTCCATTCACAAGAATACCCTTATGTCGCTGGCAGGCACGGTTGTTGCACTAGTGTGCTTCTGCTGGGCCATATACAGGCTCTGGTCCGGTCATATCACCTATGGCACCATGACATTGTTCCTGCAGCTTTCCGGCTCTCTGACGACCGCCTTCGCGGCGTTGGCGGGTCTTGTGCCCGGAACGATCAGTGCGGCTACTGCGGCACGACGCATTATGGCCATTATGGAGCTCCCCGTAGAGGATCGGAGCGATGCAGCGGCCGCAGAAGCTTTTATACAAAAGCATATGGCCTCTTCACTTAAAGTCGAAGCAAAGGGTCTTTCTTATCATTATGAAGATGGCATGCCAATTTTGTCTGACAGTGATTTTGTTGCGGACGCAGGTCAGATCGTTACCTTTGTAGGCCCTTCCGGAGAAGGAAAAACCACCTTGCTGCGCCTTTTGTTGGGAATTATCCGTCCCCAAAACGGCACTCTGAGGCTCTGCGCAGAGGATGGAAGCTATATTGATATATCTGCTTCTACAAGATCTTTATTCGCCTATGTGCCGCAGGGAAACACCTTCTTTTCCGGTACTATCCGGGAAAATTTGCAGATGATTTGTCCGGATGCCACAGATTCGCAACTGTATGATGTCCTTCAGCTGGCCTGCGCAGAGGATTTTGTCCGGGCGCTTCCCCTTGGACTGGACACACCGGTGCGGGAACAGGGCGGCGGTTTTTCAGAAGGACAGCTGCAACGGCTGTGCATTGCCAGAGCACTTCTTTCCAGCGCACCGATCCTTCTGCTTGACGAAGCCACCAGTGCTTTGGATATTGAAACAGAAAAGAAGGTTCTGGATAATATTATGCGCTCCCAAAAGGGACGTACCTGCATTATCGCCACGCACCGTCCCAGCGTATTGGAAATCAGTCATAGAATCTATCGTATCAAAAACGACCGGATCGAGCCGGTACGCTAAGAGCAACAATCTAAAAATCGCCACGACAGGCTAAGATCTGTCGTGGCGATTTTGTTATAACAAGCTTGTATGATAATTATTCAGGACAAAACCACAAACCTCAGGAGCGCTTTGTCTCAGGCGGTCAAGTCCATTGTTAATGGAATCGGTGGGCATAAAATCTGCCCGCACCACTAGAAGCGCTGTGTCCACCATAGTCGCTAAAGCCTCTGTATCCGCAACAGCCAGCATAGGTGGTGTGTCCAGTATGATATAATCCATCTGCGTGCGAAGCTGCTGAAGCAGCATGAGAAGTCTGCCATTGTTCAGAAGCTTGGTAACACTTCTGCCGGAATTTTGGCTGACACTCAAAAATATGCCATGCTTTTTATTTTCTATGAGGCAGGATGAAGGGTCCGTTTTCTCCTGCAAAAGATAGGAAGTAAGGGTCTTTTCCTTTCCTGCGGGCATATCAAATATTTTATGCAGAGAAGGCTTGCGGAAATCGCAATCCAACAGTGCTACCCGCCGTCCTTTCTCCGACAAAGCGATAGCCAGATTTGCCGCGATCGTAGATTTTCCTTCATTTTCACCCACACTGGTAACCAGAAGCACCTGTTGCCCTCGCTTTCGCATATGGTATTCCAAAGTGGAGTACAGGCTCAAATTATCCTCAATAAAATCCTTTTTAATCAGGGAATTGGTGATCAATGGCGCAGTATTTTTTTTGCGAAGCTTTGACCGAAGCGTTTTGTTTTTCTTTTCGTGGTTAATGGTACGCAGAAGTCTTGCATCGATTTTTCGCCGGGCAGCTTTCGGTGTCTTTACGGTGTCGTGCAGCAGGTATAATACAACGATTCCTCCCACAGCCAAAATGAAGCTAATGAGCAAGACCAGCGGATATTTGGACTCCACATCCAGCAGATTGGAGGGAGCTACCGGCACGACGGGATCTTTGATCACCTCCAGCTGGGCATTGGAAAACACATAATCCGATATGGAACTATAGTTATCTACCAATAGGTTCAGCGCCCGGAAAGAGGTATCCGGCTGCTCTGATGTAACGGTAACGATCAGAAGATTGGTTTCGGGTATGGTCACCGTATTGATTGTTCCGTCAAAACGCTGATCGGGCATTTGTTCCTGTATTCTCTCCCGCAGCACATTGCTTTGAAACACCTCAACAAAAACGGAAGCCATGCTTTGGGTGGTGGTCAGCGAGTTATAGGCGCTGGTAGCATCTTTTGCGCTGACCATAAAAGTGGCAGAGGAAGTGTAAGAGGGGCTGTAGGTCAATTTACACACAGAGGTAAAGCATAAAATCGCACTAATGCAAAGCGCCACGATCACCCACAGATTTTTGAGCAGCAAAAGCACGAGACTGTAAAGATTGATTTCATCAAGATTTATCGTTTTTTCTTCCATTTCAGCCCTGCCTTTCTGTAACAACCACAGTCAGAGGCGCATATCCGGACAATGTGCCATCTTGGTAACTATAGACCAGCTGATAACAGCCAGGTTTATTTGTATCGAGATTGCCTTGGACTTCTATTTTTTCCACATCCAGGGCAGTGGCGTTTCGATCCGTTACAGCAGCAAGCCATTGCATTGGCTCAAACTGTTGTCCCTGTTGTACATATACGATGTATTGGTGGAGCTTAACAACGGCAGTGCTTTCTTTGTTTTCATAGGTAACCCAAAGGGTGATCTGCGATGTGTCACCGCAGGAATTGGAAACCTCCAGCACCACAGGGTAATTTCCCACAGAGAAATTATTCACCATATTGGAGATCACGCGAATATGGTCGGAAATGTCGCCGTCGATACAATCCTCCACACGGATATGATCTATGATGTCAAAGGAACTGCCGGTGGTATAGACCGGAGCTTTTTCCAGAGAGAACACCGGGGGCACATAATCGGTATAATGAACCTTCCGGGTCAGGGTGGCGGAGTTGTTATGGCTGTCAAAAACTACATATTTTACGCGCACAGTACCCGGTTCTAAAAAATGGGAAGTGGATGCTACCATAATCTGCTCCGTCAGATCGCCGTCAGTGGCATCCTGTGCGTGAAGATCCCGATATATGGCTTCAGGAGGGTCTTGCACACTGATTTCCAGCAGGTCAACCGTGCTGGTAATTTCTGGATAATCTGTATTCAGATTGCGATTGTATCGATAATTCGCCCAGCCTGCAAGCAGCAGGCTGAGAACGAATGCGATCACAGTGAAGATTCGCAAATATCGCATATCACACCTCTTCTCTATATATCATTATCGCAGCATATACCCATGGGGGTTTCATACATCAGGCACTGGGCATACTGTTTCGAATACCGCAGGCTCAAATGGTCATAAACATCCATCAGGAAATTGCTTCGATGATGAAGTCCGTGGGCATCGCTGGCAACGCAGGCCACAAAATCCTGTTGCAACAAATATACAGCGGTGCGCTGGACGGTCTTTCCGTATTCTCCCATGATGCTACCGCCGGTCAGCTGTAAATGGCAGCCCATATCCAGCCAGGGCACAACGATTTGCGGCATTTGGCATACCGAGAGATACCGCTCAGGATGTGCGATCAAGGGGATATACCCTAGTTCCAGTGTGCTCTGCAGCATATCCTGGAAAAACCCAGGCGTTGCATCTACAGGAAATTCTGTAAGTAAATAGCGGCTGCCGTTGATCGTAGGTATCTTTTTCTGACGCAGCAGTTGGGGTAGCTGCTCGTCCACCAGGACCTCCCCGCCCAAAACCAAATCTACCGGAATATCCTTTGCCGCCTGCTGCAGCTGCAAAAAGCGCTCCCGAAGGCTGCCATCCAGATAGTTGCGCTTTTCGCAGGGTCTGTTGCAGTGGGGCGTTACCGCCAGCAGCGCCACATCGCTGGCTGCCGCATTTCGGAGCATTTGCAGTGCATATTCCATGCTGGTGGCGCCATCATCCACACCGGGTAACAAATGGGTATGCAGGTCACATAGTTTCATTGTTTTCCTTCTTTTTCGGCAGCATATTTGCCGCCCTTTTTATCTCCATAGCCATAGCTGCCGTATCGACCGTAATGATAACCCTTTCCGTAGCCATAGCCATAGCCATAACCATAGCCGTAGCCGGTGATGCCGGAGCGAACGCCGGTCAGAACGCAGCCGATCAGTTTGGCATCAAATTGATCCAAGTCTTCAAAGCAGTTCATAACCCGTGGCAGTTTGCTGTAATCTTGCCGGATCACATATAAAATAGCCTCTGCCTGTTCCGCCAACGGGGTCACTCTGGCCAGTGACTGACAAGCCGGCGCATCGATCAGAACATAGTCCGCTTCCTTTTGCGCTTGGCGGAGTTGCTCCGATATCCGGGCGTTGCCATCCAGCAGAACGACCGCTTTCCCTTGCTCTGTCAGCGCATCGGCAAGATTTTTTGCTACTGTAGAGGTGCCTTCCTCAGGCATCGTCGCAGTAATCAGCAAGATCTTTCGGTCTTCCATCATTCTTACCGTTTGCAGCGCAAGTCCACGGAAGCTTTCCTTAAAGGGTGTTCCTATCTTGCTGTTATGAATGGACAAGTCAATTGCGTTGCGGTTTCCTTTTGGCACTACCAGCGGAATGGAGCCAAGGCAACCAGATTGCAGCTTTTCGATAATATCTGTTTCTTTGCGGACTGTATTGCGCATAAGGGCATGTAGCAGCACAATACCCATTCCCAAAACGAAACCGATCAGGCATCCTACTGCGGTATACTTCATATGTTGCGTGCTGTTGTAGGGCATGGACGGAAATTCCGGGTAGTCGATCATATTCAGCTGCGTTTTGCCAATGACATACTCTGCCACCGCAGGATAATTCTTGATCAGCGCCTGTAAAATATCGTAGGCAGCTTGCGGGTCCCGGCTGGTAACGGACAGCGTGAATAAATTGGAATTATCAATTACCTTTGCACTGGGAGTCCCATTCAAATACTCTACGCCCAAATCCACCTTTACCCGTTCCAGCAGCAGGTCGCTGTCCAATAAATACGGGAAAGTCAATGCCATCTGCGCCGCTGTGCGGTTATCATAGAAAAACGTATATCCGCTTTGGGTTGGGTTATATGTCTCTACAGTAAAGGTTGTCTCTGCTTTATACATAGGCTGATAGGATTTTATGCCATACAGCAGAGCGCCCATAGCTACGACTGCCGCCAGTAAGATCGTCAGCCACCACAGTTTTCCAAAGCTGCGAAGAAGATCTCGAAAAAGCACAGACAAATCGATCTCCAATGCATCTTCCTGGGTATTGAATTGTGAGGTATTCTTTTTATCTTCCATAATCATTCATCCAATAACTGCAGCTTACGCAATTTGTCGCAAAATTCCAGTATATCCGTTTGCGCCTCGTCGGTAGAGACATTAAACGCGTCTGTAACGGCTTTTACCATGCTTTCAAGATTTGTCCCCTGCTCCAGGCAATCCCAAATGATTTTACTGACATCGTTAAGCAGGATCATCGCGTTCAGCCCTAAGGCGGTCTGTCCCACGGGAATCGCTACGATGTTATCCATAACCTGCCGCACTACAAATTCTCCCTGTAATTTCATATTACACCTCAGAATCATAGGTCAGCACCATCACCACACGGCTGGTCTGACTGGTATAATGGGAAGGTTGGACCGTTACGCTTGCTCCGGCGCCCAGCCTTGAGATCCGAACGGTAAAAGCAATTCCCCCAACAAACAGCTGTTCATTTTCCATATAGTACTTATAAAAAACACGGACGGTGGAAATGGTTTCGTTTGTTAAATTCTTGACAGTTAGGGTGTTATCACCATTATCAATCACCTGAACCTTGCTTTCCGACATTTCCATATCTGCCCCTTGAACGACCAAAGCGGATGCGGAAGTTGCGTCACTTGCTAAGATGGTCTTTCCGGTCTTTTCTTGAACCACAAGTTTCTCACCTGCCGGTAATGCGGAAATATCAAAGAGCAACTCTTCCTGACCGCACACAACACGGATCTGAGTGTACTCCACGGGGAAATCACCATTATTTTTTACCAGCAGCATGGCCACGTTTTCGATGTTTGCGTTGGAGCCGTCTTCTACAAACATACCGTTATAGGGTGCCATCTTTTCAATGGTCAAATCATATCCGGGGATTTGGCAAGGGAAGGAAATGCCACGCTCTTCACCGGTTTGCGGATCTTTTTCCGGGGGAATCACCACAGCGGGAGGCTGTTCTTCCGGAGGTGGAAGCTGCTCTTCGGTGGGGTCGGGGGTTTCCGTTCCCTGGGAAGGTCCACCGGTTGAATCTGTAGGATCCTGTGTGTCTTCGGTAGATGTGGTGGGTTCTGTTTGAAATATGCCGAAAATAGGATCTGGCGACCGACTGTCAAGCATCAGTGCAACCACGGCTGCTAAAATCAAAAGAACAACGCAAAGTACACCGACCAGTATTTTAAGACGGTTTTTCTCGTTCACAGCATTTCCTCCTTTACCCGTTTCCACTGTGCCTTACATGCGCGCATCATATCGCAGCGGTATTTAGGAACTTTATCGAAACAGCCACTTTCCGTAACTACCATAGCCGCGCAGGCACGGCAGCTATCTTTTACATTGCATGCCGCACATTGCGTCGGCAAGTGAATCTTGCAAACGCTTTCTTTTACTTCCTGCCAGGCGTTCAAAAAAGGCATCTCAAATACATTGGGAACATTTCCCTCCGGGAACATGCCGCAGGGCATCATTTTCCCCTGCCAGGTGATCCAGAAGCTGCACTTTCCTGCGCGGCAACGAACGCCGTCGCCTTCACAATTTCCTTCCGGCTCAAGCAGTTCCGGAAGCTGTCCCTCATGCGCCAAAAAACGTTCCTTTCCCAAGGTTAAATAATCCGCATAAGCCATGTAATATGCCGCATCCTCAGGGGAGAAACGGTCATTTGTTCCGGTCAATCTCCCATCCTTGCGAACTGGTGGGAACATATAGGTTGCCACCTGCAATATCAAATTGTTTTGTTTGGAAAACGCTGCCATCTCGGGCAAATCCTTCGCATTGTACGGTGTCAGGCTGCAGTTCAGCTTCACAGAGATCCCGGCTTGCTGCAACAGACGAATGGCATTGACGGTTTGGGTAAATCCCATAGGATTGCCACACAGATTGGCATAGGTTTCATTGGACGCGCCATATAAACTGATGTTGATTCGCACAGGGGGACAATTTTTCAGCCAGGCAATCACGGATTCATCGATCATTGTGCCATTGGAATTTATCGTGATCAAAAAGCCCATTTTGTGCAGGCCTTCTAAAATCTCCTGAAATTGGGGATGCAAAAAGGGTTCGCCACCGGTGATCAGCAGATACAGCATACCTGCATCCTTAGCTTCCTGCGCCAGTGCCAACCATTGCGAAGCGCCTTTTAAAGGCGCAATGGCCTCCTGCGCAGATCGGGACATCCGCACATAACACATTTTGCAATCCATATTGCAAACCGGTGTCAGTTCAAATGTTCCGCTCAAGGGAAATCCCGCGGCAGATGCCTTCCGGTACAAATATTCAGTTGCGGCAGGTGCTACAGGAAGGGTATTCATAAGCTGAGTCCTTTCTTTACAAGCGTAGCGGCGCTTTCGTCAGGGCGGCACTCCAGCAAGTATATTGGCGTTTCCGCTAATAGCTGCAGGCAAAGATCTGTGGCCTTTGCCACAAAATCCTTCTGCCAGTGATGTACAGAAAACTCCGGATAGAGATATCGGAAAGCCTCGCCTGCAGTCAGCTGGCAAAGACGGTTTCCCTCGGCTTGTCCCAACACAATAATGGCTGCCAGCGGCTCACGATCGTTTTTGTAGATCCCAGAGGTTCCGGCATAGGGGCAGCCGTAAGCATACCAGTGATCGCGCTCTTTTCTCAGTGCGGCCCGGTCACCATTTATGATGTCCGCGCCCAGAAATGTATGCCAAATATCGGCTTGTGTCGATTTGCCGATCCCGGAAGGACCGGCAAAAGCAATGGCCTTGCCTTTATAATTTATAAGTGAAGCATGCAACAGCAAACCTTGATGCTGCAGCAGCAGTGTTTCCATACCAATACGATTGAAGATCCCGGCAGTACCTGTAAAATAAGAAAGATAGTCAGGCAATACACGAATCTCAATATTTCCGTTTTCAAAATGCTCTGTTACTGCAAAAGCTGCCGCCCGGGGAGCGTTGCAGTGAAAAGTTCGAAGATTGCCCTGGTGGCAATCGTAATATTCCAGCCCACGCCAAACGCCATCATTGGAGAACGAGGGCAGATGTGTGCATGGGCGCAACATAATAGTGCAATCTGTTTCTTGGTGGCTTGCGCATAAAAAGGGTTGCATGCTTTTCGAAATGCTAATCTCAAAAGGCACACACAACACGGTGCGCAACCCTGCAAGTGTAAAATAGTAATTCTTCAGAAGCTTTCCTTACGCCCCCGCAGACCAATTGGTCTGCGGGGGTGAAGTGTGTTGTATTAGGATCGGAAAATATAATTTCCCTCGCTGGGGTTGTTATAGCAGCCCATCCCCATATTAGATCCGTCGATGATACAGTTTGATCCGGCAATAAACACGGTCATACCACCGCCAAGATCCCATACACACTTACCGGGATCATTAAAGTTAAGCTGATCCTTGGGGATGTTATCTGCGCAATCCCGGGCAGTTGACTGAGCGAGGGAGAATACTTCCACTGCCAGAAGGGGTTTTGTATAGTTTGCTTTCATATTCTCGCCTCCTCAGTTCTCATCCAGCCACTGGCGAACGGATAAGAACAATGTGCCTGCAAAAGCCAGTGTTTCTTCTGTGTGTATCTGCACAGGGGACTTTGGTGTTTCTTCTGCAGGTCCATCGGGGTTGGGATCGTTTTCTTGTTCCAGCAGTCGTGCAGAGAAGCTGCGCATCATCATAACAGCCATTTGCGGTGCTACGGGTATGATACCTCCGTTAGCCACAGGCTCTCGCATATTGGTTGTGCGAAGGTTTGTAACAGACAAAATTGCTCCATCTGTGTTGCCATTTTGGATCACAATGTAGCCATCCACAGGATTGATACGGTAATACATATCCGTGGAGTGTGTGATCGTAATGGCAGTAGGACTTAGGGTTTGATCGATGCCGCTGACATTGGCAGTCACAGCACCACCGGTCAGACTTTTCAGGCCCATGTAGTAGGTATTGCCCTCCGCTACCTTCAGCACGATTGCCTGACCTGCGCGGAGGTAGACCTCATTCTTAGGACCGTAAGCTTCAAAGGTGCCGATCACATAGGTGGACACACCCACACCGGCCTGATCACCGGCATCCCCTTGACCTTCTTTGATCTGGTCAATAAATACCGCGCCGCCGATATTGGGCTGATCGGCATTGATGCTGTTGTTCTTATCGATCAAGATGTCGCGAACCTCGGTGAAAACCGCATTGTTTTCCAACTCATAGGCATCTTTCACGGTGCTGCTATAATAGTTTGTGGTGTTACCCAAGGGATTGTGGATCCGAACACCGTCAATATAGTATTCGTATCGCATACCTAAATCGTCTCCGGTGGCCACTGTTGCGATAAGCTGCAGGGAGTATGTGCCGTAGGGAAGGTCCTTAAAGGCAACCGTAGGAATGTGGTAGTAATCACCGGATACGGCCAGATTATCCATGGCCAAACTCTTGTAGAGTGTGATAACCTCCTTGCCGTCTTCTCCTACAGTCTTGCTGTTCAGCACAGCAACCACCATACCGGAATCAGCGTTGGTACGGGTGTAGACCTCCACGCCGGTGCCGGTAAAGGTAAACTGCGCGGACGTACCCGGGGTATTGGTGAAGTGGGCACTGCCGTCAGTGAAGGTCACATCGTCTCCCAGAGAATCTGTCCAGCCATGGACATCGCCGTAGGGAGCAGACTCCAGATGCTCAGGTATCTCTGTGTTGTTACCGTCCTCACCTACCACAGACCATGCACCGGTAAACGTAAAGCCTTCGATGCTGTTTTGGGTGGTAGACTCGGTGGTAATGAAGGAATCCTCGTAATAAATGTTATTGGCTGGGATTACCGTAACCTTGTTCCACAGGTTACCGTTCTGGTTGGCATCTTGAGCAAGCACCGTCTTTCTCCAGGTGTTACCAAACACGTAGAACGAATCATAGCCGCCCCAGTTCATGGATGTGGGGGTATAAATGACCTTGCCGTTCTCGATCCGCACATTGCCGTATTGGGCATTGCCGTACACACTATCCTTGGTGTTCTTCAAATTTGGATTATTTACATCAAACCCATTCATACCATTGTTGATGTCAAAGTCCAAATGGATGGGGGTGGCATCCTTGCCATCCTCGTCGTCAAAATACCAGTCAGAAAGAACAAATTCCTTGCCGTAGTCCAGCACATATGCCCGTTCCACGAAAATGGTGGTGGGTTGATTGAAAGCCATCAGCAACTGGCGACTACCGCTTTCATCTGCAGGCAGCCACAAGCCGGAGCGTTCATGGTTGGTAGCAGTGCTGCGCCCCCACTGGACATCATCCCGCGCCTCCACCGAAGTAATCTCTATCACCATCTTGTAGCCGTCATGACCATCTTTGATATAGTTGTTTTCAAAGTCATAGCCGGTAATGTCCACAGCATGGGGCTTATCGGCGTCCGTTTTATTGACGTTCGGGCTGTAATTGAAAACAGTGATATAGGGTACGTCCTCTCGGGTAGTCACCGTGCCATCTTCATTGGTGAAGGTAACATCTGTGGTTTCCTCGGAGCTTACCTCAGGACCTGCAAAATTTTTTAGGACAAGATCTGCCACTTTTTCTTTGGTAGCAGACCATTCGATCTGACCGGTAGCGGCATTGTAGTGACCGGCTACCTTATAAGCTGTGATTACCGTATTGGGTGTAAGAACCAGACCCTGCCCCATAATGTCCCGGAGGATGGTGTCACCGTGAAGAACGACCTCCGTGGTGATATTGGTGGTGATCTCAGTCATGATATTGGCAAAGTATTCCTTTAGCTTCTGCTCGCTTTCCGTGGTGGAGTAATAGCCCGTATTGGGGGTCTCTGCATAGCCGCCGGGCTGGTATGTGTAGATGCTTGTGCCGCTTATCTTGCCGTTTTTCACCACAGGGGCGCTTTCTCTGGAAACCACCGTGTTGTTTCCGTTGCGGGTATAGTACCAAGCTTGGGAGGATAGCCAGTTGGAGTACTTTCCGTACTTCAGAAGATAATAGGAGCCACGGTACAACGCATAATAGGTGTCGCCATCATTAAGCTTGGAGCCGTCCTTTGCCGCAGTATAGCCGCCTTCGCTGTAGATGTCGTCCATCTGCTTGGCATTGGGGTAATTGGAGGACATGGCGTTCATATATACCGCTATATCGCTGAGAGAATCCACGCCATTGCTGGAATACAGGCCAACTGTAAACACATGGGCTTTGTGGGTGTGCTTTGTGATATACGCCTCGTTGATCGCAGCGTTGGCAACATTCTTATCAAAGCCACTGTTGCCGGGTTGACCGTCGGTAAAGGTAACCACGATCCGCACTCTGCCATCTGCATCGTTGGCTTCAAAGATCTTATTGGCCATCTCCATACCGTACTGGACATAAGTACCGCCGTTGGAACCCAGCCTTTGGGTAGCCTTCAGCAGATTGGGATTGGTACCGCCGGAGCCGTTGGCGCCAACAGAAACGGGCATCAACGCATCCTCATAGATATTGAGCTTATAAGCCTCATTTCCCTCTGTCTGCTGACGAGTAAAGAGCGTGCTGTGGCCATCGACCGTGCGGTAATTGCTGCCGGTGCCGTAAGCGTGGATCTCGCGAGCCTCCAAACCGTGTCTATGGGTCCACACATCTGTATGATAAGTAAAGAATTCCTTGGCAGAGTACAGTTGCTTATCACCGTAGAGCCACAATCCGCTGGCATTACGGGTCAGCTCCACAAAGCCGCCGATATCATATTGGTCATAGACATAGCCGTAGACCTTGGTGCCGTTCAGAACGGCCTCCCGGGCCTCTGCCTCCGTGATCAAATGCCGGTATTCCTCGTGGTAGCTCAGCAGCAGAAATGCATCATTGTGGGCTTCACTACGAGTATAATAAATTTCTTTTTCAGGATCAACAGCGCCGGTATATTCCTGATAAGCGAAACCGGTGACAGGATAAGGATGGAAGTCGCCGTTGGAGTCAAACACACCGGTATTGACCCATTCGTTCAAAGAGCCGCCTGCCAGTGGATATTCTTTCGTGTCGCTGTCGGTCGCGCCTGCTGTGGCATTACTTGCATAACCAACAATGGCGATCCGATGATCCACCTCATTGTGTCTGCCGTGATCTGCGATCAGCTCCACAAAATTGTCCACCGCAGCCTGCAGCTCATCCAAATAGCCATTCTGAACGATCGAACCGGACTGATCCAGGACCAGCACGATGTCCAGCGGTGTATTCTGCAGGATCATGGTGGTGACGGGGTTATCCATCGTATAGGTCTCTAAATTGATGGTATAGGTACCGTTGTTGGTCAGAATAACGGTCTTATCCAGATTCAGATTGCTTTCCACCTGATCTGTATAACCATCTTTTACATAGTAGAGAGTCAGGACATTTTTGGTCGGATCCTCTGTAATGGTTAGAACTGCATGCTCGGTCAGACTATACATCTTGTTGCCGATCTTGGCGCCGGCGTAGTTATAGCCCTGGATATTCTGCACCCACTCGGTGGCGCTGATTTGGGAGCCAATCGCCAAATTTTCTCCAACCTCTGCGCCCCGCAAGGGCTTTTCGGTATTCAGCTCCAGATGACGTACCGTGTAAGTTGTACCCTCCAGTTTTCTCCAAACGGCAGTCAGTGTCACATCAGAGGCCAGACCTTCTGCCACAACGATGGAGCCGCCGTCCTGTTCCAGAACCTTGACTGCATCGCTGGAAGATTCCCAGCGCACAAACACATAGCCTTCCCGGTAAGGGAATGCGGTGATGGAATCCTCATAGCTCCAGGTATGCAGATAGGAGTAATAGTCTGTGCCGTCGATGCCGTCTGTCAAATAGGCGTCCATACCTTGAACGGTCTCATTTTCTCCCAGACCCATATCAAAGATAATCTCATACTCCTTGGGGATTAAGGTCGCCTTCAGGGTGTGGGACTGGCCGCCGTTTGCGGCACTGTAACGGGCGGCTGGATCGTATTCGATAATAAACGGCGCGGTATCACTGTTGTAGACCGTTCCATCCGGCGTAAACACGCCGGTTACATTGCCGTAAAGCTTGGTCAAATTCATCTGATACTCATACAGCGTACCATCGGTATGGTATTGCCATACATACTCGGTGCCGTTGCCGAAGCCTTTGGTAGACAAATCGATTTTTACGCCGTAGGGATCAACCGTATGCTGGGAGATCACGCCGTAGGGATGGATATCGCCCAGGTCGCGGTACAGGATCTCTGCCAGAGCGCTGGTAGGACGGTAAGCCTGGCTGATTTGGCTGGCATCCACTTCCATCTTCTGCTCATAGCTCTCCGGCGCATGCTCCAGGTAAGCGTAGACAGTGGCAATATAATCACCACCGAGAACCGCAATATTTTCATCCGGGCTGTAGCTAATACCTGCATCCGATTCGTTATCGAAACTGGCTTCATAATTGCGGCCTAATACAATGATCCGGTATTCAGCGCCATCCTGCACAATGTCAGTGAAGTTGTAGTCGCCCCGGCCGTCTGCGCCCAGGCTCTCATAGGTGATGTTAGCTTCGTAGCTTGCCACGTCCATATATTGACCGTTGATGTTCTTTTGCAGAACCACCATCACCTTGTTTGCCCGGTCAACTTCCTTAATGGTGACGGTCTCACCATTCTGCAGATAAGTGCCTGCCACTGTAATCGTACCCTGAACAGAGATCGGCTGGCTGTACTTGGCATAGTAGTGCACATCATCCGTCAGATAGGCACCTGCCAGATTCTGCATAGGGTTACCGTTTCTATCGTACCATCCGATAAAAATATAATTGCTGTTATTGGGCACAGGAACATACTGGTTCAGATCCGGATACCGGTACTGATTATTCAGCACCAGCTGCTGCTTGTTTTCCAGTTTGCCGGCATCGGCGGCATAGAAGTAAACGGAATACGGCCAAATGTCGATGGTTGCGGTGGGAATGCCATTTTGGTCGGCGCCATCGTAATAAGCGCCGGGCAGCTTGTGGCTCTGGGGCTGTATAGGCTTTCTGCCGCCGTTTTCCACCGAGATTGTGGCCTCGTACAAGCCGGAACCGTTGGGGATATAGGTATTCAGATCGCCGCTGGCAGGAATCACCTGGCCGTCAGGCATCACAAAGGATGTGACTTCGATCCGGTACTCGTAGGCATAGTTGTCTTGTACGGTTTCATTGTCCCAATATTTCCAAACCGGGTAGAAGCCGGTGCCTGTACCGGTTTCCGGGTCAATATATACTGTGGTAGGCGCACCGTTGCCGGCCTGCTGGGTGATGGTATGCCAGCCCAGTTCTCCGGCATTGTTATAGCCCCAGTAGAGAACTTTTACGTTCACGGCCACGGGAAGTAATTTCTTTTCCGCTTCGTCATCCCAGTTGACAACCACATCGAAGGTGAGGTCAAAGTTCTCCGGCGCATATTTGAATTCCACCCGAACGTGCTGATCCTGGTCGGCCTCACCGGTATGGGTAACTGTAACATCATACAGAGGTTTTTGGGTGGAAAGATTATAAATCGCCTGGGGTAGATTTTGGAAGGTCAATGTGTATGTTGTTTTGTGATTGACCTCGTCGTAGCTAAAGCTGGTATGGCTTTTGTCCAACTGAATTTGATCCAGCGGCAGGTTAATACCGTTCTCTACCCGCAGGAACTGCAGCAGTGCTTCGTGACGATTTTCAGCATTGTTGAAACCGTCACCGCCATTGTGATCGATGATGATCTCTACGGTAACATCAATATTTTCCTTCCACTGGGCGGTCAATACTGTTTTTTCTGTGAGGCTGCTCGTGATGGTCTGGCCGGGATAGATCCGGTTGTTATCCTGATCCAGCCAGTACAGGAAGGTATAACCCTCCCGGACCGGTGTTCCGCCTTTGTCCGTTACAGGTGTTGTAACCGGATAATTGGTGATTATCGGCGCAGGTTGGCCTTCCCAGGTTACGGTATCCGGCCCTGCGTTTGTATCATAGCTGACACTGTAATACTGCAGCTCTGCGCGGCCGTTTTGGTTATAGATCGTAATCTGATAGCCCTCGACTTTTTGGTATTCTCCTGTGGCATCTTGGCGCCAGATGTAATATGCGCCGTTTTCTGTGACTGTGGTGGTGTAAGTGCCGGCAGTGGTCTTGCTCAAGGGGATATACTCGCCGGTACCGTAGCCATCACTCTGGAATTCCAGATGCAGACTGATGCCCACCCCCAAAATATCCTCCACATTTGTCTCCGCTCCGTCCAGCTTAGTTACCACTGTGGCTGTGTATTTATTTTGCAGATACCACTCGGCATACAGGGTCACATTGGTGTTTTCGATCGTAATCTTATCACCGGCGTCATAATGGGTACCGGTGCCGTCAGAAGAGGTATTCCAACCGTTGAAAATATAAGTATCCTTGCCTACGATTTTCCGCAGGCCGCCGGTGTTGCCCAGTACCGTATGAACATCGCCTGATTTCAAGCCGCTCTCGCCGGTAGGTGCACCGCCGGAGGTGTTACCGTTGCCGTAGTAGTTTACGGAGAAGGTAGACTTTTTCGTGATCAGGCCATCAATGTGCCAGGCGCTGTCGCTGCGCTGATACTTAATGACGTACCAAACAATGGTATAGTCATCAATGCTTTCTCCACTGCCCAGACGGAAGCTGCCGTTATTGATAGCTGTCTGGATGATTTTCTTTTCCGTTTCTTCGTTATGGGGCTTGTTAACATCGCCTGCTGTGCCGTCAACGATTCCGCTGGAGGGCAGCAGGTAACGGCTGCCACCGGTGGTGCTAAACACGCCCCAGACACCGCTGGTGCCCTGGACCACATCCTTGAGAATTGACGGTTCCAAAATATTTTGTGCGCTTTCCGCAAATTTTCCGAAACCGCTAGAACCAAAGGAGGCATTCAAATTCAGATAGCCGGAAACAGCATGCTCTGCAGGCTCGCCGGGGAAGTTGCTGCCGCCGACATACAGCGCAAGATACACATCGCCGGTCAAGTCTAACGGTTTGCCGGTAGAATCGTGGGCGGCAAAAATATTAATAGGGAATATACTCATCAGCAGGACCACTGCCAAAAATATACACAATACTCTTCTTTTCATAATTTCCATTCTCCTTTACCGGAAATCAGCGCGCCACTGGGTAGCGAAGCTGCTGCAGTTCTGCTGCAAGCTGGGACTCGATGATCGGCTTTGTTAAGTAGCCGCTGGGACGCAATTTTAAAACTTCTTTCGCATGCTCCTGCTCTGAGCAAACAGTCACAAAAATAATGTTCACACAAGGATTTACGTTGCGGATCTGCTCTGCCAGCGTAATCCCGCCGTGGTTGTATAATTCTATCTCACAAATAAGTACATCACAGCCATAAGATTGGGCATAGGACAAAGCGTCCTTGGCAACGGTAAATGTCAAAATCGTAGCTTCCGGATATATCTGTTTTACACTGTTTTTTAAGCCTTTCACGATCACCGGATGATCGTCTACACAAAGAATCGTCATAGTCTGCACAAACTCCTTTTGGAAATTTACAAACAATATCCTACATTAGATTATTATGTAGTAAATTCTAGCACAAAAGGTATGACAAACCTATGACAAAACGCAGCCAGGCATTGCCTGGCTGCGTTAGAAAATGAAATTATTTTTGTAGCAGACCACAAGTGTCTTCCGCCCAGCTATACTGGGTCATATATTCCCCCAAAAAAGCCGGCGTTCCGTATTGCAGGTAGTTGTGGTAATCGCAGTTGATCTGGGACGGGTCGACCCGGTATTGATACCCCTCCTGGCAAAGCACACTGGCTGCTCCAACCCCATCCAGCGTGTTGCGAAGATCCTGCATCAGATGGCGGAAGTAGTCCATATTCTTGGTGTCGTCGGAATCTTCCGGCCACAATACGGCGCAGATCTGTTTTCCGGTCATTCCCGCTCCGTTGCGGTCTACCAGCACTGCCAACAATTCCTTGGCTTTTGTGCGCTTAAAGGTCAGCGTTCGACCGTTACACAACACCTCAAAGGAACCGAAACATTTCACTGTCAGTTTTTTGTCACTCATCGGCTGTTTCTTGATGTGATCCAGTTCCTTTTGTACCGCCTGGGCAGTTATCGGCTTGATCAAATAACCGGAGCAGCGCAGGTGGATCGCTTCCAGCGCATATTGCTCATAGCCGGTACAAAAAACGATTTTACAGGACGGCTGCAGCTGACCGATTTTTTCCGCCAATGCAAGACCTCCCATACCGCGCATACTGATATCCAGGAAAGCCACGTCAACGGCATTGCTTTCCATCCATTTCAAGGCAGAAGAACAGGAGCTGAAGGTATATAGCTGACGAATGTCCGGCGATGCTTCCACCGCCTCAGCAAGTGCTTGCAGCATCGGGTGCTCGTCATCTACCGCGATTGCGATCATAACCTTTTCCCTCCTTCGGAATCCGGATCTGCACACGGGTGCCTGCCCCGGGCTGACTTTCTATGGTCAGACTGCCACCGCACATAGCCTGTAACCGCTCACGCACATTGCGAATGCCGATGTGCTTTTTCGTATCCGTCAGAGCGGCAACATCGAAACCGACACCGTCATCAGATACGACAATGCAATAATCATCCTGCTCTTCGTATGCGGAAATCGTCACTGCGCCGCCTTCCTCCAAGCCCATAAGACCGTGCTTGATGGCGTTTTCCACCAGCGGCTGCACGGTGAGTGCCGGCAGCAAAAACTCTTCTGTCTGAATATCATAACGCACGGTCATATCCGGGAATCGTATCAATTCGATTTCGGTATAGCAGCGTATGTGCTCCAACTCCTTGGCAAAGCGGATGGGCACCGTGTTATCCAGCTCGCTGAAATTACCCCGCAAATAGATACTGAAGTTTTGAACCAGCCGGGAAGCCTGCTCAGGATCCTCCTTGCAAAGCTGCTGGATTGTACCCAGCGTATTGTATATAAAGTGTGGCTGGATCTGACTGATCATAATGGCAATGCGATTTTCCTGCAGCTGTGCCCGGATCAGCTTTTGCTCTGCCTCCATTTCCTTGGTCTTTCTGGCAGCATTGATGTTGCGGGGAATGATCTGCCAGACCAGAACGATTGCAATGGCAAACAGGCCCAGGAAAATATGACAGCAGATCAAACCGCCTTGCCACCAGCCCAAGGCTGTTCCCAAAAAATCCGCTTCAATGCCGCACAACAAGATCCCCGCGCCAATATTTCTCAGCTTTCTTACGAATTTGGCTTCCAGGGAATCCAGCACCAGACACACCAAAAGAGCAACATTTGCGACACTCTGGGTCACTGCCCACCAGCACCATGTATCATAGAAGCGGATATTGGTCGCAAGACAAAGCACAGCCATGATCATACAGGATATTCCTGCAAATATTGTAGCGCCGATACCTGCCTTTTTTATCTTTGGCCCAAGCAAAGAGGCAATTAACGCACAAACACACAGCGTATACAGCATCATACACATGCCCAAAATGGTAGTGTTTCCAATAACAGAATCACTCCAGTAGAACACGCCCTTTGCTCCATATGCAAAATAACCGCCGGCAAACAAAATGGACATACCGATGAGCCCTATTTGGCTGCTGCCACCCGTATGGACCAGTGCAGAAAACAGAGCCGTGCCCAGCAGCACAAATGCGACGATCACAAAAGCCAGGCCAGCACTTCTCTCCAAGGCACCCTGGTTTATAAAATCTTTTTCGTAGGACAGGCCGCCATACACCGACAGTTCCTCCAGGAACATATCGATGGCTCTGTCATTGCCGAAGGTGTGGGGGTTGTGGAAGCGCAGAGTGATTGGCTGGTCGGTCAGCAACTCGTAGCCGATGCTAAGCTCGCCGCACATACCTTCACCAGCATAAGAGGACTCAATATCCATATTGTGAGGCTCCTGTCCCTCCTCCTCCACAGTCAGCTGAATGTGATTCAGGTAAAAGGCCAGGAGTACACCTTCCTCTGCAACACCGAGATACTCTCCGTCGGGAGCGACCATATGAAATTGGCCTCGCAGCGTCACATCGCCCTTGGTGGCAGGAATATGCTGCCGGGCTTTGACCGTATTCCACTGTCCGTCGGCCAGCTTATACTCACCGGAAAAGTAGATATTGGGACAAAAGGCAGGAAAGGACTGCTGGCTATTTGCGATATTGATCCACAAAAGCAGAAACATAACGGCCAAAACAGATATGATCCCTATAATGGCAAAGGGTATTTTTTTCCATGCCTTTTGCAGCTGTTTATTTCCTTGCATTGCTTTGCCCCTTTATGTTTTTTGCTCATTATAGCATAATAAGCCAAAAAAATAAATTCTTTTTTGCAACTTGCATTTTTAAAGTGCAATTTCTAATATAATGTAAATAAAAATTGACATTTAATCATATTATGAATATAATAACATACATTAAGAGAGGTGATTGCTATGAGCAAGAAATCTACTGTAGTTTTACCCCAGACGCAGCAAATTCTAAATCAGATGGGTGAACAGATCCGCTTAGCGCGGTTACGCAGGCATTTATCTGCTGAACTGGTTGCTGAACGTGCCGGCATCAGCCGGGTGACTTTGAGCAACATTGAAAAAGGCAGTCCGTCAGTTGCTATCGGCAGTTACGCTGCTGTGCTGCACGCACTAAACGGTATGGACAAAGATCTTCTTTTGGTAGCCAAAGATGATGAGCTTGGCAGAAAGCTTCAAGATCTTGAACTGCCTACAAGGTGCAGAGCCCCGAAGAAGGGAGAATGAGTATGGCAAAGACAATCTATGTATACGAAAACTGGAGCAGTGAAGTCCCTACCAAACTGGGAATACTCTATGTGGATCAAGGCCGGGGCAGCGAGCATTACGCATTTGAGTATGACGAGACCTGGTTGACTACCAATCGGTTTGCCTATGTGTTGGATCCGGACCTGGCACTGTACAAAGGACGCCAGTATCCTATCAACAAGAATACATTTGGTGTCTTTGCTGACTCCTCCCCAGACCGGTGGGGCCGCGTGCTGATGCAGCGCAGAGAGAAGTTCTTGGCAGATAAAGAGGGAAGAAAGCCCCGCAAGCTGCTGGACAGCGATTACTTGCTAGGTGTGTATGATGAAACCCGTATGGGAGCGATTCGCTTTTCTCTGGAAGATGGGGGTCCGTTCCTGTCCGATGATAAAGAAACGGCAGCACCCCCTTGGGCCACTCTGAGGGCACTGGAGGAGGCCTCCCGGCAGTTTGAGAAGGACGAGAATATGCTTGAAGAAAAATGGTTGAGGCAGCTGATTCGCCCTGGTTCCTCTCTGGGTGGTGCCAGACCAAAAGCGACGGTACAGGCGGTGGACGGATCTCTTTGGATTGCCAAATTCCCCTCCAAGCACGATGATAACAACACCGGCGCATGGGAAAAAGTTGTCCACGATCTTGCCAAGATGTGCGGTCTGAATGTACCGGAATCCCGCCTAGAGACATTTTCTAAGTTAGGCAGCACTTTCCTGGTCAAACGTTTTGATCGTGACGGTAATCGCCGGATCCATTTCGCATCTGCCATGACAATGCTTGGTAAGGTTGATGGCGCATCTGCCGATGACGGCACCAGCTATCTGGAATTGGTATCCTTCTTGAAGGCAAACGGAGCTGCACCCAAAATGGATCTGGTGGAGCTGTGGAAGCGAATCGTGTTCAATATGGCAGTTTCCAATACTGACGATCACTTGCGTAACCATGGTTTTATCCTTACCCAGACCGGTTGGCGCTTGTCACCATTGTACGATGTGAACCCGGTTCCTTATGGTGAAGATTTGGCGCTGAATATCAGCGAGGATGATAGTGCAATTTCCTTTGACCTGGCAATTGAGACCGCCCAGTATTATGGACTCTCACAGAATGAAGCAGAGAAGATTGTTAATGAGATATCCGCAACCGTGAGAGATAACTGGGAGCGATTGGCAAATGAGTATGGTCTGAGTAGAGGTAGTATTGAGAAAATGCGACCTGCCTTTTCCGCCTGTTACGAATAACAATGCTTATTCAGTTTTGCAACCCTATTGAAAATTTCTGGTAATTTTACCGGAAATTTTCAATATCTATCATCAAACTTCTTATAATAAAAAGCTGAGGATGCAGCCACTCCGGCCGCATCCTCTTCTTGTTGGAATTGAAAATGTTTGTTATGCCTACCGGGGTGTGCATTCATTGGGTTGCCGTCGATACCTTACCGACACTCTCGTTCTGTACCTTTCTAGCCTCTGCATCTGTCCCGTATAGCTTTTCGCCTTTCGGCAGAATGCTCCAAACAGAGGTTTCCTGAGAAATCCATTTCCCAAGTTCCGTGGCAGGCATCACATATACTTCCGTACACTCCTCCTCGCCAATCGCACAGCAATGATAGTGGCGAAACTCTATGGGGAATATTTTACGGAAAACATATGAGAAAAACAGACGGATCACACAGTCAATCTCCGAATCAGCTGGAACGCATCGTTCCCAACCCGGCCTGTTAGGAGAATAAATATGCCGGAATACAATTACAGAATCGTGAGGGGCAAGTTGGAAACATGGTCTTACTCTCCAGAATTCCTCCAATACAGGTCCCAGACGTTTCTCCAGATATTTCACGGAATAGTTGTCCTTCTTCGGGATGAGTAAGGGAATGCGCACCCCAAACCAGCCATCCGCATTGAATCCAATCTCTACCGGGTAGGTCGCATCAATGATTCGCTGTACATCTTCTTCACCGGTAGGTGTCTTCTGGCTTAGAATCAGTTCTCTTGTATTCCGAATCAAGAATTCCGCATCTTCTGCCGTAAGTAATGTGAATTTATATACCACATCTTTTTTGCCTTCCTGGTTCATTTCACGAATAAATTTCAAATCGTCCAGTATCCTCCTGGTACGACTGATTGCGCGATCCAGTGCGTGGTCAAAATATTCCTTCTTTCGTTTTTCCATTGGTGTTCTCCCTTCTTAACCGTAATTTGTTCTGCCTACCATTACGCAGCCATACCAGCCATAGGCTGTGCCGGCTCTGTAGTCCACGCCGATACCGATATAGCTGAACTTGCTGGATCCCACATAGCTCCAGTGGCTGGAGCTGTTGCGGCACAGATATGCGATGTGCTTGCCCATCTCCTCAGCAGTCTTGCCCTCAAAGCCGGCACAGATCGCCTCAGCGGCATCGGCCTCGTAATAGCTGGCCTCAGGATCTAAACCCACGATCAAAGTGATAATTATAAACTTGCGCATTTTCTTTTCCTTTCTTTATCATTCAAGCAAGTTGGATTTGATATTAGATTTATAGGCAGAGAAGCATCAGTTGGATTGGATATGGCAGTCGTTCTTGCAAATCAAAAATTTTTGCTTCATATTCGATCCCTCCTGTAAAAAGTGTGTCCAAATATAAACAAATAATGCAAAGAAAGTCTGGGCATACTATCCCTAAAAGGATGTGAACGAATGGCATATAAACGCGGATTTATTCCATACGCACTGGCTGCTCTTTTGATTGGTCTGGTTGGCGGCTTTTCCACGGTTTTAGGACCGGCTTTTGTACAGGACATTGGGATTTCCTATAATAATACTACCTGGACCGCCCTGGCCCAGGCCATGTCTACGGCAGCCTGTGCGCCCATTCTCGGCAAAGTCGGAGATGTGATCGGACGCAGAAAGACTCTGCTCTTGGGTATTGCGGTATTCACCTTAGGCAATGTACTGTCCGCCTTTGCAAACTCTCTTGTATTTATGATGATCGCCCGATTTATCGTAGGTGTTGGCACAGCAGCTATGGGGCCTGTAATCCTTGCCTATATTACAACGGAGTTTCCACAGGACAAAATCGCGAAGGGATTTTCCCTATATATGCTGCTCTCCAGCGCATCGGTGATCATCGGACCAACCATTGGCGGACTGATCGTTTCTTCTTAAGGATGGCGAACCATGCTGTGGGTATGTGTTGCCATTTGCGCTGCTGTTTTTGCCGGCTGTGTTCTGACTTCCTGCAATCAGGTGTCCACGAAAAAGGCACTTCAAAATTTTGATATATCCGGCGCGGTTTTGATTCTGATCTTCTTCAGTTTGCTGCTGTGTGTCCCATCCTTTGGGCAAAACTTCGGTTGGACATCCACACCGTTTCTCATTGTGCTGATTCTTGCAATTGTCAGTCTGGTGGGCCTTGCCCTTGCGGAAAGAAAAAGTTCCCATCCCATCCTGTCGGGCAGCTTTATCAAGCGGAATGCTTTTATCTTAAGTGTGCTGGCTCTATTTTTGACCCAGGGACTCATGCAGGCAAACATGACAAACACCATCGTCTTTGTCAACTACACCCAGCCGGAGAATTCCGCTATCTCCGGCTATGCTATCTCTGTCATGTATGTGGGTATGTCTTTGGGCGCGGTTATTCTTGGACCGCTGGCAGACAAATTTGATCCTAAGCGGATATTGGTGAGCTCTTTTTTGCTCACCGGTATCGGATGCGGAATCCTGTTGCTGTTCACAGAAGTTACCTCCGTACTGTTGCTGATGGCATCCCTTGGTGTCCTTGGCTTCGGTCTGGGAGGAAACGGTACCATCTTTATGAAAGTTGTCCTTTCTGGATTGACTCCTCAAAAGGCGGGCGCAGATACGGGGACCTACGGCTTGTTCCGGGATCTGGCAGCACCTTTTGGTGTAGCCGTGTTTGTCCCGTTGTTTACCAATCAGATCACAGGAAGAATCTCCGCAGGCACAGCGGAATCTGCTGCTGCAGTTGCATCCATTCATTACCTGGCAATCGCAGAACTGCTGTGTGTAGCATTAGGTATTGTGGCGGTTGCATTTCTGCCAAAGCGAAAAGTTATAAAGGAGTCCTAATATGAGATTACAAGATAAAGTTATTCTGGTGACTGCCTCCACCCGAGGAATCGGTCTTGCTATTGTGAAAAAATGCGCTCAGGAAGGTGCTAGGGTCTATATGGCCGCCCGGGATATGGAACGGGCACAGGAAATCGCGAACACACTGGGCAGTGTAAAATGTGTGTACAATGATGCCACCAAACCGGAAACCTTTACCTCTATGGTAGAGGATGTAGTGCGAGATGTAGGCCGTATTGATGTACTGGTCAACAACTTCGGCACATCCAATCCCGGTAAGGATTTGGATTTTGCCAATACAGATCCGCAGATATTCCTGGACACAGTAAATCTAAACCTGAGAAGTGTCTTTATGGCAAGTCAGGCTGCGGTAAAGCACATGGCAAAGCAAGGCGGTGGCAGTATTATCAACATTTCCTCTGTGGGAGGCCTTGTGCCGGATATTTCCCAGGTTGCTTACGGTACCAGCAAGGCAGCCATCAATTATCTGGCAAAACTCATCGCCGTTCAGGAGGCCAAGCACCATATCCGGTGCAACGCTGTCCTTCCTGGTATGACCGCAACGGAAGCAGTGGAAAAGCATCTGTCTGATGATTTCCGGAACCTGTTCATGAAGCATATCCCTTTAGGCCGTATAGGCCTGCCGGAAGAGATTGCGGAAGCAGTGTGCTATTTCGCCAGCGATGCATCTGCCTACACCACCGGTCAAATTCTCACCGTATCCGGCGGTTTTGGATTGGCTACTCCCGTCTATGGCGATTTAGCAAATAAGGACAGCAAACGATAATGCAGCAAAAACCACCCATGCTGATCAAGACTGCATAAAACGGGCCAGTCAGATCTTCCGGGATGCAATTAAGCAGGCGTAGAAACCGACACAAAACCGACACGGGCCATAAAAAACCGACACAAAACACCCACCGCAAGCTACAGCAAGCAGCGGCAGGCAAATCCGAAAAGTCCTTGATACACAAGGGTTTTATCCAATAATTTACAACAAGTAACACAAGGTAAAAATCGCTCCAAGATAGTTGGTAAGGATGAGGTCGCCAGTTCAAATCTGGCTAGCAGCTCCAAAAATCAGTCGACCCAATCGGGTCGGCTGTTTTTTTATTAGTCTGCTACAGATTTTTACTGGCGAAGCCAGTGAAAATCTGGGGAGCGAGGCGACCGCTGCCGGTGGCGGAGTCAAGGGAGCAGAGCGAGTGGCAGCGGTCGGCAGATGAGGAAGCCGCACCGTCGGCGACGAAGATGCCGGGCACAGCAACAGGATAGCGGCTCTTTTCCACAAAAGGCACCGCAACAGGACAGCAGCTCCCAAAATCCCGCTTAAGAAAGTGGTCGGGATATTTGCTTCTTGCTTTTTTACGCTTATTCCAGGAAAAGTCTTTTACCGGATTTTGGGAAGTACCAAACAAGAAGTAAAAGGGAATTCGTATTGCGGCTTCTCTGATTTTATGTTAAAATACAACTAGGAGATGGTTTATAATGGGATTTAGATATTTTATGTCTACGATACTGCTTACAATGCCTCTAATTTATTTAATAGAAAAGTTTGTAGATTTTTTATCAAGTAAAAGTTTTTCGGGCATTTCAGGTTTCTTCGAGTTTGTTTTATATATTATTAGCATTATCCTCTTTTTGTATTTATTCATTTTGGCTCTCCGTTCTTTCGTAGGACATATGTTTATAGAAAAGTTACAAAAAACATTACCTGGAATAAGGGATAATGCCAAAGTAATTTCCAAACATACCGAAATTACAGGAAGATATGCGCATACTAATTTTTATGCGGCATTTGAATTAGAGTCCGGTGAAAGAAAACAATTTGAGGTAACTAACGAACAATATTCTGTTTTACTTGAAAATGAAATAGGAGAATTGTATTATAAGGAAGGCAAAGGATTTGCATTTTTTGAGAATTTTGAAGTTGATAAACAGAAAACTGACTTTTAAGAAACTCCTTGGTTTTCACATGGTTCTTCTTTGTGTAAAAGACAAAAATCCCGTTCTCGTAAGAGGGTGGGATCTTTACATCTTACTTCCTATATCGTTGCCCTTACTATAAGAATAATATACTTGCCCTATCTAGGAAAATGTGCTATCATATGTCGGAAAATGCTATGAGAGGTAATGATATGATCCGACTTGCGGTTGAAGCAGATCTGCCCCGGCTGGGCGAGGTTTTTGACGATGCCCGGGCATTTATGCGGGCCAACGGAAATGATGTGCAATGGACGGACGGGTATCCCCGGCAGCAGGTTCTTTTGGAGGACATCCGGGCAGGACAGCTGTATGTGATCGAGGAAGCAGGGCGGGTCTGTGCCTGCTTCATGCTGGCTGCCGGGCCTGATCCTACATATGAAGTGATATTTGATGGCAGTTGGGGCGCTGATAAGCCCTACGGCGTGATCCACCGGGTGGCCAGCGATGGCAGCTGCCGGGGTGTTGTTGCCCAGGTGGTGGCATTCGCTCAGCAGTATTTTGACTATCTGCGCATTGATACCCATGAGAAGAACATTCCTATGCAGCAGGCCGTGAAGCGGCTGGGCTTTACCTGCCGGGGTGGTATTTACACACACGATGGCACACCCCGGATCGCCTTCGACCGGGTGTGAAAAGCATATATGAAAAGAGCGTGCTGCAAAATTGTGTCATGATTTCGCGAAGCGAAGAATCTCAAAAACCGGGCAAATTTGAACCGCCCCTTGTCAAGTAGACCAGGAAAATAACTAAAAAATATTTGTAAGCAGCTGCTGCCGATATGGTGGCAGCTGTTTTGTTTAGGCCGCGTAGCAAGCCTTATATTTCTGGATTCTCTTATTTGCAGGAATTGGGTACTGTACCGGTGTATCAGTTACCAGAGCCTCAGCACGGACTTCGGCAGGTGTTTTACCACCGAAACGTTCCTGCATACGCTCTGTACTGTAAAAGGTCAT
>JAGBSG010000032.1 GCA_017632035.1 Oscillospiraceae bacterium | reverse complement strand
TTTTCTTTGGTCTTCCACTGTTCTACACTCCCACGGCATCTGTTAACACTCCTTTTGTGCCTTTTTAGATGCCTTTATTGTACTACAAAAGTGGATACCATGTCATTGCACTACCTGTATACTATGTTATTACACTGTACACTGCGGTCGCCCGTGGGACGATGTGGGCATCGTCCCCTACGATGCATCCGTTATTGGCTCGTAGGGGCGGATGCCCACATCCGCCCGTTAGGCCGCAGCATCCAGCATATTTTCAATGAAGATGCCGTAGCCCGTGGTGGGGTCGTTCACGAGAACATGAGTGACGGCACCAATAAGTTTACCCTCTTGGATGATAGGACTGCCGGACAGGCTGATGTCAAGTAGGGGACAAAAGAATCTTGTGTTTTTCTACGGTTTTTATGCGCTTTTGCAGGTAAAAGGCAGGTTTTTACACTTATCAACCGCTGTCCGTTTGCGGTGCCCGGCAGAAACTTCGCCTGACGGCGCAGACTTGTTTCTTGCCGACCGCGGCACACACTGCGCTTGCGCTGTATCTGCCACCGGCAGCGCGCAAGCTCGTGGCCCTAAGTTGACATAGATGAATTGTCGAAAAAGGAGACTTTCATTTTCCTTCCACTTTCGACAAATTCTGATTTTGGGAGGTGTGCAAGTACCTTCCTTTGGAATGATGCTAACATACACAAGCTGCTAATCTTTTGAGAAGACGGATTTCCACTGTAGCATAAACACTGGTGCGGCAATCTGTCTTTTATAGGGCGTTGACCGACAGCTCGTCTTCAATAAGAAACAATTATCCCTTATACCAAGGCAGATAATTCTTGTTCTGCTCAAGCATTTCCGTGACCATCGTTTGAATTTCATCCAGAGAAAGGACAGCAGATGTCAAGGGATCAAAGGCACAGGCCCAGAACACCTTTCGGGGATCACCTTCAAAGTAGGCCTGTACCGCAAGTTCTTCACAGCGCGCGGTGGTATTGATCAGTATGGCAAGTTGATCGGGAAGTGCGCCTACTGCCACCGACTCGAGGCTATCCTTGCTTGCAACAACAGGTACCTCTACACAACAACCATAGGGCAGATTATCAATCAAGTTAAAGTTTCTCACATTACCGTTGAACTTGAAGATGGTGTGATCGCCAAAAACGGCATTGAAAATATACGCAGCATATTCATGACCGCGGGAAAGATTAACTTCACTGTCCGGCGTGTTAAGGAATTCTTTTATAGAGTCACGCCAAGTATTTTTGTGATCCAGATATCGGTTGAGAATATAGGCATGTACGCCTGGATTCCAATGGGTACCATTTGTGCAATATTGGCCGATCAGATCGGCGCGCTTGCGATACCACGCCACATATTCGCTGTTATGTCCGCTGCTCTCAGTGACATAGTAATCCAGATGGAGGAACATGTTGTTACGTACTTGCTCGGCGTTTAGTATGGTGGTTTTCCATGTGTCTACCTTTATCTTACAACTTCACTAGGCCGGTGGTTATGATTCTGTGCGTAGCATCTAATACATTTTCAGAAAGCAGGACAGTCGTTTGGGCTCCCACGGGACAGAAAACCGCCACCTAGGCAGCGGCATCCAGCATGTTTTCAATGAAGATGCCATATCCGGTGGTAGGATCGTTAACAAGGACATGCGTAACGGCACCGACCAGTTTTCCGTCCTGTATAATAGGTGAGCCGGACACGCTGATGTCAAGTGTGGGACAAAAGAATTTTGTGTTTTTCTGCGGTTTTTATACGTTTTTGCAGGTAAAAGGCAGGTTTTGGCACACCTCACCCGCGATCCCTAAGTTGACATAGATGAATTGTCGAAAATACCGTATTTTAAGACTTCTCGCGTTTTCGACAAATTCTGATTTCGGGGGGTGCGCAAGTGTCTAACTTAGTCAAAAATAAAAATGGAAGCTGTCGAAACAGCCTCCATTTTATTACTTAATAATCTTTTGATACGAAAACCAGTTAAAGATTTCGTATACATCTGTTCTGCCAATCAGTTTTCTCCAAAGGCTTTTAGGCGCGTTAATTCTTGAAAGTGTTCGTTTGTAATCGTCCATATCATTCATATCTGTTTCGGGAAGATTAAAATAGATTTGATCAGCAAACCACTTTCCTGTTTTGGCATCGGTTGCGAAGATGACATTGGCTTTTCCTGTAACGATTCTTTGAATTTCGTCTAATAGGTCACGGGGTAAGTGTTCGTCGCGGTACCCAAACATTTCATACCAAAATCCACCGAACTCCAAATCATAAAAATCGGGATTATCTGAAGCATCTGAGAAAACGATTTCGATATTTTTATCGTGGTTAGGATTTGGGATGGTCAGCAACCAAAAGGGACCCGTTTCTGTTTTTGGGCAAAAACCTTTACCTCCGTAAAAATTCAAGCTGCTGGGAACAATTTTGGTTTCATATGCATATCCGTTTTCATTCAGCAGCTGTTTTACATCCTCTAGTTTCATAAGCTACCTCTTAAGAATTGCTTTCAATAAAGTCTCGAATTGCTAAGAAAACTTCACCCACATCTTTGAAAACGGAAAGAGGAAGCTCCTTTTCAATGGGTGTATCGGTTTCTTCGTCACAAATCATATAGACTGCCTCGCAATCTATACATATACTGAATTCGTGCTTTTTGCGAATGATCTGCAGATCAATGGTGTTATTATGCGTTTCTGCAAAGATAACTTTTCCGTCTGTCAGGCCTTCGTATGAATTCCACTCAAACTCTTGCCAAAGTTCACCGAACAATCCATTACGGATAATATCTGTATCGTTTCCGTATGCTGCAACATACATCTGTTCACCTTTGCGTGCCAAATATCTGCAAATGAATATGGTGATTATCGTGAAAACAATCAATATACCGGCAAACAGCAAAAATGGTATTGGATTTTCGTCTACAATACTGAGGCTTCCACCAAAGCAAATGAGAACGGCGACAAGAAAAACAACCAAAGTTATTACGATGTATCCTCTAGACTTATCAAAACGCCTGTATTCTTTTTGCGCCGGAGTCATATCTCTGTTAAGCATACTATTCACCGCCTTTTCTTTTATCATATCACAAAGCGGTATAATTGGCAACAAAAAGCGGGTAGTTGAATCTTTACAGATCGTGTGATAAGATAATCGTGGTGATCAATATGGAAATACCGCAGAGAAAACCGAACAGATTAAGCGAATATGATTACGGACAAGAGGGCGCATATTTTGTGACCCTATGCACCCAAAACCGTTCCCGGCTGTTTCAAATGGAATTGCCCGTAGGGAACGGCCTATGTGCCGTTCCGGATGGTGTAGGTGGCGGAAACGGCACGACACACAGGTCGTGCCCTACGGCAGGAAATGCAATTATTCACAAATGGGTGCAGGAAACGGAAAACAAGTTCCCGAACATTGCCATCGATAAATACGTGATCATGCCCGATCATTTACATTTGATCGTAACCATAAAGGAACGGCACGCAGGCCGTTCCCTACCGGATGTGATGCGGTTTTTCAAAACCATGACCACCAATGATTATATCCGGGGTGTAAAAGATGGCACATTAACGCCTTTTGACGGCAAACTGTGGCAGAAATCCTATTATGATCATGTCATTCGCAATCAGCAGGATTACAACGAGATTTGGCAGTATATTGAAAATAATCCTACCAAATGGATTATGATGCACGGAAGACCGTAGGGAACGACACACAGGTCGTTCCCTACATTTATGCCCTGTAGGGAATGGCCTGTGTGCCATTCCGATTTTACGCTGCCGCGTCGAGCATGTTTTCAATGAAAATGCCATATCCCATGGTAGGATCATTCACAAGCACATGGGTCACGGCGCCCACCAGTTTGCCGTCTTGGATGATGGGGCTACCGGACATGCCCTGGACGATGCCGCCGGTGGCTTCCAGCAGGGTTGGGTCGGTGACCCGGATAAGCATATTCCGGCCGTTGGTCCGAGCGGCAGGATAAACCTTCAAAATCTCCACAGAATATTCCCGTGGTGTGTTGCCTGCAACGGTAGAACGGATGGTGGCGCTGCCTGTACGCACTGTATCCGCTGTGCCGATGGGCAGCGGATCTGTATCGAAGGCTGCATCGGTAGTGCCAAAAACGCCCCGGGCAGTATTGCGATACAGTGCGCCCATAGGACTATGGCCGCAGAGACTTCCTATGAGCTGTCCGGGCTGGCCTGAACGGCCTTTTCGGACATTGACTACCCGGGCCTCATAAGCGCTGCCCTGCGTCAGGGACAGTAGACTGCCGTCGGGATCGTTGACGCCGTGGCCCAGTGTGCCAAAAATTTTGGTTTCGGGATCATAATAAGTGATCGTGCCAATGCCTGTAACACCCTGTCGCAGGTAAATGCCAAGCTTGGGGCCATCATCGGTAATCGTAGGGGCGATGCGTACGGTCGAACGGGTCTTGCCCCGGACCACTGTGACTTCTACTGTGCCGTCAGACCGGTCCAGCGCTGTGCGAACATCCTCTGTGCAATGAATGGAGCGACCGTCTATGGCAAGAAGCTGATCGCCTACCTCCAGTCCGGCGGTGCGGGCCTGGGAAGCGTCGTCAAAGGCGGCGACGGTGACGGTGTTGTTGTGCAGTTCCAGCCCCACCACGGTGCCCACAGGCACCAGTATACGGACGCCGAGAACGGTTTGGGGAAGTGTATATAATAGTAATAGCATCAAAATCAAGCATGTTCCAATTTTTTTCATGCGGCGACCCTCCTTTTTGTCTGCTCTTTTAATATGCCAGAGGGTGCTGATTTGTAACCCAAGCAAAAGTCGAAAAATGAGGGCGATTGCGGTAAGGCCGGAAAGTTTTAGCAATGAAAAATTTGGATTTTACGGGGCAGCGGTCAGGACGGTGAGGTGGAGGAATGTGGAATTTACCTATTGACACAATAGGTAAAAGATGCTATATTACCCATAAACCAAGTAGGTAAATGCTTTGGAGGAATTTTCATGCAAGTTTACGCGGATAATGCAGCAACAACAAAGATCAGCAAGGTGGCGCTGGACGCCATGATGCCTTGCTTTGAGACCATATACGGCAACCCCTCCAGCCTGCACTCGGCAGGTCAGGAAGCAAAAGAGGCCCTGGAAGCCGCCAGAGCCAAGGTTGCCCAGTGCCTGGGCTGTGAGCCCAGAGAGATCTACTTCACCTCCGGCGGCAGTGAGGCCGACAATCAGGCCATTATCTCCGCCGCCCGGTACGGCGCGCGCAAGGGCAAAAAGCACATCATTTCCACCGCCTTTGAGCATCACGCCGTGCTCCACACGCTGGAGAAGCTGGAAAAAGAGGGCTTTGAAGTGACGCTTCTGGATGTGCACCAGGGTCACAACATCACTGCACAGCAGGTCAAGGATGCCATTCGGGAGGATACCTGTCTGGTGACCACTATGTATGCCAACAACGAGATCGGCTCCGTGCTGCCTATTTCCCAGATCGGCGCGGTGTGCAAGGAGGCCGGCATACCCTTCCACACTGACGCGGTGCAGGCGGTAGGTCACATTGAAATCGATGTACAGGCCCAGAACATCGACATGCTCAGCCTGTCCGGTCACAAGTTCCACGGTCCCAAGGGCGTGGGAGCGTTGTATGTCCGCCGAGGCTTCCCTCTGGTCAACATCATCGATGGCGGCGCTCAGGAGCGGGGCAAGCGGGCCGGCACGGAGAATCTGCCTGCCATCTGCGGCATGGCTGCCGCTTTGGAGGATGCCTGTGCCCATTTGGAGGAGAACACTGTCAAGGTCACGGCCATGCGCGATCGGCTGATCGAGGGCCTGAAGCAGATCCCCCACAGCGCCCTCAACGGCGACGAAGTCAACCGCCTGCCCGGCAATGTCAACTTCTGCTTTGAGGGCATCGAGGGTGAATCCTTGCTGCTGCTTCTGGATATGAAGGGTGTGTGCGCCTCTTCCGGTTCGGCTTGCACCTCCGGCAGCCTGGACCCCAGCCATGTGCTGCTGGCCATCGGCAGAGTCCACGATGTGGCCCACGGCTCGCTGCGGCTTTCTCTGTGCGAGTACAACACCGAAGAAGAGGTGGATCACATTTTGCAGGTAGTGCCCGAGGTGGTCAGCTATCTGCGGGGCATGAGCCCGGTTTGGAGGGACTTGCAAAACGGAAAAAGAGAATATATTCTCTAAACGATTTTCGATTAAGGAGAAATGTATTATGGCACTGTATTCTGAAAAGGTCATGGACCATTTTATGCACCCCAGAAATGTGGGCGTCATTGAAAATGCCGACGGCATCGGTGAGGTTGGCAACGCCAAGTGCGGCGATATTATGAAGATCTATCTGAAGATCGAAAACGAGATCATTGTGGATGTGAAGTTTGAGACCTTCGGCTGCGGAAGCGCCATTGCGTCTTCCTCCATGGCTACGGAGATGATCAAGGGCAAGTCCATCCATGAGGCTCTGAATCTGACCAACAAAGCTGTGGCGGAGGCTCTGGACGGTCTGCCTGCCCACAAGCTTCACTGCTCCGTGCTGGCGGAGGAGGCCATTAAGAATGCGCTGAAGGACTACTACATCCGCAACGGCATCCCCTACGATAAGAAGCTGTTCCCGGACTGTGAAAACTGCAGCCACTGCCACGGTTAAGCCATGATCGTATCAACAAAGGGACGTTATGCCCTGCGGGTCATGGTGTGCTTCGCCCTGCGGGGCGCGGAGGAATACATCCCCCTGAAGGAGATCGCCGAGGAAGAGGGGATCTCCCAGAAGTATCTTGAATCCATTATGACGGTGCTCAGCAAGGCCGGGTTTGTGGATGCCGTCCACGGCAAAGGCGGCGGCTATCGGCTGAACCGGGCACCGGAGGCATACACAGTGGGCAGCATTTTGAAGCTGACCGAGGGCTCACTGGCTACGGTTAGCTGCACCACCCAGGGGTCAGCTGCCTGCAACCGGGCCTCCTGCTGTCAGACCCTGCCCATGTGGGAGCGGCTGGACAAAATGGTGGATGATTTCTTTGAGGGGATCACACTGGCAGATCTTTTGAAGGAAGTAAAATAAGAAGAAAGCCCGGCAGACGGATTCGTCTGCCGGGCTGCTGCAGTTCATGCAAAATGCAAAATGGATGTATGCGCTGCGCGCATGATTTTATTCCCCTCATCCGCCCCAGTGTGCGCACTGGGGCACCTTCCCCCCAGGGGGAAGGCTTGGGGGGCGATTCGTGAATCGCCCCTACATCGTTGAAGAATAGGCTGCCGAGGGGATTCTAAAGGGGAAAGCACGGCAATGTTGGATGTTAAACACTTTGTTTGCTTTCCCCTTTAGCCGTCTGGGGAGTCCGAGGACCATACGGAAGGTCCTCGGCGGTTCTTTGTATACTTTCTCACCGGAGAGAAAGTATGATCGTCCTTTCGTATTCCCCACACCCGGCCCTGCGGGCCACCCTCTCCCCAGGGAGAGGGCTTGTATCCCCCCCGGCTGCTGACGCAGCCACACCCCTTTCGGCAAGGGGGGCATGGGTGCACGCGGCTCTTTAGGCAAGGGGGGCATGGGGTGCGCAGGAAAATTGGGATTAGAAAGGTCAGGCTTTGGGGATGGCGTTGAGCATGGTGTTCATCTCCAGCAGCTCTTCCTTGGTGAAGCTGGCGCCCATCATGCCGCCGGCCATGGTGATCATGCGGATCAGGGTGAAGGAGGCCATCATCTGCATCATGGAATCGGTCATTTCGAAGCCGGCAACCTTGGCAGGCTCGCCGTTTTCGCCCTTGGGCATCATCTTCATCATCAGCATGCCGAAAACCTGCTTGCCCTGAGGTGCGGCCAGGATATCGCCGATCTTATCGTTCAGGGACAGGTGACCCTCCACCTCGGTGATGTCGAACCAGTTCAGCACGGCGGTCTTCTCCCGCAGGCGGTAGTCCTCGTTGAAGGTATCCACCTTGCGGATGGTGCTTTCGTCACGCAGGTCGCCGGCAACGGCCACCAGCTTGCTTTCGCCGGCGTTGGGCACGTCAAAGTAGAAGAAGGGCAGGCCGTTGTTTTGCTGCTTGCCAACAGACTGGCCGTTAACGAACAGTTCCACCTCCGGCTGGTTGGAGTAGACGGTGACCTTGGTCACATCCTCCACCCGGTCGATATAGCGCTTGCCGCAGATATGGACCATGGGCTCGGGGTTCAGCCATGCCTTATAGGCGTAGAAGGAGTCCTTCTTATACTTGCGGTCGATGGTGATCAGGCCCTTGTGGTTCTGGCCGTTTTCGCCGCCCTCGTTGCGGGTATCGGCGCCGAAGTCGAACATGTTCCACACATGGGTGGCCCACAGGTAGGGCCGCTCGGCGATCTGCTTGATCAGCTCTTCATGGTAATAAGCCTGGTATTCCTCGGTGTAGTCGCCCTGCTTGGGGTCGGAGGTGTGCCAGTTCAGAGCCTCACAGCCATACTCGGAAATGCCGATGGGCTTACTGGGATACAGGGCGTGGAAATTGTCGAACCAGGGGCCGTTCTGAGAGGTGTCGCCGCCGTACCAGCCGACATAGTGGGTATCGCTGACGGTGTCCGGAATGTGGACATAGGGGCTGTCGATGGGGCAGGGGGATACCACGGCCATGGTGGTCAGGCGGGTCTTATCCATCTCGTGGACCAGATCGTTCAGGATGTTATGGTTCTCGATCAGGTCGGGATCCCGGTCACCCTTCATGGAGATCTCGTTGGACAGGCCCCACACCACGATGGAGGGGTGATTGTAGTTCTGGGTGATCAGCTCCTTCGTCTGGCTGATGGTATTCTCTCTGCCGGTAGCCATGTGCTGGGAGATGTAGGGGATCTCCGCCCAGATGATCTGACCGTACTCATCGCACAGGTCGTAGAAATACTGGTCATGCTGGTAGTGGGCCAGGCGAATGGTGGTGGCGCCCACTTCACAGATCAGCTCCATGTCTTCCTTGTGATGCTCGGGAAGCAGGGCGTTGCCGAAGCCCCAGCGATCCTGATGCCGGGAAACGCCGCGCAGGGGGTAAGCCTCACCGTTGAGGATGAAGCCCTTTTCCGGGTCGATCTCGTAGGAGCGGCAGCCGAAGCGGGTGGATACATTGTCCAGGACGGTGTCGCCGGCCATCAGCTCCACGGCGGCGGTGTAGAGGTAGGGATCCTTACGGCCATGCCACAGGTGGGCGCTCTCGATGGTGAAGCTGACCTTGGTATCGGCAGTTTCAGCGGTGGCTACGGTGTTGCCGGCGGCATCGGTGAGGATGTAGCGCAGGGTGTTGCCGCCCTGGTTGGTGACGAAGACTGCTACTTCAACATTGGCGTTTTTGCCGTCCACAATGGGGGTGACCTTAATGCCGGGGCCGCCGTAATAATCCAGGTCGAAGTGGCTGTCGGCAACGCAGATCAGGTTCATATCCCGGTACAGGCCGCCGTAGAAGGTAAAGTCGGCAACCTGAGGATAAACGGTCTGGTTGGGGGCGTTGTCCACAGCCACAGCGATCAAGGCCTTAGCCGACAGCTGCTCGGTGATATCCACTCTCCAGGTGGAGTAGCCGCCGTCGTGGTGGGCCAGGTGCTTGCCGTTTACGTACACATCCGCAGAGGAGTTGGCACCCCGCAGCTCCAGGTAGTAGCGGTCTGCCTTGGGCAGATCCATGGGGTCCAGCTCTTTCAGGTAGCAGCAAGTGCCGCGGTAGTAGTCACTGTCGCCATCCTGGCCGTCAATGGCGTTCCAGGAATGGGGTAGGTTTACATAATTCCACAACTGAGGAATCTGGGAAGGGATTTCTTCGATGCCTTTGGCAAAGGCCCATTTGCGGTTCAGGTTCAGAATCGTTCTCACAGTCGATTGCCTCCTAAAAAATATAAAGTGATGGTATTGAAGCAAAGTGGTTTTGCATATGTTGTAATAATAACATAAACAGGCAAGGCCGTCTATAAAATTTTTGTGAATTTTGTTGAGAAAATTTAGGAAAAGGGATACATGAGCAGAAAACAGCCGCCCGGGCCAAAGAGAGCTTTGGCTCGGGCGGTATTGTGGAACATTGATATTTTCGAGGGATTTTCCGCAGTATTGGCGGAAAGCAGCCTGCGAAAACCTATCGGGGTTCAACTTCCCTCAGCTTATTCAAAATGGGACATGAAGGACAGAATGCGGCGGACAGCCAGCAGTACTGCGCCCCGGTCCAGTTCTCCGGCGGCCATCTTGTCGGTCAGCTGATAGGGAGCCGGCTTGTTGGGCATGTCCATGGGCAGGATCTTGGGCATCTTCACATCGCTTCCCGCGTGGACCTCCTCAGGGACCTGGGAGTAAAGATCCCAGTCGGTCATGACCAGACCGTCATACTTCCACTCGCTCCGAAGAATGCCGTTGAGCAGTTCCCAGTTGGCACTGGTGCGCACACCGTTGACCTTGTTGTAGGCGGTCATCAGGGACCAGGGATGGGACTTTTTCACCGCGATCTCAAAGCCACGCAGATAGATCTCACGGAGGGCTCTCTCAGAGACCCGGGAATCGGATTGCTTCCGGTTCCCTTCCTTGTTGTTGCAGCAGAAGTGCTTGATGGTGGCGGCAATGCCCTGGGACTGAATACCGGTGACGGCAGCAGCGGCGAAAATGCCGGAGATCAGGGGATCCTCAGAAAAATACTCGAAGTTACGGCCACACAGGGGGCTGCGGTGAATGTTCAGGGCGGGGGTCAGCCAGATGCCGGCGTTCAGCTCCTTGGCCTCCAGAGCGCCTGCGGCGCCGATGCGGCGGGCAAGGGCCGGATTCCAGCTCTGGGACACTGTGTTGGCGCAGGGGAAGAAGGTGGTATAGGTCTCGCTTTCCAGAGTGGCCCGAACACCGGCTGGACCGTCGCAGGTGGGGATCAGAGGGATCTTATGCTTGAGCTGGCGCAGGTTCGTATTGGTGCCGATGCTGCAGGTATTTGCCACATGGTGCTTGGGGTGGCCATGGAGCAGGTCGCACAGCTGCTCGTCGGTCAGGGAGGCCATGAATTCATCCAGTCGGCCTGTGTCCAGCGCCTCACCCAGAGAGATGAGAGGATCAGGGGCTTGCGCGGTGAGCTTATAGCGCCGGATGGGGTGCTTGACTGGGGTAGGTACAGGCAGCGCTTCCAGAGTGCCGTCGGCTGTCAGCCGGTGAGGCAGCTGGGTGGGAGCCATGTAGCTGTGGCAGCGGCGGCAGATGATATCGGCATCCAGGGTGAAGGTCAGGGCGGGGGCGGTATCTCTTACATTGACGCCCATGGACACGGTGTATTCGCCCTTTTCCAGCACAAAGCAGCTCTTGGCCACCTTGCCCAGATCGTCAAAAGAGCCGAACTCCCGGATGTCGAAGCGCAGCTTCAGGGTCTGGCTCTCGCCGGGCGCAAGCTCCCTGGTCTTGCCGAAGGCGCACAGCACCTTCTTTGCCTTGCCCAGCTTGCCCTGGGGGGCGGTGAGGTACAGCTGTACCACTTCCTTGCCCTTAAAATCGCCGGTGTTGGTCACACGGACATCTACGGACGCGGTGTTCTTTTCCAGCCTGGCGGCTTCCTTTTCCACAGCGAAGGTGGTGTAGCTCAGGCCAAAGCCGTAGGGGTAGACCACCTTTTCCGGGGCAAAGGTCTCAAAGTAGCGGTAGCCCACGAAAATATCCTCTGTGTAGTTTACATAATCCTGGCTTTCCCGGATGGTAACGGTGGAGGGATAATCCTCGATAGTCTCAGCCAGGGTATCCTGCAGGTGACCGGAGGGATAGGCATTGCCCAGCAGGATATCCGTCAGTGCTTCGCCTGCCAGACCGCCGCCGAACATGGGGTACAGTACCGCGCCAATGCGGTCATTCTCTTTATACTCCTTGGTGGACACAGGGCCGGTGACATTGAGGATCACGATGACCTTAGAGAAATCCTGAGTCAGCCGGTCCAGCAGTTCCTTTTCCTCGGGCAGCAGAGTGAAGTCGCCTGCACCGCCGGAACGGTCACCGTAAAAGGTGTGCTCGGTGGAGAATCGGGGCAGGCAGAAGATGGCGGTGTCACCAAAGGCCTTGGCTTGCTGATACAGCTCCTCGGGGAGAACGGGCAAGGTCTGGTTGTGGCCAGTGTTCCACAGGGTCAGACGCAGGGTATCCCAGGTCAGGGCTTCGTCGACTTCCCGGCGGGCAGCCTCGGTGTAGAAGTCGATCACCGGGGTAAAGACCTCCAGATCGGCTGAGGCCTCCAATGCATCGCCCAGGGTTACATAGGTGTCGGTATGGACTCTGCCGCTGCCGCCGCCGCCAAAGAGGAAGCTGGCGTGCTCGGTGACCATGAAGGGGGCGTAGCGGTCCAGATACCGGCCTGCGCCTCTGCCGAAGAGGCAGACCTTGCTGCCCTTGGCAAGGGGCAGGGTGCCGTCGTTTTTCAAAAGGACGGTGCCTTCGATGGCGGCCTCCTTGGAAAGCTTCCAATGGGCCTTGCAGCCGATGATCGGCGTGTTTTTTGGACCTAGGGGCTTGATGGGATGATACAGGAATCGGGCAAACTGCGGCATAACAATACCTCCTGAATTTTGATTCTATCAGTATTGTAGGTCATGTTGTAAGGTGTTGCAAGACATATTCCGAAAAAATATGGACAAATTGTGCGATATGTGGCGACAATCGGCGCGCTGAGGAGGTTTTACCTGCAGAAACAGGGTCTGCAGTGAAATGGAAGATTCCACTGCAGACCCTGTTTTCCTTGGAGATTTTGTTTGGACCTGTTGACACTTGTAAGGCTTTTTGCCGGCTGTGGTACATATTATTGTTCCAGCGAGGACTTAATGGCGTCGAAGGAAGCGTCGCTGATCACATGCTCGATCTTACAGGCATCTTCCGATGCGGTGGAGGCATCGACCCCAAGGGCAGTCAGAAATCGGGTCAGGATCGTGTGCCGCTCGAAGATCTTTTCTGCCACACTGCGTCCTTCGGGGGTGAGGGAGAGAAAACCCTCCTGATCGACGGCCAAATAGCCACCTTGTTTCAAAAGGCCCATAGCACGGCTGACACTGGGCTTGGAGTAGCCCATATGCTCAGCTACATCAATGCTGCGGACAGAACGGCTTTTTTTGCACAGGACATAGATGGTCTCCAGGTACATTTCGGCAGATTCATGCAGGGCCATGGGAAAAACCTCCGGAACAGTAGTCTTGGTAACAGGATACCATATTTCCAGGGGTTTTGCAAGTGGTGCAAATTTTTCCATATAGGCCGATTTTTTGAAAAAATCTATTGACAAACCAACATATGGAAGCTATTATATAGAAGTGGTTAGCGGCTGCTAATCAAAAATATGAGGCGCCGGTTAGCCAAGACTAATCGACTCCCCAATGCATTCTGAATCAGGTGAGACGGATGAATTTAACAACTGCACAGGAAGGTAAAGAGTATATCATCCAGCGGATCGAGACCGACGATGAGGAGTTGGATGCGTTTCTGTTTTCTCTGGGCTGTTACAGCGGCGAACCCATCACGGTGGTTTCCCGCCGGCGGGGCAGCTGCATAGTGGCCATCAAGGACGGCAGATATAATATTGACAATCAGTTGGCTGCAGCGATCATTGTCTGAACATCAGGCAAATTTGCGGCAGGCGGCCTGCTGATGTTTCTTTGATATGCGGTTAGCGGAAGGTAACTTCCTGACTGCAAGACCCGAAAACACTGCAAAGGGGAGATTGGGAGCTATGAGAATTGCACTGACAGGCAATCCGAACAGTGGTAAGACCACGATGTATAATGCTTTGACCGGCCGGAACGAAAAGGTCGGTAACTGGGCCGGTGTGACCGTAGAAAAGAAAGAGCACACCATCAAGAGAATCTATTGTGACACGGAAGACAGTTTGATGGCGGTGGATCTGCCCGGTGCGTATTCCATGTCGCCCTTTACCTCAGAGGAGAGCGTCACCAGCGCTTATGTCAAGAATGAGAATCCTGATGTGATCGTCAATATTGTAGATGCGACGAATCTGAGCCGCAGCCTGTTTTTTACTACACAGCTGCTGGAGATGGGGATTCCTGTTGTAGTGGCACTGAACAAGACCGATATCAACGAAAAAAAGCAGACGGTTATTGATGCCAAGGTCTTGGCAGAGCAGCTGCGCTGCCCGGTGGTGGAAACTGTGTCCACAGCGTCCGAGGGGCTGCGTGAGGTCGTCCGGATAGCCGTGGCGCAAGCTGGCAAAAGACAGCAAGCCCCTTATGTGCAGGGCGATATCGACCTGACAAACAAGAAAGAAGTAGCCGCTGCTGACCGCAAGCGCTTTGAATTTGTGAATAAGGTGGTTGCCAAGGTCGAGCACCGTAAGGTGCGCACCAGCGACAGAAATTTTCAGGATAAGGTCGATGCGGTGCTGACATTCCCGGTTGTGGGTCTGGCCATTTTCGCGGTGGTCATGTTCCTGGTGTTCCAGATGTCCCAGGCCTGGGTCGGTCCATGGATCGCTGAGGGCTACGAATTTGAAAACGGCACTGTGATCCCCGGTCTGGTGACTTTGATCGACACCTTTAAGGAGTGGGTCATCGGCCTGCTGGAGGACGCCAACGCCAATGCGTTCCTGACAGCTTTGCTCACCGAAGGCGTTATCGGTGGTGTCAGCGCTGTGGTTGGCTTTCTGCCTTTGGTCATGGTCATGTACTTCCTCATCGCACTGCTGGAGGACTGCGGCTACATGGCCCGGGCCACCATCGTTTTGGATCCCATCTTCAAGAAGGTGGGTCTGTCCGGTAAGTCTGTGATTCCCTTTGTGATCGGTACAGGCTGTGCCATTCCCGGTGTGATGGCGGCCCGCACCATCCGCAACGAGCGTGAACGCAACGCCACCGCCATGCTGGCACCGTTCATGCCCTGCGGTGCAAAGCTTCCGGTCATTGGCCTGTTTGCCGGTGCTTTCTTTGAGGAAGCTGCGTGGGTAGGCACACTGATGTATTTTGCAGGTATTGCGATTATCCTGCTGGGAGCGCTGCTGGTCAATCAGATATCCGGCAACCGGAAGAGCAAATCTTACTTTATTATGGAACTGCCGGAATATAAGCTGCCCAGCCTGAAGCGGGCCTTTGGATATATGTGCTCCCGGGGCTGGTCCTATATCGTTAAGGCAGGTACGGTCATTTTGCTGTGCAATACCGTGGTTTATCTGATGCAGTCCTTTGACTGGAGTCTTCAGCTGGTAGAGGAAGGTGCGGAGCGTAACTCTATTTTGGCCACAGTGGCCAATCCTGTGGCGGTGCTTCTGGTACCTGTGATCGGCGTTGCCGCCTGGCAGATGGCTGCCGCGGCTGTTACCGGATTTATCGCCAAGGAAAATGTGGTTGGCACTCTGGCTGTCTGCTATGGTATCTCCAACCTGATCGACACCGATGCGCTGGAGATGGTGGAAGGTGCAGGTGCTGCCGTTGCCGATCAATTCGGAATCACTGCCGTCGCTGCCCTGGCCTACCTGATGTTCAATCTGTTCACGCCTCCCTGCTTTGCGGCCATGGGCGCTATGAATGCGGAGATCAAGGATAAAAAGTGGCTGTGGGGCGGCATCGGTCTGCAGTTGGGCACAGGTTATTCTGTGGGATATCTGGTTTATACCATCGGTACGCTGGTTACCGCGCCTGCCACCCTGAATGTGGGTGCTGCCATTGGCGGTTTGGTCGCAGTTGCTGCATTTGCAGGCATCCTGGTGTACTTGTGCGTGAATTCAGACAGAAAGCTCAAGGCAGAATACGCCCTGAGCGGAAAGAAATAAGCTATGAATTTTGTAGATTATCTTGTTGTCGCTGTCATTGCGGCAATCCTGCTTCTGGCGGCACTTTATGTGTATAAGAGCAAGAAGAGCGGCAAAAAGTGCATTGGTTGCCCCCATGGCTGTTGTTCTTCCACGCAAGGCGGTGGCTGCAGCGGTAATTGCAGCGACTGCTCCTGCGGAAAGTAAGCGAAAATATCAACAGCGGCACTCCGAAAGGAGTGCCGCTGTTCATTATTTATAGAGCAGTTCGTCAGTAACCGGAATTTTGCCATTGGAAGCTTCGTACTCTTTAACACAATTTTGTGCAATGTACTCAAGCTGTGCGTTCAAAGATCGTTTATTCTCCTTGGCAACAACGGTGATTTTATAAAGAAGCTCCGGTTCGAAGCGGATACCTGTCTGAATCTTATTTGTTGCCATAATAACACCTCGCAAACGATTTGATAACAGTATATCTAAAAAATACTTGTAATTATACAAACAAAGTGTTATCATATGTGGTGGATGTGAAGCGAAGGAGGGGAACATAATGCGAGAGTTGATTATGAAAATCGGTCAAGCAGACGCGGATTCACTGGAAGAATTACTGAAAGCAGTAATACGGCGTTATGCGGAGGTTTTTCCGGACTGGGAGATCAGCACGATTTCGCTGGAGAAAAAAGGTGATCGCAACAAGCAGATCGATAGGATGATTTATGCGCTGGAAGCGATGAAACAGAGATAGGTTAAGCATGGGCATGAAAAGGGACTTATTTTACAGCCCCCTTTTTATGGTGACTTGGGGATCGGTTTACGCCAACAGCCGTACCGACTGCCGTCGCAAACCGATGGAATCTCCCACGGCCTAAAAACAACCTGTTGCGGTGCTCGGCATCTTCGTCGCCGCTCAAACGGCATCCTCATCTGCCGACCGCAGCCACTCGCTCGGCCGGTCTCTTCGATTCCCGTACGGTCACCACAATGAAAAAGAGCCCCAGCCAAAGGCTGGAGCTCTTTTTTCATGGTGACCCGTACGGGAATCGAACCCATGTTACCGCCGTGAAAGGGCGGTGTCTTAACCGCTTGACCAACGGGCCTGGT
>JAGBSG010000031.1 GCA_017632035.1 Oscillospiraceae bacterium | reverse complement strand
CTTTTGCTCTGGTGTCCATACTCGCTTTTTCTGTCCTTTTCTCACAGTTACCACCTCCACCTACATTTTAGCATAAAGAAAAGGTAGACAACATGGTGGTTTTCCATGTGTCTACCTTTATCTTACAACTTCACACGGCCGGTGGTATTCTTGTACAAAAATGCTTCAGCGCGTCAAAAGTTCTTTGACGCGCTGAAGCAAACATAAGCTTACGGAGATCCTTATTTCTGGTTAATCAATACCTTGATCTCTTCCATCTCTGCGGGGGTAATATCCTCACGGCTGAGAAGGGCTTTCATAAGGCCAACGATCCGAGGCTTATTGCGGTACGAAAAGATAGTAGTGGCAAAGTATTCTTCTCTTGTCATGGTGGGTGCAAAGGTTCGTCCGTATGTCTTACTGCGCTTCACAAATCCAGCCTCACAGATAATTCCCTTTTGCAGCATTCCATTCAGCAGTATGTGCACAGAGCTGTCTTTCCAGCTCTTGTTATGCGAGCGCTCCAAAAGATCAGCCCGGGACAGCGGCTCCTGTGCAGCCCAAAGAACATCCATAATCTCCATTTCGCTTTTTGTCAGTTCCAACGCCCCACCTCCCAATGTATAGAATCATTATACACCCTGTGGCAATTACTGTCAATTCCACGAAATGTAAAAAAAAATATTAATTTTCCCTTCACATTTTATTCATTATTATTTATTTTTCGAGTAACAGTATCTTTTTTGTGGTTTTTTCGCCGCTTTTTCCCTTTTCGAAAATTAGTAAAACAACAAATCCAGGGATCTTCCGCAACCGCGAAACGTCCCTGGATTTGTCGTATGATCAATCTGTCAGCGCCTCTACCAGCAGTTGCTGGTTTTTCTTCAGGTCGGGAACGATCACCTGATCGCCATCGCTCAGCGTCGCCTCACTGTAGGCTCCGTCAGCAGGGATCCGCAGGGTCACGATCTCTAATTCTCCCAATAGAGGCAGCAGATTTGTAATATAGGAGAGGATCTCCTTGTTCTCCATATCTGTGGTTACAAGCTTGACCACCGCCTGGGCCATGTCGTTAAGCTTGTTCAGAGGCTGGGTCTTTGCCTTTTCCATAATGGCGGTGAGCACCTTGCGCTGCCGATAGGTCCGTCCAAAATCCGAATCAGGCCGGCCGGTGCTATCACTGGAGGTAATATAGCGGATGCGGGAATATGCCAGTGCCTGAGAACCGTTCATTTTATTCACGCCAGGCTTCAAAGACCAATTATCCCCTTCCGTCACATCCCAGTTGCCCCGAGCATTCAAATAATTCGCCTCCGTGGCAGTCAATTCCAACTCCACGCCACCGATCAGGTCGATAATATCCATAAAGCCATTGAAATCCACTTCAATGTTTCCATCTACATACACACCGAAGTTTTTTTCCAGACACTTATCCAGCAGCTGCATACCGCCGATCTGGTAGCAGGCATTGATCTTAGCCTCACGGTAACCGGGGATCGGAACATACATATCGCGCATGAAGGAGGTCATGGTCAGCGTTTTGGTCTTGGTGTTGATGGTACACAAGATCATAGAATCGGACCGCTGCCGGCCCTGACCCTCTCTGCGGTCCTGACCGATGAGCATAATATTGATGATGTGCTTCCCGTCAATTATATAATCAGGATCGTTATTCCAGTGCAGATCATCGGGATTCAGCGTACCCCCCTCGTTCAGGATGTCATCGATCTGCCCGGAGCTCAGGGTAGAATCATCAGGTCTGCCTAACTGATTCATCAGGTTTTCAATATATGCCGTAACGAAGATCAGTGCGGCTAGGATCAACGCCAGTATGACGCACACAACGGTGAGCACCACCCGTTTCCAGGTCACCTTCTTCTTCGCCTCTTCCATAACAATTCCTCCAAAAGATACCCGCATTTGCTGCAAGGATTTTTCTGTTTCGCAAAAACATGGCCAGACTTCTGCCGGTCTGTGTAACGAGCATATAATGCGCCCCACCGTCCTGGCACACCTAGACTGCACAGGTCTTTCTCAGTTCTATGCTCAATTCCCGGCAAAATTCCGGCGAACCGTCGGCAAGCAGAATTTTATACACGTCTGTTCCCACCTTCTTCCTATATCATAACATATATGGGATATATTTACAAGTAGTACAGACTATGATGGTTTTCGACAATCTTCGATAAAACAGGAACAGACAGTTGCTTCAGCAGTCCCCCGGAGTCCGGGGCAGTCCGCCGAAGCAACCAAGCGCTGTTATTAACCGTTTCCGCCTCCAAAGAAAGGAGCGATCTGAGAAAACCAATCCCCAATACCCCCCTGGCCAGTGCTGCCCTGGGAATTGCTGGGCTCTGCCTGGGGCTGAGTTTCCTGCGGCTTTGCGTCCAGGGTAATGGACAAAGTGACCTCTCTGCCAGAACGGTATACCGTAATGGTGGTGGTCTGACCTGCTTCAAACTTACGCAGGATCCGGGTCAGATCGCTGACACTGCCCACATCATAGCCACCCAGATTCACAATGATATCCTTGGCCTGAATACCGGCCTTGTGTGCGCAATATCCTTCCACGGCTTCGCGGACATAAGCACCCACAGGGAAACCAAAATAGCTGGCGGCCTCACTGTCGGTATCGCTGACACTGACGCCCAGATAGGCTCCGGTCACATAGCCGAACTCCTTCAGATCAGAAAGCATATCATATACATCGTCAATGGGGATAGCAAAGCCAATGCCCTCAATGCTGGCGCCGGAAGAGGATGTTCCGGAATACTTAGCAGTGGTAATGCCAATGACCTCGCCCTTCATGTTGAACAGAGGACCGCCGGAATTACCGGAGTTGATGGCTGCATCCGTCTGGATCATATTGATAGCCATGCCATCTGTGCTCACATTGCGTTCCTTGGCACTGATATAACCCACAGTCAGTGTAGAGGTCAGCTCACCCAGAGGATTACCAATGGCCACCACCTGATCGCCAACGATCAAAGCTGTACTGCTGCCGATCTTGACGGCCTGCAGATCAGTTGCCTCCACCTTCAACAGCGCCACATCGTTGGCAGAATCTCCGCCTACCATTTTTGCGGTATATTCTTTTCCGTTGTGCATGGTCACAGTAAGCTGACTGGCCCCTTCTACCACATGATAGTTCGTAACCACATAGCCATCAGCTGTGAGAACAAAGCCGGAACCCGTGGAGGTGGCGGCACCGCTGCGGTTGTAGATCATGACCACAGACTTCACATTGGCTGCGTATACCTGACCGGGGGTCAGGCTTCCGTCCACGGTTACATTGGGTGTACCGGAAACAGAATTGCCGGTATCTGCAGCAGAATCGGCGATCTGCTCCTGAAGTGCGTGGATCCTGTTATAAAAATTCGCACTCATCAGATCCATCCGGGCTTCCCACCGGTCATTGATAATCCATGCCGTAGCAATGCAGCTTCCTGCCACCAAAGCCAGGATCAGCACAGAGCAGAGTACTGTTTTCAGCACTTTCCCGGCCTTTCCTTTCTTTTTAGCCGGTGCTGCCTCTTGGGCATCCTTGGAAACTGTTTGCTCCATAACACAAGAAGAATCCGCAAAAGGCGTCTGCGCATTATGGACGCTCTCGGTTTCAGCCACAGCGGGCTCTGCCGGGCTGGCTGCCTGGTTTTCATTTTCCGGGATATTGCTTTCGTAGGAATCCATAGGTAATCCTCCCTCAGTTTGGATGGTTCTATCATACGGAGCAAGTTTAAAAAAAGTATGTACAACTCTAAAACGAAATTTGAATATATTTGTAAATAAGTATAAGTTTCCCACCATTTTCTATATCATACTCTGTTTCTCCGTCTGCGTCAACCATAAAAGAAACTGCGGCGGCCTTAGCCCAATGTCATTAAGTTGAGGCTTGTCATTCTGAGTAGGGCGCAGCCTGACGAAGAATCTTTGACCCCATATAGCTTTAGATCCTTCGCCGCTTACGCTCCTCAGGATGACACGCCCTTGTTAACTTAATGACATTGGACCTTAGCCGCCGCAGCATGTTTACTTCTTACGGAAGGACTTGCAGTCGGTGCAGGACTCTACAGTGGGGTTCGCCTCATGGGTACCCACCAGGATCCGCTCCAGAGAGCAGTAGTTGGCATCGTCGCAGTGATATGCACACTGAGAAACGGTGCACTCAATGCACTTATTGGCATGGCAGCTCATTGTCGATTCCTCCTTTTTTCTTAGTTCGCAAATAGTATGGCTTCGCACATAAAAAACATACAGGAAAATGATTCCTAAAATTCTGTCGGCATGCTTCTGTTTTTTTCGCATTTGAATTGACTTTTCAAATACCAATCTGTATAATAGCAAAGGAGAATGGAGATTCTCCGTAAATCATATCCAAGGGCGGATCACCGTCTTTTGAAAAGAAAGGAATATTGCCATGATTTATAGTGCAGAAGTACAGCATATGTGCTCCGTGGCCAAGGGTGCCTACCACGGCCCCGCTCCCATCCCTGAAGAGGGCAAGTGGGTACAGGTCAAGGAAATTAAGGATGTCAGCGGTTTTACCCACGGCATCGGCTGGTGTGCTCCTCAGCAGGGCTGCTGCAAGCTGACCCTGAATGTGAAGGAGGGCATCATTGAAGAGGCTCTGGTGGAAACTCTGGGCTGCTCCGGCATGACCCACTCCGCCGCTATGGCTTCCGAGATCCTCATCGGCAAGACCCTGCTGGAGGCCCTGAACACCGACCTGGTGTGTGATGCCATCAACACCGCCATGCGTGAGCTGTTCCTGCAGATCGTTTACGGCCGCAGCCAGTCTGCGTTCTCTGAGGACGGTCTGGCCGTGGGTGCTTCTCTGGAAGACCTGGGCAAGGGCCTGCGCAGCCAGGTTGGCACCATGTTCGCCACCAAAGCCAAGGGTCCCCGTTATCTGGAGATGGCTGAGGGCTATGTCACCCGCATCGCTCTGGACGAGGATGACCTGATCACCGGCTACGAGTTCATCAATCTGGGCAAGATGATGGACTTCATCAAGAAGGGCGACGATGCAAATGAGGCTCTGAAGAAGGCCAAGGGCAACTACGGCCGCTTTGCAGACGCCGCTAAGTACATCGACCCCCGCCACGAATAAGAGGAGGACTGTACAATGGCTCTGTTTGAAGGTTACGAAAGAAAAATTGACAAGATCAACGGTGTCCTGGCTCAGTACGGTCTGGAATCCGTGGAAGCCTGCCGCGAGCTGTGCGTGGCTAAGGGCTTTGATCCCTATGAGAGCGTGAAGGGCATTCAGCCCATCGCATTTGAAGATGCTGCCTGGTCCTACTGTGTAGGTGCCGCTATCGCGCTGAAGAAGGGCGTTAAGAACGCCGCTGAGGCTGCTGAGGCTATCGGCATCGGCCTGCAGGCCTTCTGCATCCCCGGCTCCGTCGCTGAGGACCGCAAGGTCGGTATTGGCCACGGCAACCTGGGCGCTATGCTGCTGCGGGACGAGACCAAGTGCTTCGCATTCCTGGCCGGCCACGAGTCCTTCGCTGCTGCTGAAGGCGCAATCGGCATCGCCCGCTCCGCCAACATGGCCCGTAAGGAGCCCCTGCGGGTCATCCTGAACGGTCTGGGCAAGGACGCCGCACAGATCATCTCCCGTATCAACGGCTTCACCTATGTGAAGACCCAGTTTGACTACTACACCGGCGAGCTGAAGATCGTCGAGCGCATCCCCTACTCCAAGGGCGAGCGCGCTGCCGTTAACTGCTACGGCTGTGACGATGTCCGCGAGGGCGTTGCTGTTATGCG
>JAGBSG010000030.1 GCA_017632035.1 Oscillospiraceae bacterium | reverse complement strand
GGAACAGAAAAGGTCCGCAGCCGAAGCTGCGGACCTTTCCCATTGGGGGTTTAGAAAGAAGAGAGGTAGAAAAGAGTTCTACGGAGGGAAAGGTGCGGCTCACGGCTTCCGCAACCTTTCTGTAATTAAGATACCTTAGGGTTTTGAACGGCCAATGAAGCAAATGAAAACAAAATAAGACGATTTTGTAAACATCAGGCCTCCGGAAAAACCAAGGTTGCCTTGAACAGGTCGCCGTCTACCAGCAACTGGAGCTGGCCGTGCTGCAGCTCCATCAGGCTCTTGGCAATGTTCAGGCCCAGGCCGCTGCCTTCGGTGTTCCGGGATACATCACCCCGGACAAAGCGTTCCATCAGCTCGTCAGAGTCGACATTCAAGGGCTCTTTGGAGATGTTTTTCAGGGAGATCAGGATCTTGCCGTCCAGCTTTACCATGTTGATATACAGCCGGGTGCCCGGAAGGGCATATTTGACCGCGTTGCTTAAAAGGTTGCTCAGTACCCGCCAGGTCAGTCTGCCGTCGGCCCGCATGAGAAGGGGTTCTTCCGGCGGTGTAAACACAGGGATCAGCTCGGCGGTAGAGAGCTTTTCGGAGAACTCACCCAGAGCTTGATTCACAGTTTCGGCAGCGTCCATGCTGACAATGTCCACACTCATGTTGCCTGTGGAGGCCTTGCTCATTTCCGTCAGGTCATCGATCAGCTTTTTCATGCGCTGAGACTGCCGATCCAGCACCTCCAGGTACTCCGAGGCCTCTTTGGCAGAGTGGGCCTTTTGCAGCAGGTCTACATAGTTGATAATGGAGGTCAGGGGGGTCTTGATGTCGTGGGACACATTGGTCACCAGTTCGGCTTTCATACGCTCGGAGGTCATTTGCTTTTGCGCGGCCACCACAGCCACATCTGCCAGGGCATTCAGGTGGCCTGCAAACCGGGCAAAGGGACCGTTGAGGTGCTTTGCGGAGATCTGGGCGTTCAGGTTTCCCTGGGACATGCGCTTGGCCCCGGCCAGCAGCACGCAGAAACAGTAGGCACAGTAGAGGGTCCAGGCGATGCAGAGCAGGCCCACGATCATAGCGGGCAGGAAGAGGTTTTTGGCTATCCATAGGTATATGGTAAGGGGGAGCGCTACTGCCAAAATCGCGGTGGGCAGCAGCCACTGCCACAGGGCTGGGATTATACCGAAGAGTCGTCTCAAAAGCTTCAGTACCGCCAGCAGGCCCTGACGCAGCTTGTTCAGCAACCAGCATATGGCGCAGTGCCTCCACCAGTAGCCGGTGCGCAGCTTGGTTTGGGCGGCAATGGCAAAGAACAGACCCACCAGAACCAGGCAAACCAGGAAGCCGGAAGTCATAATGGCAAAGACTGTGATCCAGATGGGGTACTCCTGCAGTAGACGGGAAAGGGTTCTTGCCAGGAAGCCCAGTTCCAGATATACGGCATAGCCGGCCAGAAGGGCATAGATGTCCAAGGGCAGCAGATTCAGGCCGCCGGGGTTCAGGTCGGTGTTCTTGGGCCTTCTGCCTGCGGCACAGCACAGATACACCAGTGTGATAGCAAAGATCAAGGTCGATGCGAACAGGATAGAAAGCAGGGCGTAACGGTATTGCTGGCCCAGCTCCATCAGTTCCCATTCCAGGGAAGCTGCATGCTCATAGGCACCGGGATGCAGGTACAGCGTCACCAGATACATAGGCCCACGGTAGGCAGCCAGCTTGTATACATGGGTCATATTGGCGGTATCGTCATGCCACCGGTAAGAGAAGGTGTACAGGTAATTATCGGGCATGGATTCGGTGGTGGGATCATCCGGGTCGTTAGTAGGCGTTTTGTTGGGATCACCCAGGGATGGAAAAAAATCATCATTGGTCAGGCCGGAGCCGTCTACTGTGTAGTAATCCAGCACCACCGGGTATTCCGGACGGATCAAAAATTCGTAGGTCTGGATCTGGAGCAGGCCGTCTGCCGGATAATTGGAGGACAGGACATGGCCACCCTCATCCTTCATGGTGAAGTACCACAGGTCGGTACCCGGGAGCTGGAAGGGGAACTTGTCCAGTGCGTAGTTTTCGATCAGGTCTTTGGGGCAGTTGCTCAGATTGGCAGCGGCGTATTTGGTAGCGATGGAATCGGCCAACGTGTTCAGGTCGTCGCGCTTGCTTTGCTCCTGGACTTCCTCCAGAGAGCTATTGTAAAGGCCCTCGCGCAGCAGCACTGCCACGCAGATGCCGCTGGCCAGGCTTACCAGCAGAGTAAAGGCACATACCACCACAGCCAAAAACTTAAAGCTCATATGGTGTTTCAAGGTCATCTGCCTCCTTCAATCTTATAGCCCTGGCCCCAGACCACCTTCAGGTATCGGGGCTCTGAGGGGTTGATCTCGATCTTTTCCCGCAGGTGGCGGATATGCACAGCCACAGCACCCTCGCTGCCCAGTGCGGCTTCCTGCCATACGGCCTCGTACAGAGCCTTGGTGGAGTATACCTTGCCAGGGTTGGCTATGAGCAGATGCAGGATGCTGTACTCGATAGGAGTCAGGGCAATGGGCTCGCCGTCTACGGTGGCTTCCTTGGTCGTGTCATTTAAGGTGATAGAGCCCACGGTGAGCACATGGGAGGACTCAGCAACCCGACTGCCCAGCTTGGCATACCGGCGCAGCTGGGAGCGAACCCGTGCCAGCACCTCTACAGGCACAAAGGGCTTGGTGATGTAATCGTCGGCACCCACATTCAGGCCCAGGACCATATCTTCCGTCTCGCTCTTGGCAGTGAGGAAGATGATGGGGGCGTTGGAAAGCTCCCGGATCTTGGCGGTGGCAGTGATGCCGTCCATTTCCGGCATCATTACATCCAATAGGATCAGGTGGATATCCTCTTGCCGGACTACTTCCAAAGCCTGCTTTCCGTTAAAGGCCTCAAACAGGGTATAGCCCTCGGAGGAAAGGTAGATCTTCAGGGCATTGACGATGTCCGGCTGGTCATCACAGATCAGAATGTTATACATGGCAAATCGTCCTTTGTATAGGATGCTTCTATTATAACAGGGAAAAGACCGGGAGGAAAGAGGAATATTTCTTAAATTCCACTTAAAAAAGAAAAAACTGTGAATATTTTACGGTAATGCTTGCACCTATGGAAAACAGTGGTATAATCTAAATATTCTTGTTAAGGAGTGTATTTCTATGAATACGATCAACGCATGGCTGTCCGGCATGGGCGGCTTTCTGCTAGCGACAGTGCTGCCGGCACTTTTGATCTTTGTGGTCGGTGTGGTGCTGATCCGGCTGGTGCTGAAGCTGGTGGCAAAGGCACTGACAAAATCCAAGCTGGAAAAAGCGGCCCACAGCCTGATCAAAACGGTGATCCGGGCAGTGCTCTACGGCCTGCTGGCCCTGATCGCTGCTTCCCGGCTGGGCATTGATGTCACCGGCATCGTAGCCCTTGCCAGCGTGCTGACTTTGGCAATTTCTCTGTCCGTGCAGAACGCGCTGACCAATCTGATCAGCGGATTTACCCTGCTGTACACCAAGCCCTTCAGCTCCGGAGACTTTGTGGAGATCGCGGGCCAATCCGGCACAGTGCAGGAGATCGGCCTGACATACACTAAGCTGTCCACCGGTGACAATAAGAGCGTGTTTATTCCCAATGGGGCAGTGACCTCAGCAGAGATCGTCAACTACACTGTGCTGGGCACCCGGCGTGTGGATGTGCCCATATCCGCTGCCTACAGTGCTTCTGTAGAGCAGGTGCTTGCAGCCTTGCGGCAGGCGGGCAAGGTGCCCACAGCCTTGGAAGAAAAAGAACCCTTTGCAGCAGTGAAGGGCTATGGCGACAGTGCCATCAACTACGTTTTGCAGGTGTGGAGCACAGCCGACGACTATTGGACGACTTTGTTTGCTGTCAACGAGAAGGTCAAGCAGGTCTTTGATGAAAACGGCATTGAAATGACCTATCCCCATTTGAATGTGCATTTGGATAAATAAAAGCTTGCATAAGGCAGAAAATGCGGCACATACTATCCTTGGACAGAAAAGCGGCCAAAGTCCCTGCGGCCATGACGATGGACAAAGTCGACACGGTTACATTTCTGTCAAGAGTATCGCCGGAAGCGCGCCGGTGTGATGCGAATCGGTTTGCAGACCTATGGGTGGGGAGATCAAGAGCCTTCTTGATAAAGCCCCACCTACATATTAGACCGAAGGATCTTTTTAGATTCTTCGGTCACTGTGTTCTCTCAGGATGACATAGTTTATGTGTCATCCTGAGCGACCCTGAGCGAAGCCGAAGGAGAGTCGAAGGATCTCGTCCGTTTCTTGCATAGATTCTTCGCCGCACTGCGGCTCAGAATGACATTGGGATGCAAATATAATGACAGGAGCACTGCTATGCGGCAGTGCTCCTGTTTTAGGTTTTCTTTATGGTGTGTTCGGTATCTTCTTGCTGAGTTTTGAGCCAGTTTTGCACAATATCCTCTACCAGCAAAGACACACTCCACTTCCGTTTAGAAGCGATATGTTCCAAAGAATCTTTTATCGATTGATTTGTTCGAAATGTAATGAATTCTGTCTTTTTCATTCTATCACCAAGTATATGGTATCGCGTTTTTCAAAACCATACCAGATATACTTGGTATACCTCGTACACACTCAATTGACAAACTATGTTAATTGTTTAAAATTTATTTAGCACAGTGAAAAGGGGAGAAGAATGGTGATGGATAGAAAATTTGCAGAGGATGTATATGGTACGCTGTGTGGTCTGTTGGAGGAGCCGTATCAGGTGAGCGGTGTTGAAGACCTGTTTGCGGAGGGCTGTCCGTGTGAAAAGAATTACGAGAGGATGCGTCAGGCATATGAACGGCTTACTGACCGACTCGGTGTGGTGGATGAGGATGAGGATCTGGAGATCATGGTCGATTCGCTTTTGCAGATCTGTCATGATGTGGGGATCGGCATGTACCACTATGGACAGGTGTTCGCGAAAGAGGGCAAGGCCCTACCGCCGGGAGGGTCAAGACCCTCCCCTACGGGTAAAAATATGTAAAGGGTGCTGCCTCATTCATTTTGAGGCAGCACCTTGTTTGTTATTATTCTAATTCGAATGCGCCGGTGTAGAGCTGATAGTAAGTGCCCTTCTGGGCGATCAGGTCTTCATGGGTGCCGCGCTCGATGATCCGGCCATGGTCCAAGACCATGATACAGTCGGAGTTCATGACTGTAGACAGCCGGTGGGCAATGACAAAGGTGGTTCTGTCCTTCATCAAAGCATCCATGCCCCGCTGCACCAGAGCCTCGGTGCGGGTATCGATAGAGGAGGTGGCCTCGTCCAGGATCATCACCGGCGGATCGGCTACTGCCGCCCGGGCGATGGCGATCAGCTGCCGCTGGCCCTGAGAAAGACTGGCACCGTTGCCGGTGAGCATAGTGTCATAGCTTTCGGGCAGCCGGGTGATAAAGTCGTGGGCGTTTGCCAGCTTTGCCGCCTGGATGCACTCGTCATCGGTGGCATCGGGCTTGCCGTAGCGGATATTGTCCATCACTGTGCCGGTGAACAGGTTGGTCTCCTGCAGCACCACACCCAGAGAGCGGCGCAGATCCGCCTTTTTGATCTTGTTGATGTTGATGCCGTCGTAACGGACCTTGCCGTCGTCAATATCATAGAACCGGTTGATCAGGTTGGTGATGGTGGTCTTGCCCGCGCCGGTAGCGCCTACAAAGGCGATCTTCTGGCCGGGGTTGGCATAGAGGGTGATATCGTGGAGCACCGTCTTCTCCGGCACATAGCCAAAGTCCACATTGTACATGGTGATATCGCCCTTGACCTCGGTGTAGGTAACAGAGCCGTCGGCCTGGTGGGGATGCTTCCAGGCCCAGTGGCCGGTGCGCTCAGCGCACTCTTCAATAGTACCGTCATCCCCAATGCGGCAGTTTACCAGGGTCACATAGCCGTCGTCCACTTCCGGCTCTTCATCCATCAGCTCAAAGATCCGCTCCGCGCCGGCCAGGGCCATGACGATGGCGTTGATCTGGTTGCTGACTTGACCGATAGGCATATTGAATTTGCGGCTCAGCAGCAGGAAAGCGGCGAGACCGCCCAGGTCCAACAGTCCGCCGCCGGAGGAGATAGCCAGATAGCCGCCTACGATGGCAAGAATGGTATACTGGAGGTAACCCAGATTGTTGTTGACCGGGCCCATCATGTTGGTGAACGCGCCGGCCTTGAAGGCGTTTTGCCGCAGGGTCTCGTTGATGCCGCTAAACTCGGTTTTACAGATGTCTTCCCGGCAGAAGACCTTGACCACCCGCTGCCCGGAGATCATTTCCTCCACATAGCCGTTGACCTTACCCAGGGATCGCTGCTGGCCGATGAAGAACTTTGCCGAGCGTATGGCGACGGTTTTGGTCACATACAAAATACCTGCAGCCGTCAGCACCACCACACCGGTGAGAATGGGAGAGGCTTTCAGCATCAGCGCGAATACCGTGACCATGGTTGCGATGGAAGAGATACAGTTGGGCAGGGCCTGGGAGATCATCTGCCGCAGAGTGTCGATATCCGCGGTGTAGCGGCTCATCACATCGCCGGCAGGATGGGTGTCAAAATAGCGGATAGGCAGCCGCTGCATATGCCGGAACATCTCGTCGCGAATCTTTTTTTGCGTTCCCTGGGCTACCTTGACCATCAGGTAATTGTACAGAAAAGAGGAAATAATTCCCGCCAGATAGATCGCGCCCATAAACAACAGGAAGCGGATCAGCGGCGCAAAATCCGGGTCGGCCTGACCGGTCATGGGTTTGATATAATCGTTAATCAGGGGGTCCAGAGAGTAGCTGCTCAGGGCTGTGGCAAAGGAGGCCAGCAAAATGCAGGCAACCACCAGCACCATGGTGGCCCGATAGGGCTTCATATAGGAAAACAGCCGGGACAGGGTCTTTTTGGGGTTCTTGGCCTTGCGGCCGTCACCCTTCATGGGAATCGGGGGCATTACTCCTCGCCTCCTTTCACCTGAGATTCATAGACTTCCCGGTAAATGGGAGAGGTTTTCAGAAGAGTTTCATGGTCGCCCTGGGCAGCGATCCGACCGCCGTCCAGCACCAGGATCATATCCGCATCCTGCACGGAGGCGACCCGCTGGGCAATAATCAGCTTGGTCGTGCCCGGGATCTCCTCCCGGAAGGCCTGCCGGATCATGGCATCGGTCCGGGTATCCACAGCAGAGGTGGAATCGTCCAGGATCAGGATCTTGGGCTTCTTCAGCAACGCCCGGGCAATGCACAGACGCTGCTTCTGGCCGCCGGATACATTGGTGCCGCCTTGCTCAATGTGGGTATCGTAGCCATCGGGGAAGGAAACGATAAAGTCATGGGCGCAGGCCAGCTTGCAGGCATGCTCCATCTCTTCGTCGGTGGCGTTGGGGTTGCCCCAGCGCAAATTTTCCTTAATGGTGCCGGAGAACAGCACATTCTTCTGCAGCACCACAGAAACCTGGTCCCGGAGGGCGTGGATATCGTAGCTGCGCACATCCACCCCGCCTACCTTCAGCGTTCCCTCGGTCACATCGTAGAGCCGGGGGATCAGCTGGACCAGGGTGGACTTGGAAGAGCCTGTGCCGCCCAGAATACCCACGGTCATGCCGGAAGCAATGTGCAGATCGATCTGATCCAAAGCATTCCTGCCAGCGGTCTTGGCATAGCGGAAGGATACATGTTCAAAGTCGATAGAGCCGTCGGCTACTTCCGTCACCGGATTGGCAGGATTTTGAAGCTGGGGCTCTTCTGTCAGGATCTCATAGGCACGCTGCATGGGTGCCCGGCTCATGGTGAACATGACGAAGACCATGGACATCATCATCAGGCCCATGAGGATCTGGCTGGTGTAGGTGAACATGGTGGTCAGGGCAGGGGCGTCCAGCTCACCGCCTACAACAAGCTGGGCTCCCAGATAGGAGATCACGATGATGCAGGTATATACGGCAAACTGCATCAGAGGATTGTTGAAGGCCATGATCCGCTCGGCCTTTACAAAGTCCTTGTAGATCCGGTCAGAGGTTTCGGTGAACTTTTCCGTTTCCGCAGACTCCCGGACAAAGGACTTAACAACACGGATACCCCGGACATTCTCCTGTACCACATTGTTGAGCTTGTCGTAGGTCTTAAAGACTCGCTCGAAAATGGGATGTACCAGCTTGATGAGCACAAACAGACCGAAAGCCAGCAGGGGCAGGGTGATGCAGTAGATAATGCTCAGCCGGGGGCTGATGCGGAAGGCCATGATCAGGGCCATCACCAGCATCACAGGGGTGCGGAAGATCATGCGGATGGACATCTGGAAAGTCATCTGCAAGGTGGCCACATCGGAGGTCATGCGGGTAACGATGGAGGATGTGGAGAATTTATCGATGTTGGCAAAATCAAAGGTCTGGACCTTGGCAAACATATCGTGGCGCAGATTTCGGGCAAAACCGGTGCTGGCATAGGCGGCAAAGAATGCCGAAGCCACACCAAAGGCCAAACTGCATAGGGCGCACAGCGCCAGCAATCCGCCGTATTTCCATACGGCGGGCATGTATCCCGGCTCGATGCCCTGCCGGAGCAGTTCAGCAAGGACCAGCGGAACGAAGATCTCCATAGTGACCTCGCCGATCATGCAAATAGGGCTCAGCAGGGACGGCAATTTGTATTCCCGGATGCACCGGGCCAACCGTTTAATCATAGGAAGCACTTTCCCCCTTGGTAATAAAGTACAATTACTGTAATTTTACTAAAGTATGGCGAAGAACGCAAGAGCTGTGTAAAAAAGTTTACAAATGAATGCACAAGGAAATGTCATGCCAAGTGTGATCCTGAGTACGGTGAAGGATCTTATTAGATTCTTCGGCCAGAGGCCTCAGAATGACATTTTTTCGAGGGTTTTGACTCTCCCGCTTCCAGGGCTGTAACCGCTTCCTGTGCTTGCGCAGAGGGGACCTTTCTGTTATAATCGGGAAAAAGGAAGGTGAAAGCAGTGGTAGACTGTCATATCCACATGATACTGGACGGCGTGGACTGGAAGACAGCCATCGCGCGGCATACCCAGCAGCCTCAGCAGGCCTATATCCGGGAAAAGTTGGCCTCCTACCGGGCCAAAGGCTTCACCTATCTGCGGGACGGCGGGGATCGCTGGGGCGTTGGCCGCAAGGCCCGGGAGCTTGCCCCGGAATACGGTATTACCTACCGCACGCCTCTTTCCAACCTGTGCAAGGCGGGGCATTACGGCAGCTTCATCGGCGAGACCTTTGCCCATGACCGGGAGTTTGCCTCCAAGGTCAGGCAGCTACGGGTCAACGGGGCGGATTTTATCAAAATTATGATCTCTGGCCTTATGGATTTTGACCGCTACGGTGTGCTGACGCAGGAGAGCCTGCCCCCGGAGGAGATCGGCAGACTGGTGCGCATTGCACATGAGGAAGGCATGTCTGTCATGGTCCACGCCAACGGCCCGGAAGCGGTGATTGCCGCCGCCAGCGCCGGCGTGGACTCGGTGGAACACGGCGCATACCTGAACGGGGATGCGCTGCATGCCATGCGGGAAGCCGGTACAGTGTGGGTGCCCACCCTGAGCACCATCGGCAATCTCCGGGGTACAGGCCGTTTTTCCGAGCCGGCTGTGGAAAAGATCCTGGCAAGCGCCATGGAAAATGTTCGGGTCTTTGCCGCCATGGGCGGCCTGATCGCCCCCGGCAGCGATGCCGGTGCATGGGCTGTTCCCCACGGCATCACTTCTGAATATACCTTGTTGGAAGAGACGTTGGGGGCAGATGCCCAGGCAGTGCTGGAAAGGGGCATCCGGCGCATCCAAGAACGGTTTTGATACCGGGTCCAAAAATTTTGTACGTAATTTCGTAACAAAAAACGAGAAGGGCGTTGAAAAGGATTTTCAGAAGTGATATAATGCATATATGCTATACAATAAAGCAGTATTTCTATATCACAAGAGGGAGGAAAGGGTATGAAAAAGATCATCAGTTGCGCACTGGCGTTGGGCCTGGTTCTGGTGGCACTGCTGTGCCTGAGCTTTGGCGCGTCTGCGGAGGAACCGGCGCTGCGCCTGGATATTGCAGGTGTCACTGAGCCGGTCATTGGTCAGACATTGACTACTCAGGGTATCACCGGTGGCCTGGATGGCTTTACAATGGAGGCCTCCTGGGCGAAATACGATTACAACAGCCATTACTTCGTGGATGCCGATGGCCAGGAGGTGACCAAGGGCGTTTACCGTCTGGCAGTCAGATTGGTGGCGGAGCAGGGCAATGTGCTTCCCTACGATCAGATGGGCGGCAAGGAGATCGTCGGCACAGTCAATGGTGCAGCGGCGGATTACGCCGAGCCCTCTGACGGAAATGAAGTAGGCTTTACCGCGTTCACGGTCATGAAGGTCTACATCTTGGGTGATGTGACCCTGGTGGACAAGGTGGAGATCACCCAGCTTCCTGCGGTTGCTGCCGGTACTGCTACGGCCAATCCTCAGATCGGGATTCCTGCAGGTGCTAACTACCAAGTGTTGGAATCCTACTGGCATGCCTGGGAAGGTGGGGAAGTAGGAGAAGCTCTGGAAGATGGCAAAAGATACACCCTGAGTGTGAACATCTTGCCTAAGGAAGGGTATTGGTTTGCCGGGGAAATAAAGGTCGACATGCCTTTGGAGGGAAATGTCTGGCAGTCTAAGGTGGATCCCAGCATTTCTCTGGAAATCGTTTATGATCTGCGGAAAGTGGTAGAGCGGGTGGACCTTAAGGGTGATTTTGCATATACCTATGGCCAAAGCACTGCCCAGCCCGGGATCACCCTGCCTGACAATGCCAATTACGAGATCGACTCTGTCAAATTCCAGCACTATGTGGATGGAGAAGGTCTGGTAGATTTTACGGGCGAGACTTTGCAGTACGGTGAGTATTACATGCTCGTGACGATCGTTCCCAAGGGCGAGTATGTTTTTGAGAATGCACAGCCTTACATCAACGACCAGTACCTGCATGAGGTCAACGGCTGGGGGTATCATGACTCCGGCGACAGGAGTATGGTGCTGTCGTACAATTTGTATATAGAGCCGGAGAACGGTTTTGCTGACGCATACATCAGCGGTGCGCCCGGCAAGCTTACTGCCGGTGCTGACATTGCAACGCCTGCCCTTACAGTTAAGAGCGGTGGGGTTGAGATCACCAAGGTGCAGTGGCTGGATGACCAGAAGGCGGCTGTTACCGGCAAGTTTGCAAGCGGTAAGGTCTACTATCTGGAGATCACCATGGCTCCTAAGGAAGGCTACGGCCTGAGAAGCGGCTACTACAGCGAAGTGCAGCAGGAGGATGAGGGTTACATCCATCCCTATCAGCAGGTCAATGCTGACGGCACCGCCACCATGTATCTGCGCTACTCTCTGCTTCCTGTTGTGGAAAAGGTGGAGCTGACTATGCCTGTTCCCGCGGTTGGCGGCAATGTGCAAAAGCCCACTGTGCCCCAGGATGCGAAGTATGAGCTCGTAAACATCTATGTGTATGACGAGATCACCGGCGAGCCTGCAACGGCTTATGAAGCAGGCAAGAGCTACTATCTGGAAATAGAGCTAAAGCCTGCCGAGGGTTACGATTTCAGCGAAGAGTTGGTATTTACCCTCAATGGCGTAGAGGAAGATGCATGGGGTGGCGCAGATAGCGCCGGCCTTAGCAAGCGGATTTCCTTCAAGGCGCAGATCGACCGCGTTGATATCACTATGCCTGAGCCCACTGTTGGGGGTACCGGCAGCATCAGCAGCATCACGCTGCCTAACGATGCGAAGTATGGTATCAATCAGGAGAGATCCCAGTGGTATGCCTACAGCGGTGCGTTCAACGGAACCTTTGCCGCAGGCAACAAGTACGGCCTGGAGCTGATGCTCATGCCCAAAGAAGGCTATGAGTTTGCCGAGGATGTGAAGATTTATCTCAACGGCAAGGAATATGAGAACTATGGCGGTGGCTATGACCATCTCTATATCTCTTATGAAAAGTCCTTCCGCACCCAGATCACGAAGGTGGAATTCCCCGCTATGCCCACGGTAAAGGCGGGCGATGAGGGCAAAGCAGATACCCTGCAGGCACCTCAGGGCGCCCACTATACCATGAACGCTACATGGGCAACGCTTTCCGCTGAGGATGGCATGCAGGAATTTGCAGGCACGCTGGAAAGTGGCAAGGTCTATTACCTGGTATACGCTGCGGAACCGGAGCAGGGTTATGAGTTTGCGGAGGACCTGGTGATCACGGTAGGCGGACAGTCCTTCAAGGGAATGCTTGAGGATGTGGGCGATGAATATGTGTACATCGTCAAGATGTATCCTCTTGGTGTGCAGACTATCGATAAGGTAGAGCTGACCACGGATAAGCCTGTGGCAGGCAAGGCACCCGGCGAGGTAACGGTTTCCGATAAGGCCAACTACGAGCTGGAGGGCGAGCTGTCCTGGTATGTAGGCAAGACCGATTCGCTGAAGGATCTGGACAGCATGAAGAAGAAGGATGTGTTCGAAAAGGGTAAGTACTACTTCTTCATGACCGCACTTAAGGCAAAAGAGGGCTATGTATTTGCTGAGAATGTACAGTTCTTTGTCAACGGGCAGGAAGTGGATATGGACGAGGTCAAGGAGCTGCTGGGCATGTATGTCATGGGCGATGTGGCCTATGCCGTGTGCAGTGTGGGCAGACCTGCCGATCCTTCCAACCCGCCCACCGGCAACCAGTTCCCCGTGGTGACCATGGCTGTTGTGGCACTGGTATCCGCTGCGGCTCTGTGCGTCACTGTGGCCGGCAAGAAGCGTTTCTTCTGATAATCGTATAAAAGATCAGGAGTGGGTCTTCCACTCCTAATCTTTTGCTTTATGCGGGCTGCCGATGGGGATGTTTTGGTTTGATTTTTCACGCAGTTGCTTAAAACCGGAAGGTGTTCAGACCTATGGCCTCGTTCAATTCCCGATCCACCTGGCCGTCAATGATTCTTATGACCATTTCGCAAGTAGCACTGATCACGGCCCGGTTCAGGTGCCCGCCGAACACATGGCCCTTTTCGTCACCGGCGCTCATATGCAGGTGGGCATAATACTTGCCATCCATGGTGCTGACAGTGCCGGTCAGAGATACGATCTCCATATCTCCAGTGAAGTGATTGGCGTAATACTTCTTCTCGCCGGTGCGGAACACACCTACGGTAATATCATTGGTAGCGCCCAGGGCAGAAATGGATGCCAGCTTGATATTCTCCTGCCGGGAGATGACCTCCAGCTGTTCCAGGATCTCTTCACCCTTGTCCAGCCGGGCGATCACAGTGTTGTCAAAGCGTTTGTAGTCCATAATTGACTCCTTTTCCCATGTTTTTTCTTTATCATATCATAAGCCGGGAAAAATGCAAGAAAAAAGGGCGGCTGATAGCCGCCCTTATATTGTTGCGCCAACTGGGAGAAAGACCGGTGGTGTGGGGTCAGGAGATTTTTTGTTTCTTCCGGAAGGGAAGTGCTTTGTTCTGGGCCCAATAGATCAGCACGAACAGCATCCACGCACCCAGACACACCGCAAAAATGTAGATCGGTGTGTTGATGTACCAGCCGAACCACCGGGAGAACTGGTTGAACACGATCAGCGGGGAATTTCCGGGTCCTACGAAGAACATATTCATGCTCTGGCCCAGGACGAACTGCACAAAGCAGTTTAAACCAAACGCTATGACGCACATCACGATAAAGGAGTATGTTGCGCCTACATAATCTGCCTGCTGATTGCCGCCCCGCTTGGAAAAGCAAATAAACAGACCGATGAAAACCAGCAGCATATGCCATATACAGGCGTGGATCGTCAGGAACCAATGGTCCAGCAGCAATCCGGAGGGCTCAGTAAAGGAGATAGCACCGCCCAGCAGATTGTACAGCACCATGAAGCTGTACATGCCCCGCTGCAGCTTGCCCGGCTTGAGCCAGGGCGCAATGAGACACAGATACATGGGGACACTGCACAGCTGGAAGGGAAAATCTCCCCAGGAATAGCGGTTATCCATCATAACGAAATAATAAAACAGCTGCTTGAATACCTCGGAGAGGATCAGCACCAGGCCAATGGAAAAGAGGATCCACCGGGCGGCGCGGTCACTGACCCGGCGCAGCTTCCATGCTGCGAAAGCACAGACGGCAAAGCCGATGAGCGTATATAAAATGTGGAATGCGCCATAGGAGGGGAAAGGCTCCATGGGCCAGGCAATGGATTCAAAGAAAGCATCCAGCGTGTTAGCCATTGGTCGGTCTCCTTTTCTTTTTGTACAGGATACCGACATTGTACCACACCCCTTACCTCAGGCACAACCCCTTTTATAAAAGAATTAAGCGGGCGGCTGATAGCCGCCCATATTTATTACATCATGCCGTGAGCAAGGGGGTCAATGGTTGCTGCGACTACCGAAAACGTTGTCATTCTGAGCGGAGGGCGCAGCCCGGAGCCGAAGAATCTTCGCACCGAATATCTGCCAAGAAATATCGATAATGTATAGATCCTTCGACTCGCTGGCGCTCGCTCAGGATGACAGGTGCGGTGGTTAAGCGGTGGCATCTAACATATTCTCTATAAAAATTCCATATCCAGTTGTGGGGTCGTTGACCAGGACGTGAGTCACTGCATCGACCAGCTTGCCGTCCTGGATAATCGGGCTGCCGGACACCAGTGTGTCAAGGATAGGACAAAGTTTTTTTGCTATATTTTTTGATAATCCACATGGTTTTATACACAATACTGCGATTTTACTCCCGGACTCATTTAGGAAAGAAATTCGCATTAAGAGGATTTCCCTTATACAAGCAATTGCCCACGGTTTCACCGTGGGCAATAAATAGAAAAGGTATTGTCGTAATAAATGTACTTTGCGCATTTTAGTGGTTGCAAATTTCAAACCCGGTCATGAACGCAGTTATTTCAGCCATAAGCTGAACATTATCGTGATCTGGAATTAACGTATGTAATTCCATTAAATTAAAAATATGAGCCCCGTAACCCGTAATGGATAGCGCTGAGGGATTGATTCCAGCGCTATCAAAAATAACAGATGATGAAGATAGCAGACACATCCTGTATAGCTCAAATATTTCCGATGCAATAGCAACATTTGTTAAACCTGCTACACTGCCGTAAGCTGTTTTCTTAAGGGGAACACCCCCGATTTGAAAAGTTGCGATTGCATATAGGATTAACAACTGGCGATAAGTAAGTTGTTCAGCAATTTTAATTGTCTGATTTGCTATCGGTCTAGACACATCTGCTGAAAAGGCGATGTTTGCAAACATCCGTGCATAATAAGGGAGTTTCTTTTCTTCCGCTTCGCGCTGAGCAGCAAACAAAGTCCTTTCGAGTATTTCTTCCGCAGAAGAACGATCAGCTTCACTTTCTTCAAAGAAACCATCTTCACGAAGTTTTTTCCTGCAATTAGCTTTTTGTCAATATTCTCGCTTGCAAGAGTATATACGTTGCCAACTTTTTTGTTTTCTGCTTTTGACAGTTTTCTCTCTGTGATCTCTTTGCCAATGTGCAGAAAAGCTTTTTCAAGTGCCGTTCCAGCTATCGCACCAAGTGTAGCCCCTGCAGGGCCAGCAATAACCAATCCGATCCCGGCTCCAGCAGCTGCACCTGCAGCAGCACCACCATATTCAGCTGCAGTTTCTATGATTTTCTTCTGTTTTTTCCTCATTGATTAATCCTTACCCCAAATATTGCCGCATTAAGCGATACATCGTTTAAACTGTCGTTGCTCCAAATAAGTCTTACTTCCAACATAATGCCGATGCAGACCACCTTTGGATGTGTTCGCTTTCCAAGAGAAAGGCATCCCAAATAGGTGTAAGGAACTGCTGAATGCCGTTAATAACGTCGGCAAAGGGCATGTCAGGGTTGCCAAGTGTTTTAAGGAAGTAGCGCCATTTGGTTTGCATATCTTCATCATTTACCAGAGATAGAAGACGTTCAAAGCTGTCTTTTTCATACGCTGTACCGCGGTTTTGAAGTGTTTTCTGGATCGCAGTTTGCAGTTTCAGACCGTCAAAATCGAAAGTACGGGACAAAAAGTAAATATCGAAAAAATCTTTCATACGACCGGTCAATTCAAACCGTTGCAGGATCGCATCAAATTTTTCTGCAATGGTACTTTCCAGAGAATATGTAAGAATCTCCGGTTTTTCGTAACCATCCAGCTGGGTCTGAATATTTCGCCGCTGGGCATTGGGTACGATCACATCACCAACACCGATATCTACATTGAAAGGCACCCGGACATTCTTGATATAACCGGTGATTTGTGTGCTGACACCGTGATACTTGCGCTGTACGGCGATAGGCTCGGTTTTGCTGGCTTTGAATATCACAAAGTCATTGCCGGTATCCACGGCCAAAATCTCTGCAATGATCTCGTCCATACGGGCAAGGTCATTGTTTAATCCGCACATCAGGAAATCCACATCTACGGTAGCGCGGCTTTCAAAATTGGTCAGGGTATAAATAAATAAGCCGCCTTTGAGAACAAAGTTCTCAGTATACTTGGAGCCTGCCAAACGGCGCAGGAATTCCTCCTGGAAGAACAGCTGCAGGCACTGCTGATAGCCGATGCTGGAAGCTTTAGCTTTGTTTTTCAGTTTTGCAAGAACAGAAGCAGCAATATCTGCCATCACAGCCACACTCCTATCAAATCTTTTACAAGCTTCTTTACACGCAGCGGGCCGGCATATTCCATCAGTTTCGGAATGCTTTTCTCCGGGTCTGCTATGTAGTTCCGAATTGCTTTGTTAAAAATTTCTTTATCCATCTTATTGCGATACCGCAGGCAATCGCAGATCACGCGATCCTTATCATAGATCCGAATCTCGTGCCCATCCATATTGCCATTGGTGAGTCCTAGATCCAGAACTGCAGGCTCAACGTAATAGGGCTTTACAAATGGATAATCAATATTAAATCGAGATTTGCCCGAATCCTTGCTCACTGCCAGATGCCACTCGCCCGGGGTGCGGTTGCTATAACCATAATGACGTAGAGCGGTATCCATACAAAGGATCGCATCCGGGAAAAGGCGTATTACTGTCCCAGCCTCGCTGAAGTCTTCCGGATTAACCCATTGATAATAACCATATCTCACTTTTTCTATATAACCTGCCGCAATAAGCTGTTGAACATTCCGGTATCGGATTTTCTCCAGCTCCAACTCTTTGGTGCGCATCATGCCGCCGTAGTTTTCAAATATATCCTTGTAGTGCTGGATATCCATGAGCGCAACTCCTTTCTGACTTTTGATTATTTCAATCAAACGAGCGGATAAACTCGTGCAACTTAATTATAACCAGATATATTGAAGAAGTCAACATATTTTTTGTAATTTTAACCGTTTAAGCGGAAAAAGTTGTGTTATTCTATATTCGGGCAGAAAGCGCACGACTACTGCGTTGTATCAGACTTTTCCCGTGTCAAACATTTCGCCGTTCCTCACCCGTCTTTTTGCTTCGCAAAAATCCACCCTCCCCCGGGGAAGGGTATTTTGCGCAACAGCGTCCAGCATATTTTCGATAAAGATACCGCAGCCCATGGTGGGGTCGTTGACCAGGACATGGGTGACCGCACCCACCAGTTTGCTGTCCTGAAGGATCGGCGAGCCGGACACGCTGATGTCAAGTAGGGGACAAATAAATTTTGTGTTTTTCTGCGGTTTTTGTGCGTTTTTGTAGGTAAAAGGTAGGTTTTTATACACCTCACCCGCGGTCTGTTTGTGGTACCCGGCAGTTTCCTTGCCTTAAACGGCTGCGTCATCTGCCGACCACGGCACACTCTGCACCCTCGCTGTATCTGCCCCCGGCAGCGCTCGGACTCGAGGCCTTAACTTGACATAGATGAATTGTCGAAAAAAGAGATTTTTAATTTCTCTTTCCTTTTCGACAGATTCCGAACGATACCGGACCGTCGGTTTTTCTTGCTAAATAGCCACAGCCTCCGGGTCACCGGAGGCTGTGTGATTATCAAGCATCAAAGAAATCGTGAATTTTCAGCTTTTTCATGGATGGCTTACTACGCCAAAAGGTTCGTGTCCTTTTGATTTTTTGCAATACTTCCTCGTCATCCAAACGATTGATTATCTCAAATTCGCCGATATGACTATTTCCCTTATATTTTCTTGCCCATTTTCTCACATAAGACTTTGCAATTTCCATATCCCGCAGTTTTTAATAAAACAGCACTTGCCTTGCAGCTTCTTGGACATATTGCGTTACTTCTCGCGTAAACTGTTCATCATTCTGATACTCGACAAAATTCCTAATCCGAATGTCTGCCCCAAATGGAAAATCGAAAGAAATGTATTCCCTTTCATTCCACAGAAAATGAAGTGCTATATTTAAATATGTTCCTTTAGCATACGCCGATGGCTAAAACTCGATTACAGTGAAAAAGTAGCCGTTATCATCGATGTATATTCTGGAAGTACCTTTTTGAAAAACACCCAAAGCCAACAAAATATCTTTGCATAGTTTCTTAATTATTTGGTCGTGAGGATCGATAGCCATTTTCTTCACCGCCTTTTCTTTTATCATATCACAAGGCGGTGAGCTTTGCAAGAAAAGCGGGCGGTTGATAACCGCCCGTGTGTTATTGCATTGTTGGGTGTGCCAGAGAGTTTACAAGGTCGTGCATTTCGCGCTCACTGCGGACGTTGTGGGCTTTGTTGATAATTGCTTGCTTTTCATCTTCGGTCATGGCAGAATAAGCATTCATTGCCGGCTCGTTTACAGCCAGTGCCATACCGAAACCAATGGGAACTTTGTAGAAATCCATAATTGTTTCTCCTTTCTTTTTGCGGGCGAACACAGTTCGCCCCTACAAGTAAAATGTGGTTTGTGTTCGTAGGGGCGACCTGCGTGTCAAGAGTAACATGGTATCCACCAGTGCAAGGACATGGTATACAACTTATATCCTTGCAATGGAACGATGGATTAGGTGTCCATCTTCTGTATCAAACTCGGCTATTTTATAATTGCGATAACAAGCGATGAACGACT